>JACPDG010000067.1 GCA_016184125.1 Candidatus Rokuibacteriota bacterium | reverse complement strand
CGCCAGCTTGCCGTCCTTTTCCCGGATGTAGTCGAGCTCGCTCACCTTGTTGATGTCGAGCCAGGCCATGTTGATCTTCTTCGTGTCGGCGGTCTTCGTGTAGACCTCGACCCTCCGCGTCTGGTTGATCGAGGCGTTCGGGAGACCGAACCCGAACTTGCCGATCGTCTCCGGGTCCTCGAAATGCGTGCCGCCGCCCCACGAGAGCGCGAAGCGCGCCATCTGCGGCAGCATGCCGGAGCCGTTGTCGACGAACGCGACCGCGGAGACCGACTCCTGCCGCTGGTACTCCTTCAGGCGCTCGGGCCGCTGCAGAATGACGTCGATCCGCGTCGCGCCGGCCTCGATCGCATTGTCGACGATCTCCCGCGCCGCGGCCGCGGTGTGACGGTAGCCCGACCGGCGCTGCGACTCGAGGGCGCGGCGACCGTTGAAGAGCGGGAACTCGTACTTGTCGGGAAGCTGGCCGAGGTACTTCTTCTGCCGTTCGATCTCGGTGAGCAGACGATCAGTGACCATATCTGACCTCCAGGTCTTGGCTGCGCATGGCAGCGCTGGGGTTTTGTGAGGGTCGCGCTCCGTGCACGACCTTCCACAGTGGGAATAGCCAGGATGTCGATGAGATGTGCGGCGGCCGGAGGATTCCCGTCATGGGTTGCGCCAGGGGGGGTTCAGCGAGGCGCCTCGGAAGGTGCCCGCTAACCCCGCGTCGAGATTGGTGGGCCGTCAAGGACTCGCCCCTTGGACCCGCTGATTAGTCGGCGTGGGAGCGTGTGGTTTCGTTGAAGCGCCTCAGTTCCTCGTCTTGCTGTTGACGGGCTCGCGAGCGCGGCGGCCATCGGGCGACAACTCGCGGCGCGTTCTCACGCTGCACGGCAATGTGGTCCTCGAAGAGCGCACGAACCCGCGCGGCCTGCCTGCCCTCGGGGTGACGCTTCAGAAACACGTCTAGACTCGCCCGGCTGCTCGCGACCGCGCTGGACGCCGCGTCCCATGGACGGAACGTCTACGTCCCGACCAGGCCGTTGCCGCCTCGACGCTCGGAGGCGGCAGAACGCGGGATGTATCGGGACGAATACAGCGAGGGAAAGGGACGATTGGGGAAGTATTTAGCCGGCACAGGACACCGCGGCATCGCGCTCCCGAAGCAGGTGCGCTACCAGGCTGCGCCCCTTATGCCTGAGGAGGATCCTGCTCTAAATCCCCTACTACTACTTACGAGACACGGCTGGCCGGGCTCCCCGTAACGCCGGCTGGCAGGTCCGGGATTCAGAGCCTTCACTTCACGGCTAAGCGACTCTGGTCGAACCCGCGAGGAACGGGTGTGTAGCGGGATAGTTTCGGGATAGTTGTACGCCGCCTAGGATGGTATTGAGTCACACGTGGGCGCTGGAGCTTGCGGCAGTCGGCGGACATCTAACCCCTCGGATTACTTGGCCAAATCGCGACAACGGAGGACGCGGCTGGACAAGAGCACCTGGCTTCTCAGCTCGATTTCAAGTCCACTGCCTTGCCAGTTGAGGCTAGCCCTCCGAGCGAATGATCGCGGGGATTTACGATACACCATCCGGCACGCGGGCCGAGTGCGCCTCGGGTGCGGGACCGCCGAGCGCAGATGGTCGGACGCAAGGTGGGATCGCCCTACTGGCTCGCGCTGGACCGGCGTTCGACAACTTCAGCCTCGCTTCACCTTGGTTTGACTCCGGCAACCGACCTCGCTAACGTCGGCTCGCGCCACGTGGCGCCTGAGGGGTGTGTGCGGCTCTACTCGACGCCGGAGTCGGCGAAGGCGGGCGACATCACGACGCTCGCGGTCGTCATCCCCGCGCTCAACGAGCGCGAGAACCTGGAGCTTCTGCTGCCCGCGCTCCGCGAGACGCTGGACGGCCTCGGGGTGCCGAGCGAGGTGATCGTCGTGGACGGCGGGTCCCGGGACGGCACGGCGGACGCGGCGGAGCGCCGCGGCGCCCGCGTCGTGGTGCAGCGGACGCCCGGCTTCGGCGCCGCGCTTCGCGACGGCTTCGCGGCGACGACAGCCGGCTACGTGGTGACGATGGACGCCGACCTCTCGCACCGGCCGGTCTTCATCGAGGAGCTCTGGAAGCGCCGGGCGGAGGCGGACGTCCTCGTCGCCTCACGCTACGTCCCGGGCGGCTGCGCCGACATGGGCTGGCTCCGTCGACTCCTGAGCCGCATCTTGAACCGGGTCTACCGCCGGGCGCTCTCGCTGCCGCTCAACGACCTCTCGAGCAACTTCCGGATGTACCGGCGTCGCGTGCTCGCCGCCGTCACCTGCGAGTCGCGGGACTTCGACGTGCTGGAGGAGCTGCTGATCGAGGTCCACGCGGCTGGCTGGCGGATCGAGGAGGTCCCGTTCCGGTACATGGCGCGTGGCTCCGGGCGGTCCCACGCGCGGCTCGTGAGGTTCGGCTGGGCGCTCCTGAAGACGCTGGTCCGCCTCTGGCGCCTCCGGAACTCGGTGCGGTCAGCGGACTACGACCACCGCGCGTTCGACAGCCCGATCTGGCCGCAGCGGTACTGGCAGCGAGCGCGGCACCGGATCGTGCTGGACGCCGTGAAGGGCCGGACGGCGATCCTCGACGCCGGCTGCGGCACGAGCCGGATCATCCAGGACCTGCCCGGCGCCGTGGGCCTCGACGTCGCGGAGCCCAAGCTGCGGTGGCTCGCACACCGCCGCGCGCGCCTCGTGGGGGGCACGTGCGAGCGCCTGCCGTTCCGTGACGAGACGTTCGACGCCGTCGTCAACTCCGAGGTGATCGAGCACGTCCCGGACACGCCGGACATCCTCCGCGAGGCGTGGCGGGTGCTGCGGCCCGGCGGCATCCTCGTGCTCGGCACGCCGGACTACGGACGCGTCCTCTGGTGGGTGATCGAGTGGATCTACGGCAAGGTCGTGCCCGGCGGGTACGCGCAGGAGCACGTCACGCGCTTCACGCACGCCGAGCTGTCCGCGCGGCTGCGGCAGGGCGGGTGGCACGTCCTCGGCTGCCGGTACGTCGGCGGCTGCGAGATGATCTTCACGGCGCAAAAGCCCTCGGCGGCACCGCCGGGGTAGAGCCTGACCATGCGCTCTGCTCCGCGCGCTCTGCCGGCTGGCGGAGCCGCGCGCCGCGCCGACATCGTGTGCGCGCTCGCGCTCGCGCTGCTGCCGTTCGCGGTCCTCGGCCGCGCGCTCCTTCCCGGCAACGTCCTGGCTCCCGTCGACATCCTGACATCGCACCCGCCGTTCGCGGCTCCGGGAGCCGCGGCTCCCGCGAACCCGCTCCTCTTCGATGTCACGTTCGTGTTCCACCCCTGGCAGGCGTACGCTGCCGGGGAGATCGCCGCCGGCCGGTTCCCGCTCTGGAACGCGCACGCGTTCGCGGGCGCGCCGTTCTTCGGGAACGCGCAGGCGGCGCTGCTGTTCCCGCTCACGTGGCTCGGCTGGGTGCTGCCGCTGCCGCTGGCCCTCGGGCTCGGGACGATCGCCCGGGTGTCGCTCGCGGGGCTCGCGGCGTACTGGTTCCTGCGCGCGCTCCGCGCGTCGTCCGGCTCCGCGCTGATGGGCGCGCTCGTGTACCAGGGGAGCGCCGTCCTCGTCGTCTGGCTGCAATGGTCGTACGCGAGCGCGATCGCCGTGCTCCCACTCGTGTTCGGCGCGGTCGAGCGCCTGCGGCAGCGGCCCGGGCCTCGCCCGATCGCGGTGCTCGCGCTCGCCGTCGCGCTCGAGGCGCTCGCGGGCTATCCGCGACTCGCGACGCTCGGCGTGGCGGCCGCTGCTCTGTGGGGCGTGACGCGCGGTCCGGCGACGGGACGATGGCCGGTCTTCCTCGGCCGCCTGGGCGGGGGGTTCGTCCTCGGCGGCGCACTCGCCACCGTCCAGATCCTGCCGTTCGTCGAGTACGTCCAGGAGAGCTCCATCCTCTTCTACCGGGGGCAGTGGACGCCGATCGTCATTCCTCCCGGCCGGACGGCCATCGCGCTCTTGATGCCGTGGTACTACGGCGGACCCGGCGCGCCGGACTACTGGGGGTACTCGAACTTCAACGAGACGGCGACGTCGGTGGGTCTCGTCCCGTGGCTCCTGCTTCCCGTCGCGGCAATCGCCGGCTGGCGCCGCAACGGCACGCCCTTCTGGCTCGCGGTGGCGGTGATGGCTCTCGCCGGCGTGTACCGGCTTCCGTTCGTGGGCGAGACGCTCGCGGGCGTCCCGCCGCTCACGTGGATCAGGTCGCAGCGGGTGCTGCCGCTCCTCGGGCTCGCGCTCGGCGTGCTGGCGGCGACCGCGATCGACGCCCTCCGGGAGGCGGCGCCACCGGCGCGCGCCCGCTGCCGCGTCGCCGTGCTCGTCGCCGGGCTCGTGCTGGTGTGGCTCGCGCTCGCGTCGATCGCCGATGATGCCGCGTGGCTCGCACGGCACCCCCTCTCCGTGCCCATCGTCTGGCAGTACGCGGCGTTCGCCGCGCTCGTCAGCGCTGCGGTCTGGCTCCTGCTTCGCGGGGCCGCCGGCGACGTCGTGGCCGCGGCTCGCCGCGGTGTCGGGGAGGTTGCACGCGGCGAAGGACGGGGCCGGCACATCGCCGGGCTCGCGATCGTGCAGGTGGCCAGCACGCTGCCGATGCTGGTCGCGCATCCCACCGTGAGCGACGTGCGGTGGCTCTACCCGCTGACCCCGGCGCTCCGCCACCTCGTCGAGGCGAGTGCGCGGGACCCGGGGCGCGTCGATCTCGGCGCCGTGAAGAACCTCGGCGCGCTCTACGGGCTCCGCGAGGTGGCAGGCTACGACGCCCTGACGCCGCGCCTGATCGAGCGCGTCGCGAGCCCCGCGGCCGACCTCGGCCTGTTCGGGAACAGTGCGCTCTCGGTCACGACCGGGGCGGGGTCGCCGGTGTTCGACCTCCTCGCGATCCGCCGCGTTCTCGTGCCCGCCGGCGCGCCGCCACCCGCCCCGCACTTCGCGCTCGAGCACGACGGCCCGGACGCGCGAGTCTACCGGAACGAGCGCGCGCTGCCTCGTGCATTCTTCGTCGCGCGGGCGCGGGGCTGTGTCGCCGACGCTCTCGCCCTCCGCCTGATGCATGAGGGCCGGGTCGACTTCCGGAGCGAGGTGCTGCTCGCCGCCTGCGACGCGCCGGAGACCGATGGCGGCCGCCCGTCCGTGGTGGCCCCTCATGCTCGCGTGTCGGGGGCCGCGCGCATCGTGGAGGACGAGCCGGAGCGCGTCGCGGTGCAGGTCGAGGCGCCGGTCGCTGGCTGGCTCGTCCTCGCGGACACGTGGTTCCCCGGATGGAGGGTCACGCTCGACGGCGCGGAGGCGCGCCCCTGGCGCGCGAACCACGCGTTTCGCGCGGTGCGCGTTCCCGCCGGGCAGCACGTGGTCCGGTTCACGTACGCGCCGGCCTCGGTCCGTCTCGGACTCGGCGCGACCGTCGCCGCCCTGGGGGTGACCCTCGTCTGTCTCGTCCTGGGCTCGTCTCAGCGTACGGGGCAGCGGTGGCAGCGGCACCGGCGCGTGGCCGTGGCCGCTGCGCTCGTGGTCAGCGCCGGGGCTCCAGCGCTCGCGATCGCCGTCTCCGGACCGCTCGGCTGGTGGATGCCGGGCGCGGGCGGCGCTGCCGGCACGGGGACCGTGCCGGATCCGCTGCCCGCCTCGCCGTTCGCGCTGCAGCTCTCGCCTCCTACGCTGACCGTCGGGGATCGGCCGTCGCTCCGTCTCGAGTCGGATGCGGCACGACGCCGGCCGGGCGGTGAGGGCCGCGAGCGATCCCGGGGATCAGGCAGCGGCGACGACGGGCTCGTGGACGTCTACGTCGCCCGGCTCCCCGGCGGTCCGCCGGGGGTTCGCTTCCTCGTGGCGGACGGCGAATGGGCCGGCGCTCCGGCGCCGCTCGCGCGGTCCGTGTCAGCGGAATCGGTGCGCGTCGCCACGGCCTGGCGAGAGGACGCGCGGCCTGGCTGGACGACGTTCATCGTCGTCGCGGTCCGCGCCGGGCTCAACCCCGCGCGCCGGGAGAACTGGGCCTACGAGCCGATCGTGGCGATCGTGCGGAGCCGGGCTGCGCCAGGCCCCGCGACGTTCACCGTCCTCGTCCCGGCCGCGGCCCTCGCGCTCGCGGCGACGGGCCTTGTGGTCGCCGCCGCCGGTCTCCGCTCCGCCTCGCGCGGTTCCGGCAGCGCTCGCGCTCCACGCTCAGCCGGTTGAGGTCCGAGCCCAGCACCGCCTCCGCGGCCAGGAGCCTGTCGGAGAAACGGCGAATCGAGGAGCGCCACGGGTTCCACAGGTGCGTCCGCGCACCGCCCGGGGCGCTCCGCGCGTTGGGGGGGGCGGGGGCCATGTCGGGGCCTGGCCGAGCGGGCAGTCGAGCCGCGGCCCGGGTTCCCCGGGCCGTGTGCGAACGCGGGGGGGACTGGGGGGCCATGTCGGGGCCCCCCATTCCCTAGTCCGACACCCGCACGACGGTCCACCCTCGCGCCGCGACCTCGGTGTCGACGAGCGGCCGGACGCGGCGGTCCCAGCGCCGCCGCTCGTGCGCGTGCGCGCCATCACGCTGGCGGCGCTGTCGAAGGCGCCGCTCGAGGACCACCTCCACCCCGGGCTCGGAGTCCAGAAGCACCCGGAACCTCTCGTACAGGTCCTTGCGGTCCTGGTGGACCACGAAGACGAGGCGATCCATGACAGATGCTCCTCGGCCTGTACCGACGCCCTCGCGCCGCAGCGCCGTCACCTCGTACGCGTCCGGGTCGATACTGCGGAACGCGACGAGCTTGTAGCCCTCACGCCGCAGCTGCTCCTCGATGCGTGCGCGCGATTCCGCGTCGTCCCACTCGGAAGCGGGAATCTTCAGTACGCGTCGCACCGAGATCGGCGCAGCCATCCGGCACGGTCCTCCCTGCGCGCGGGCGCGGACAGCATGACGCAGACACGGCGTGAAGTGCAACGGCGGAAACGCGAGGACCCGGGGCGCCGCCGAACGCCGAGAACCCGCGGCGCCGGACGGCGCCTGGCCGGGTGCGGGATGGTAGCATCGCCGCGCCGTGGCTCCGGTGATCGTGATCCCCGCGTTCCAGCCCGGCGCGCCGCTCATCGCGACGGCCACCGGACTGCGCGCGCGCCTGGCCGCGCCGCTCGTCGTCGTGGACGACGGCAGCGGTCCCGGGTTCGTGGACGTGTTCCGCGCGGTCTCGACGCTTCCCGGCGTCACCGTGCTCGCGCACACGACGAACCGGGGGAAGGGCCGGGCGCTGCGGACCGCGATGCAGCACGTGCTGGCCGTGCACCCGGCCGCGATCGGCGTCGTCACCGCCGACGCGGACGGCCAGCACGCCGTCGAGGACATCGCCGCGGTGGCGGGCGTTCTCTGCGCTCGGCCCGACACGCTCGTGCTCGGCTCGCGCCGCTTCGGCCCCGGCGTGCCGGTCTCCAATCGGCTCGGGAACACGTGCGCCCGGTGGGCGCTGCGGCTGATCACCGGGCGGTCCGTGAGCGACGCGCAGACGGGGCTGCGCGCGATCCCGCGCGGGCTCCTGCCGGCGCTGGTGCGCTTGCGCGGCGCGCGCTACGACTTCGAGATGGAGGTCCTGCTGTGGGCCTGTGCGCGGCGCGTCGAGATCGACGAGCAGCCGATCCGCACGATCTACGCGGGCGCGCCGTCGCATTTCGACCCCGTGCTCGACTCCGCCCGAATCGTCCGCGCGACGGTTCGCTTCGCGGTGACCTCCGCGCTCGGCGCCCGGCGCGCCGTGATCACTTCCTGACCCGCCAGACGAGGATGCCTTCGAGCGGCAGCCGCGCGCGCGTGAAGGGCAGCGGCCCGTACGCGCTCGAGTAGAATCCGGCCGCGACGTTGATGTTCATCGTGTGCACGTCGAGCGGCGGTCGCGGGCCCGTCAGCCGCCCGTGCTCCTCGAGTCGGTCCTCGAGGCCCGCCGGCACGTCGCGGTTCGCCGCGTAGTACGGCTGGAGCACCAGATCCCCGCGCGCGACCACCGGCGCGTCGCGGTTGAGCTTCGTGAGCCCCGCGCGCTCCGCGTAGTGCTGGAAGCCCCAGGCGCCGACGAAATGCACGCGCCCTCGCTCGCGCGCCGCCTGCGCCTTCACCACGATCGGAATGGCGCGCCGGTAGAAGTCGCCCACGGCGGAGTCGGCGAGGAGCAGCGTGACCGAGACGGCGAGCGCCACGCCGGCCGCGGCCCCGAACAGCCCGGCGCGGGCGCGGGAGGCGGCCGCATCGGCGCGCGCGCCGAGCGATCGCGCGAGCAGGATCACGAGCGGAAGCATCAGCGGCAGCACGAAGCGGGCCGCGACGCTCCACGACCAGAGCCACAGGTACGCGAGGTGGAGCGCGACCCACGCGACGAGGAATCGCGATTCCGGCTCGCCGCTGCGGAGGCCTTCGCGAAACGCCAGGAGCAGGACGAGCGCGCCGATCGTCGCGAGGACGACGGCGACGGGGACGGCGCCACCGCCGAGGCCGCGCGGTGACCAGACGTGTGGCGTCGCGAGCGCCACGGCGGTTGCGACACCGGCCGCCACGGCGGCGAGGGTCAGCCGGCGGCGGACCTGGACCGCGGGCACGACGGCCAGCACGGCGAACACGCTGGTGCCCGCGATGAACGTCAGGAGCGCGATCGCTCGATGCGCGAACCACCCGGGGTTCGGATCGAGCCCGCCGCCGCCGACGGTGAGGGCATCGATCATGTGATTGCGGCCGTGCGTCGCGAGGGTCAGCAGGCTCCAGGCGGACGGCGCCAGCATTGCGGGCCACAGATCGGCGAGCTGCCGGCGGCGGCGCGCGCCGCCGGCGACGAGCAGCGAGTAGAGGAGGAGCGTCGCGATCCCGAGCAGGGCCGTGTACTTCACGACCACCGCGAGTCCCGCCAGGCCGGCGCCGAGGCGCCGGGACCACGTCGTGTCCTCGCCGGCGCCGCGAATCCAGAACACCAGGCCCCAGAGCGAGCACGCGAGCGCGGGGACGTCCGCCATGAGCGTCGCGGACGAGACGAGGAACGCAGGCGAGGCTGCCCAGGCCGCGGTGATCCATGGCCACTCACCCGCGAACCGCCGGGTGAGCCAGGCCGCGGCCACCACGGCCGCGATGGTGAAGGGCAGCATCGACGCGTGACGCGCCGCCTCGCGCTCGCCGAACAGCGCGTCGGAGGCCGCGAGCCAGTACGACAGCCCGGGTGGGTTCTTGAAGACGTGCCAGAACGGTTCTTCCCACCCGTACCAGTTCACGAGGAAGTCGAACGGCCGGGCGGGATCACGGAAGATCTGGCTCGCCGCCTTGAGGAAGAGCGCGTCGTCGATCATGGCGGCCCGGTCGAGGACGAGCAGCAGCGACACGACCGGCAGCAGCGCGACGACGAGGCCGGCCGCGGGCCAGCGCCCGATCCCGGTCACTGCGCGAGAGCCGTGAGACGTTCGAGCCCGCCCATGTACGGGCGGAGGGCCTGCGGAATCGTGACGCTGCCGTCCGCGTCCTGGTAGTTCTCCAGCACCGCGATCAGCGTGCGCCCGACCGCCAGGCCGGACCCGTTGAGCGTGTGACAGAACTCGGCACGTCCGCCGCCGGCCGGCCGGTAGCGGATCTCGGCACGACGCGCCTGGAACGCTTCGCAGTTCGAGCACGACGAGATCTCGCGGTACTTCCCCTGTCCCGGCAGCCACACCTCGAGGTCGTACGTCTTCGCGGCGTTGAAGCCGATGTCCGCGGTGCAGAGCTCGACCACGCGGTACGGCAGGTCGAGGCGCCGCAGCACTTCCTCGGCGTGCTTCACCATCGACTCGAGCTCGTCGTACGACTGCGCGGGCGTCGTCACCTTCACCAGCTCGACCTTGTCGAACTGGTGCTGCCGGATCATCCCCTTCATGTCCTTGCCGTACGTGCCCGCCTCGCGGCGGTAGCACGGCGTGAACGCCACGTACCGCCGCGGCAGCGTCGCCTCCGCGAGGAACTCGCCGCCGTGCAGGGCGGTGAGCGGCACCTCGGCGGTCGGGATGAGGTAGAGCGTGCGGCTGTCGTCCGGCTCGACGGTCTTGAAGAGCTGCTCCTCGAACTTCGGGAGCTGGCCGGTGCGCAGCATCGTGTCGCCGCTCACGAGATGCGGCGTCCACACCTCCGTGTAGCCGTGCTCCCGTGTGTGGAGGTCGAGCATGAACTGGCTCAGCGCGCGCTCGAGCAGCGCCGCCGGCCCCCACAGCACCGTGAAGCGCGACTTCGCGAGCTTCGCCGCGCGCTCGAAGTCGAGCAGCCCGAGCGCCTCGCCCAGTTCCTCGTGCGCCTTGGGGGTGAACGTGAAGTCGCGGGGCGTGCCCCATCGCCGCACTTCGGGGTTGTCGGCCTCCGACGCGCCGACCGGGACCGAGGGATGCGGCAGGTTCGGGATGTCGAGCATCTGCTGCGCGATCTCCTCGTCGATGCCGCGGATCTCGTCGTCGAGCGCCTTGATCCGGTCCGAGCGGGCCCGCATCGCCTCGCGCACGTCCTCGGGAATGTTCCCGCGATACTGCCGGCCCGCCTCCTTCGACGCTTGGTTGTGCTCGGCCTTGAGGTCGTCCGCTTCCTTGACCCGCGCGCGCCGGCGGGCGTCGGCCGCGAGCACGTGCTTCACGCGATCGGCCTCCGCGCCGCCGCGGGTCGCAAGCGCGCGCGCGACCCCCTCCGGACGCTCGCGGATCAGCCGGAGGTCGAGCACGTTTGGGCTACTGGACCGGCGCCGGCCCGGTCGTCTCGGCCTCGACGCGCGCGATGGAGGCCACGCGGTCCTCGGCGGCGAGGTCGATGATCCGGACACCCCACGTATTGCGCCCCTGCGACGAGACGTCGGGGACGCGCATGCGGATGATCGCGCCCTGCGCGGTGACGACGAGCACGTCGTCGCTCTCGCGGACCTGGAGCATACCGACGACGTGGCCGTTGCGGCCGCCCGTCTTGATGTCGATGACGCCCTTGCCCTTGCGGCCCTGGACCCGGTACTCCTCGATGGGCGTGCGCTTGCCGTACCCGCGCTCGGTGACGGTGAGGATCGACAGGCCCTCGCCTTCCTGCACCACGTCGGCAGCGATGACGTCGTCGCCCTCCTCGAGCTCGATGCCGCGCACGCCGGTGGCGCCACGGCCCATCGGCCGCACTTCCTCCTCGGAGAAGCGGATCGACATGCCGAGCTTCGTGGCGATCATGACCTCGCGGCGGCCGTCGGTCCGATGCGTCGCGATGACCTCGTCGCCCTGCTCGAGGCCGATGCCCTGGATGCCGCCCGCGCGCGGGTGCGAGTAGGCCTCGAGGTCCGTCTTCTTCACCTTGCCCTGCCGCGTGGTGAAGAGCACGTAGCCGCCGGCGCCGAACTCGCGCACCGGGACGCACGTCGCGACCCGCTCGCTGTCGCCGAGCGACAGCAGGTTGACCATCGCCTTGCCCTTCGCGGCGCGGCCGCCCTCGGGGATCTCGTGGACCTTCAGCCAGTGCACCTTGCCGAGGTTGGTGAAGAACAGCAGGTACGAGTGCGTGGAGGCGACGAAGAGATCCGAGACGATGTCCTCTTCCTTCGTCTCCATGCCGGTCACGCCCTTGCCGCCACGCCGCTGGCTGCGGTAGGTCTCGACGTGCGTGCGCTTGATGTAGCCCGAGCGCGTGATGGTGACGACCATCTCCTCGTCGGCGAGCAGGTCCTCGATCGTGAGCTCCGTCGTCTCGGTGAGGATCTCCGTGCGCCGCTCGTCGCCGTACTCCTCCTTGATGGCGATCAGCTCCTGCTTGATGATCCCCATGAGCTTCACGTCGGACGCGAGGATGCCCTTGAGCTCCTCGATCAGCGCGAGCGTCTGCTCGTGGTCCTCGATGAGCTTGTGGCGCTCGAGCTGGGTGAGGCGCTGCAGGCGCATGTCGAGGATCGCCCGCGCCTGGATCTCGCTGAGATCGAGTTGCGACATGAGCGACTGGCGCGCGACGTCCGGGCTCTCGGCCTGGCGGATCAGGCGGATCACGAGATCGAGGTTCTCGACCGCCTTCCGGAGCCCGGCGAGGATGTGCGCCCGCTCCTCGGCCTTGGCGAGGTCGTAGCGCGTGCGCCGCGTGACGACGTCGCGCCGGAAGCGGATGAAGGCCTCCAGCATCTGCTTGAGGTTCACGACCTGCGGGCGGCGGTCGACGAGCGCCAGCATGATGATGCCGAACGTCGTCTGCATCTGCGTGTGCTTGTAGAGCTGGTTGATGACGATGTCCGGCAGCTCGCCGCGGCCGAGCTCGATGACGACCCGGATGCCCTCGCGGTTCGACTCGTCGCGGATCTCGGAGATGCCGGCGACCTTCTTCTCGCGGCTGAGCTCGGACATCTTCTCGATCAGGCTCGCCTTGTTCACCTGGTACGGCAGCTCGGTGATGATGATCGCCTTGCGGGCGCCGCGCATCTCTTCCGTGTGAACCTTCGCGCGCAGCGTGATCGTCCCCCGGCCCGTCGTATACGCGTCGCGGATGCCGTTGCGGCCGCAGATGTACCCGCGCGTCGGGAAGTCGGGACCCGTGACGATCTTCATCAGGTCCTCGACGGACGCGTCGGGGTTGTCGATGAGTCGCACGAGGCCGTCGACGACCTCCGTGAGGTTGTGCGGCGGGATGTTCGTCGCCATGCCGACGGCGATGCCGGCCGAGCCGTTGATCAGGAGATTCGGGATCCGCGTCGGCAGGACGAGCGGCTCCTGGAGCGACTCGTCGAAGTTGGGCGCGAAGTCGACCGTGCCCTTGTCGATGTCCGCGAGCATCTCGTGGGCGATCTTCGCCAGGCGGGCCTCGGTGTACCGCATCGCCGCCGGCGGATCGCCGTCCACGGACCCGTAGTTGCCCTGCCCGTCCACGAGGGGATACCGGAGCGAGAACTCCTGGACCATGCGGACGAGCGCCTCGTACACGGGGGAGTCGCCGTGCGGGTGGTACTTGCCGAGCACCTCGCCGACGATGCGCGCCGACTTCTTGTACGGCCGGTTCCACGCCAGCCCGATCTCCTGCATCGCGTAGAGCACGCGGCGGTGGACGGGCTTCAGCCCGTCGCGGACGTCGGGCAGCGCGCGGCCGACGATGACGGACATCGCGTAGTCCAGGTAGGACTTCCGCATCTCCTCTTCGATCGGGACCGGCACCTGTCGCTCGTTCGGCATGACTCTCCTAGCGGGCCGTCAGATCGTTCGCGTGCTACACGTCCAGGTTGGCGACATCGAGGGCGTGCTTCTCGATGAAGGCGCGCCGCGGCTCCACCGCGTCGCCCATGAGCACCGTGAACATCTCGTCGGCGCCGACCGCGTCGTCCATCGTGACCTTGAGCAGCGTCCGGGTCTCCGGGTTCATCGTGGTCTCCCAGAGCTGCTCGGGGTTCATCTCGCCGAGGCCCTTGTAGCGCTGGAACGACGCGCCGGCCCGGGACCTCTCGAGCGCCGTCTTCCAGAGCTGCTCGAGCCCCTTCACCGGCGTCTCCTTGCCGTGCTCGTCCAGGATCGTGGTCGGCCCCTTGGCCGCCGGCGCGAGCTTCTCCCAGAGGTCGACGAGCGTGCCGTAGTCCGGCGACTTGAAGAGATCCGTGTTGAACGACACGGTGGGCGGACCGGCGATCGTCACCGTGTGCCCGCCGCCGTTGTCACCGGGCTGCACGTCCACGGTGCAGCCGTTCACCGCGGCCACGGCGTCCACGATCTCCTGGCCGATCTCGGCGTGGCCGACGCCCCGCTTCGATCCGCGGAACTTCCGGCGCAGCAGCTCCTCCATCACCGGCGGGGGCACGCCGCGCCTCGTCAGCTTCCCGAACAGCGCGCGGTACTCGGACACCGCGCGCAGGAGCTCGTGCAGGGGCCCGCCGGTGATCGGCGCCTTCGTGCCGGGCACCCCGAGGCTGGCGGACTCGACCCACGCGCCGAGGAAGAAGTCCTCGAACTCGCGCTCGGACATCAGGTACTTCTCGACGCGGCCCTTCTTGACCTTGAAGAGCGGCGGCTGCGCGATGAAGAGGTGGCCGCCCTCGATGATCACGTTCATGTGGCGGAAGAAGAACGTCAGGAGCAGCGTCCGGATGTGGGCGCCGTCGACGTCGGCGTCCGTCATGAGGATGATCTTGTGGTACCGGAGCTTGGCGAGATCGAACTCCTCCGTCCCGATCCCCGTGCCCATCGCGGAGATGAGCAGCCGGATTTCGTTGTGGGACAGGACCTTGTCGTAGCGCGCCTTCTCCGAGTTGATGATCTTGCCGCGCAGCGGCAGCACCGCCTGCGTCCGGCGGTCGCGGCCCTGCTTGGCCGAGCCGCCGGCAGAGTCACCCTCGACCAGGAACAGCTCGCGGTACTGCGGCTCCCGCTCGGAGCAATCGGCGAGCTTCGCCGCGAGCCCCTCGTCGTCGCGCCCGCCCTTGCGCGTGAGCTCGCGGGCCTTGCGCGCGGCCTCGCGCGCCTGGGCCGCGCGCACGCACTTGTCGGTGATCTTCCGCGCGGTCGTCGGATCTTCCTCGAACGCCTCGGCGAGCTTGTCGTTGACGATCTGCTGGACGAGCCCCTTGATGTCGCTGTTGCCGAGCTTGCCCTTGGTCTGGCCCTCGAACTGGGGCTCCGGCAGGCGCACCGAGACGACGGCGGTGAGGCCCTCGCGCACGTCGTCGCCCGACACGCCGCCCTTGAAGCCCTTGAGGAAGTTGTTCGCCTCGGCGTACGCGGCGATGCGGCTCGTGACCGCGGCGCGGAACCCGGTGAGGTGCGTGCCGCCCTCGCGCGTGTTGATGTTGTTCGCGAAGCTGAACACGCTTTCCTGGTAGCCGTCGTTGTACTGGAGCGCGACCTCGACCTGGATGTCGCCGCGCGTACCCTCGAAGAAGAGCACCTTCGGATGGATCGGCGTCTTGTTCTGGTTCAGGTGCTTGACGAACTCGACGATGCCACCCTTGTAGAGGAACGTGTGGCTGCGCTCGTCCCGCTCGTCCTCGATGACGATCTTGAGCCCGCGGTTGAGGAACGCGAGCTCGCGCAGGCGGTTGCTGAGCGTGTCGAACGAGAAGGTCGTCTCCTCGAAGATCTTCGCGTCCGGCTTGAACTTCACGATCGTGCCGGTCTTCTTCGTGCTGCCCGTCGGCGCCAGCGGTCCGGTCGGCACGCCGTACTCGTAGCGCTGGGTCCACTCCTTGCCCTCGCGGCGGATCTCGAGCTCGAGCCACTCGCTGAGCGCGTTGACGACCGACACGCCGACGCCGTGCAGACCCCCGGACACCTTGTACGCCGAGTGCTCGAACTTGCCGCCGGCGTGCAGGACCGTGAGGACCACCTCGGCCGCCGACTTCCCGCTCTCCTTGTGCAGGTCGACCGGGATGCCGCGGCCGTTGTCGCCCACCGAGCACGATCCGTCGGAGTGCAGGATGACCTTGATGGAGTCGCACTGCTCGGCGAGCGCCTCGTCCACCGCGTTGTCGACGACCTCGTACACGAGGTGGTGAAGCCCGTACGAGGCCGTGTCCCCGATGTACATCGCGGGCCGCTTGCGGACGGCCTCGAGACCCTCGAGCACCTTGATGTCGCTTGCCGTGTAGGTCGCGCTCATGCGGCGCAGAGTCCTCCTGCTCTCAGGTCCCATCGTGCGGCGCCTTCGACTCGGAGCGGTTCCGGCGCCGTCAGGAACACTTGCTCCGCCGTCTGGATCTCTCTCAGCACGTGCCCGCGTACCGTCCCGTCCAGCTCGCTCAGGGCGTCGTCGAGCAGCAGCACGGGGGTCGTTCCCGCAGCCTCGCGGACCGGCAACACCTCCGCCAGCCGGAGCGAGAGCGCGAGCAGCCGCTGCTGCCCGCGCGAGCCGAACACGCGCGCATCGATGCCGTCGAGCTCGAGGACGAGATCGTCGCGATGGGGACCGACGAGGCTCTGCCCGCGCCGGATCTCGTCACGCCGCACGCGGGCGATGGCCGCGAGCAGCGCCGCCGGTTCCGTCGCTTCGCCGAGCTCGGTGCGATAGCGGATCTCCGTCTTGTGCCGCTCGCCCGACACCGCGGGATAGATGCGCGCGAGCTCCGTCTGGAGCATCGCGGTCGCGCGCCGCCGGCGATCGATCAGCTCCGTGCCGACGGCCGCGAGCTGCTCGTCCCACGGAGCGAGCGCCGCCTCGCCGGGACGGGTGCGGAGCAGCAGGTTGCGCCGCGCGAGGACCTGACGGTAGCGGCCGAGCGCGGGCAGGTGGCTCGGATAGATCCGTCCGGCGACGCCGTCGATGAACGCGCGGCGCGCGGCCGGCATGCCGGTCAGGATGGACAGATCCTGCCACCCGAAGACGATCACGCGTGCCCACGGGCAACTCTCTCCCGCCGCCTGCCACCGCGAGTCCTCCAGCATCCTCACGGTGCGCCGGATCGTGCGGCTCGTGTCCTGCCGGCGCAGCTCGCCACTGACCGCGGCCGAGGACTCGCCCCAGCGGGCGAGGTCACCGAGGCGCGACGTCCGGAACGAACGGCCCACCAGGAGAAACGCGAGGGCCTCGAGGAGGTTCGTCTTGCCCTGGGCGTTGGGGCCGGTGAGGAGGTTGAGCCGTGGCGACGGGGTGTAGCTGAGGGTACGGTAATTACGGAATTCGATTAGCTGAATCGACCCGATATGCACCCTCTGAGACTCCCATGATCGGCCGCGAGAACCTCGTCAAATTCGCATAGGCATTATAACACAGCGATACGACTCGTCGGACCCGCTCCGGACCACTCCGGGGCTCAATCCGTCCTTCAGCTCGAGCATCACGTCGTCCTTGTCGAGGGGCGCCAGGGCGTCCAGCACGTACTTCGAGTTGAAGGCGATCGCGAACTCGGCGCCCGCATAGTCGATCTCGAGCACTTCCTCGGCCTCGCCCAGCTCCTGGCTCGAGGCCGTCAGCCGCAGGCCGCCCGGCATCAGGACGAGCTTGACCGGCTTGTTGCGGTCCTCGGCCATGACGGCGACGCGACGCAGCGCGCTCGCCAGCGCAGCGCGGCCGAGGTTCAGCCGGACCGACTGCGCTTTCGGGATGACCGCCTCGTAGTTCGGGAACTGGCCCTCGATGAGACGCGCGGTCATCACGAAGTTCGGCATCTCGAGGACGAACTGGTTGTCGGTCAGCGCCACGCGGATCTCCTCGCCCGCGCCGAGCACGCGCGTGATCTCGAGGACCGCCTTCCGTGGAACGATGCCGGTCGCGTTCTCCGCCGGGTGCGTCAGCGCCGTCTTCGCGACCGCCAGACGATGACCGTCGGTCGCCACGAGTCGCAGCTCCTGGTCCTGCACGACGAAGAGGATGCCGTTCAGCGCGTAGCGGCTCTCGTCGTGCGAGACGGCGAAGCTCGTCTGCGCGAGCATGTCGCGAAGGGTGCCGGCCTCGAGCGTGATCCACGACGCCGGCGCCGCCGGCACGACGGGCGGGAAGTCATCCGGCGCCAGGCCGACCAGCTTGTAGGAGACCGGCCCGCACCGGAGGCTCACGCCGGCGTTGTCGCCGACCCTCATCGCGAGCGCCGCCGCCGGAAGCTCCTTCACGATCTCGCCGAGCTTGCGCGCCGAGAGCGTGATCGAGCCCTGCGTCGCGACCTTCGCAGGGATCGACACGCGCGCGCCGACATCGAGGTCCGTCGCGGTCACGGTGACCGTCTCTTCCGACGCGTCGAGCAGCACGTTGGCGAGGATCGGCAACGTCTGCCGCGGCTCCACGATGTTCTGCACCATCTGGAGGCCCCTGAGGAACGCGTCGCGGTCGAGCACGACATCCATACGGTTCTCCGATGTTGTTCAGGAAGAAAGAAAGAGGATAGGAGTCGTAAGAGTCGTCGAGCGCTGTGGATGGTGTGGACGGCCGCGAAAGGGCGATCGGGTCTGGGCGACGCCGGGACCTGTCGTCGTAGACAGGCTGTGGATGGCGCGTGGGCGGCGGTGGATCACAGCTTGATGGCGTGGATAACGCTGTCGACGCTCTTGCGGAGCTTGGGATCCTCTTGCAGGAGCGCGCCGATCTTGTCCACGGCGTGCAGCACCGTGGTGTGGTCCTTGCCGCCGAAGTGCCGGCCGACCTCGGCGAGCGACGCGTGCGTGAGCTCGCGCGCGAGATACATCGCGATCTGGCGCGGAAGCGCGACCGCCTTGGTGCGGGTCTTCGCCTTGAGATCGGTGACCGTCACGCCGAAGAACTCGCCGACCTTCTTCTGGATCTGTTCGATCGTGATCACCTTCTCCTGGTCGCCCCAGAGCTCGCCGAGCACTTCCTGCGCGAGATCGATGGACAGCTCGCGGCCGCTGAAGCCGGAGAAGGCGATCATGCGGGTGAGGGAACCCTCGAGCTCGCGGATGTTCGAGCGGATGCGGCTCGCGATCAGATAGGCGACGTCGTCGGGCAGGACGACGCGGTCGACGGCCGCCTTCTTCTTCAGGATCGCGACGCGGGTCTCGAAGTCGGGCGGCTGGATGTCGGCGATGAGGCCCCACTCGAAGCGGGAGCGCAGGCGCTCGTCGATGTCCGGGATCTCCTTCGGCGAGCAGTCGCTCGAGACGATGATCTGCTTGCGCGACTCGTAGAGGTCGTTGAACGTGTGGAAGAACTCCTCCTGGGTGCGCTCCTTGCCGGAGATGAACTGGATGTCGTCGATGAGGAGGAGATCCATCGTGCGGTAGCGGCCGCGGAACTCCACCATGCGGTCGTAGCGAATGGCGTTGATGAGCTCGTTCGTGAAGCGCTCCGAGGAGATGTAGAGGACGGACATCCCGGGAAAGACGCGGGCGGTCTGATGGCCGACCGCGTGGAGCAGGTGCGTCTTCCCGAGACCGACGCCACCGTAGATGAAGAGGGGATTGTACGCGCGCGACGGCATCTCGGCGACGGCCTGGCAAGCGGCCTGGGCGAACTGGTTGGACGAGCCGACGACGAAGGTGTCGAACATGTAGCGTGGGTTGAGCCCCGCGACGCCACGGGGCTGGCCGCTACGCGGGACCCCGGGGGCGGTGGGTTCGGGGGCAGGCTCCGCGTTGCTCTCGTCGACGACGAGGCTGACGCGGGGCTGGCCGCCGAGGCAGTCACGCGCGGCCGACTGCAACGCGTCCTGATAATGCTGCGCGAGCCAGTTCCTCGAGAAGGAATTCGGGGCGCCGACGCGCAGATGATCGCCGTCGATCGCGAGAAGGCGGCAGGGGCGGAGCCACGACTCCACGATCGCCGGCGGGAGCTTGGTCGTGAGCGTCTCGAGCATCCGGGACCAGAGGCTATCGAGCACGGGGCCGCTCCCGAGTTACACACACGGTTATCCACAGATGTGGATAGCCGTTCAACCTTTGTCGGCGGGGAGTTCCGCGCGGGACCGCGCACATCGGGAGACACACCTCACAGGATCGAAAGACCGGATGGCGCACGTTAGCACGGCGCCGAGACGCGTGGCAAGGTTGACTTGGTCCCGGCGGATGCCTACACTCGTGTGGCTCAGCGACCGGAAGGGAGAACGTATCGATGAAACGGACGTTTCAGCCGAACCGACGCCGGCGGGCAAAGACACACGGCTTTCGGGAGCGGATGAAGACGCAGGGCGGGCGCAAGGTGCTGAAACGGCGACGGGCAAAGGGGCGCACACGGCTGACGGTCTGAGAGGACGGTTCCCCCGGCACGAGCGGCTGACCAGGGCCGCTGACTTCCAGGCGCTCTTCCAGCAAGGCAAGCGAGTCGATCGACCTTCCGTCATCGTCCTCTGGCGCGAGTCGGATGCGCCGAGGAGAGTCGGGTTCGCCGTGAGTCGACACATCCGTGGCGCGGTGAAGCGCAACCGCGTGAAGCGGAGGCTGCGGGAGGCGTACCGGGCGACGAGAGCCGTCGCACCGGGGAAGGTCGCGCTGGTGATCGTGGGCCGGCCCGGAGCGCTGGCCGTGGGGTTCGAGACGTTGATGGGGGAGATGCGCCAGGCGCTGGGCGCGATCCCGGGTCTGCGGCAGGGCGAATGACACGCACAGCGCGGGTCGCAACCCTCCTGATCAGGGGCTATCAGCTGGTGGTGTCGCCGTGGCTGCCGCGGGCATGCCGGTTCGCGCCGACGTGCTCGGAGTACGCGCGGCTGGCGATGGGCGAGCATGGCGTGGGCCGCGGCGGCTGGCTGGCGATACGGCGACTCCTCAAGTGTCACCCATTTCATCCGGGAGGGTATGATCCGCCGCCCGTCAAGGCGCGGCGGGCGTGACGATGGAAAAGCGCGCGATCCTCGCGTTCGGGCTCAGCATGGTGCTGCTCGTGGCCTACATGTGGGTCCAGGAGCAGTACTTTACTCCTCCGCCGGCCACGGCGCCGGAGGCGGCGAAGGCGCCGGCCCAGGCTCCGGCGGAGCAACCGTCTGTGCCGAAGCCGCCAGCGACGGAGGCACCGCCGAGGGCATCCAGCCCGGCCGGCAGTGCAGAGGCCGCGGAGTCGACCCCGCCGAAGCCAAGGCCTCCGGAGCAGCGGGTGAGGGTGTCGGCGCCGCTGTACAGGGCAGTACTCAGCAGCGAAGGCGGCGAGCTCAAGGAGTGGACACTCGAGTACCGCGGTGAAAAGCCGATGGTCGTTCTCGGCGAACAGGGCGGTGGCGGCCTGGCGATCGGCGCGGGCGATGCGAAGGGGACGGCGCCGGTGGCGATGACGCCGGCGGCGAAGGGCGTGACGCTCGAGCCCGGAGTGGGGACGAAGGAGCTCGTCCTGACTGGGGAGGAGGCCGGCGTGCGGGTTCGGCACACGCTGAGCTTCCATCCCGACGGCTATGTCGTCGACGCCGTGGTGCGGATCGAGAATCCTGGCACGGTGCCGCGGACGCTGCGCGTCGAGCTGCCGTGGTCGTCCCGGCAGGAATGGGGCGGTACGCCGGAGAGGTTCATCGGCCAGCGGCCAACAGAGCTCGTGTGGTCGGCGGGCGGACAGGTCCAGCGCAGGGAGACGGTGGGAAACGTCCCCGAGCAGCAGTTCGAGGGGCAGTGGATCGGGCTGGGAAGCGTGTGGTACCTGGCCGCACTGGTCCCGCGGTCGGGCGGCTGGCAGCTCGCACTGAGCGGCGAGGCGAAGAACGGGAAGAACGTGGCGGCAGGGCCCGCGGGGCGGGTCGCGGTAGGGCTGACGGCCATGCCGACGATCGGCCCGGGGGCGGCATGGGAAGGGCGCGCGCAGCTGTACATCGGACCGAAGGAGTACGAGCGGCTGGCGGCTCTCGGGCTCGAGGGCACCCTCGACTTCGGCGGGTTCCCGCTGCCCCGGCGCTACGGCGGGTTGCCGATGGAGTGGCTCGGCGTCCCGATCCTGCTGCTCATGAAGTGGCTGTACCGGTTCGTCGGCAACTACGGGATCGCGATCATCCTGGTGACGATCGTGAGCAAGGTGCTCTTCTACCCACTCACGGTCAAGAGCATGCGGTCGATGAAGGCGATGCAGGCGCTGCAGCCGCAGGTCAACGCGCTGCGCGCGAAGTACAAGAGCGACCCGCAGCGCGCGCAGCGCGAGATGATGGACCTCTATCGCAAGCACCGCGTGAACCCGATGGGCGGGTGCCTGCCGATGGTCGCCCAGGTCCCGATCTTCTACGCGCTCTACCTGGCGCTCTCCGTGTCCGTCGAGCTCCAGAGCGCGGGCTTCCTCTGCATCGGGCGGGTGTTCGGCGTCGACATCTGGATCTGCGATCTCGCGGCCCAGGACCCGACGTACGTGCTGCCGGTCCTCATGGGCGTCACGATGTTCGTCCAGCAGAAGATGACGCCGGTCGCGGGCGATCCGCGGCAGGCCAAGATGATGCTCGTGATGCCGTTCGTGTTCACGTTCATGTTCCTGAGCCTGCCATCGGGGCTCGTGCTGTACTGGACCGTCTCGAACGTCCTGCAGATCCTCCAGCAGTGGTACATGAACCGGCCGAAGACGTCGGCGGTCCGGGAGGTGAAGGACGCAAGCCGCGCCTGATCCGACCTCATGGGGGGCCCCGACATCGCCCCCCAAACCCCCCAGCGCTCGCAGCCGGCCCGGGGGACCCGGGCCGGTGCTCGACAGTGCGCTTGGCCGGGCCCCGACATGGCCCCCCCAACCCCGCGCTCGGAGCCGTCCCGGGGGGTGCGCGGACGCACCCGGGGAACTCGTGATGACCCGCGATGACGCGATTCATTCAGGGGCCTCCGCCGGCTCGCCGGACACGATCGTCGGCATCGCGACGGCGGCGGGGCCGAGCGCGGTCGGGATCGTGCGGCTGAGCGGCCCGGGCGCCATCAATGCCGCTGGCCGGGTGGTGCGGGCGCCCGCTCTCCTTGGAACATTCGCCTCACACAAGCTACGGCGTGTGGCGATCGTCGATCCGGGCAGCGGCGAGGCGCTGGACGACGCGCTCTGCGTCGTGATGCACGCGCCGCGGTCGTACACGGGCGAGGACGTGGTGGAGATCCACACGCACGGCAGTCCCGGCCTGCTCGCGATGGTCGTCGAGCGGCTCCGGGAGGCCGGGGCGCGCCTCGCGGCGCCCGGAGAGTTCACCCGTCGGGGATTCCTCAACGGCCGGATCGACCTCGCGAAAGCCGAAGCGGTCGCGCTGCTCATCGGCGCTCGGACGGATCGCGCAGTGGTGCTGGCGGCGCGCGCGCTGGGTGGCGACCTGAAACGGGTCGCGGAGCAGGTCCGCGAGGATGTCCTGGACCTGATCGCCGGCCTCGAGGTCACGCTGGACTTCCCCGAGGACGGAGTAGGGCTCGACGTCGGCGCGGCAGGAGCGCGGGTCGATGCGCTCATGGGCGCGGTCCAGCGCCTCGTGAGCGGCGCGCGACGGGGGCGGCTCGTGCACGAAGGGCTCAGCATTGCCATCGTGGGCCCGCCGAACGCCGGGAAGTCGTCGCTGCTGAACGCGCTGGTCGGCACCGACCGCGCCATCGTCTCCGCGACCCCCGGGACGACACGCGACGTGGTCGAGGCCACGATCGCGGTGGACGGCGTCCCGGTGCGCCTGCTGGACACGGCGGGCCTCGGAACCGCGCGAGACGCGATCGACGCCGAGGGAATGCGGCGGAGCCGGAAGGCGCTCGAGGAGAGCGATGCCGTGATCGTGGTGCTCGACCGGAGCGTCGCGCCTGACGGGAGCATCCTGGACGACACGGCGCATCGGCCGCGGGTAGTCGTGCTGGCGAAGGCGGACCTGCCCGCCGACCCGGCGGTCGGGGCGCTCTCGGGCGCGGTGCACGTGTCGGCGCTGACGGGAGCAGGACTCGACACGCTGCTAGTCGAGCTCGAGTCGTTCGTCGCCAGCCGGAGCGGTACCGACGGTGACGAGGGCGCCCTGGTCGCCTCGCTCCGGCAGCTCGAGCGCCTGGAGGATCTGGAGCGCGCCCTTGCGCGGGCGACCCGGACACTGCGGGAGGCGCCGCTGGAGGCCGGACTGGTGGACCTTCACGGTGCGTTCGGGCTCACAGGGGAGCTGCTCGGTGTCGAGCCGCGGGACGACGTGCTCGACCGGATCTTCTCGACCTTCTGCGTTGGCAAGTGAACGCGGGACGTCGCAGGGCTGGCGCGCGCTGCTCGCGCCGGGGGCGGCGACCGTTCTCGGGAGGGCGCTCGTGGAGCGCGAGGTCGAGCTCTTCTGCAAGTACCTGGATTTAGTTCAGAAGTGGCAACGGGTGCACCGGCTCGTCGGCTCGGTCGACGCCCGCTGGATGGTCACGAACCTGGTCCTGGATAGCCTGGCGTTCGTTCACGCCCTCCCGGAAGGCGCGTCGGATCTCGTGGATATCGGCTCCGGCGCCGGGATACCAGGGGTGCCGATCAGGATCGTGTCTCCCGGCATGCGGTTGACCATGATCGAGGCGCGCGAGCGGCGGGCGAGCTTTCTCAGGGCCGTCGTTCGGGAGCTGGCTTTGTCCGATGTCGTGGTCATCGGACGGAGGGCGGAAGAAATGGTGAGCGACATGGCGGGTCGGTATGACGCGGCGGTCATGCGTTGCGCCGGTCCGGCCTCGGAGCTCCTGCCTGTGGCCGAGGCGCTGGTCAGGCCCGGGGGGACCGTCGTGATCGGTGCGTCGGAGACGACCGACGTGCCGTCCGGCGCGGAGAGACTGGTCGTGAACGTCCCGGGACTGGGACCACGGTCTCTCTTGCGGCGCCGGACGCCCGCTGCGGCTGGGCCCCACGACTGAGGGCTGGGGGACTATCGATGCCCCCAGGCCACGCGCTCGGAGCCGTCCCGGGGGGGGTGCGCGGACGCACCCGTGGTGCGCGGACGCACCGTGGTGCGCGGACGCACATGCGGAACCCTGGACGGGCTGCGATGACGCGATTCGTTCACGGGGCTCTGAGATCGGCGGGAGTCCGACATGGCCCCAAACCACCCGGCTCGAGACGCCGATTCGCCACAGTGGTCATGACCTGCGGTCACCCTGCCCACTCGGCCGTGGAAGAACCCGGGAGTGTGCCCCGTGGAACGTAGGTCAGCATGCGTATAGTGGTGTTGCCCGTGGAACGTGAGCAGGACGAGCAACGGTGCTTCATCGCGCCCGATAATCCGATATGCTGGCTGTCCATGAGAAGGCCGTGAAGCAGCCGAAGATCATCTCGGTCGTGAACCAGAAGGGCGGGGTGGGGAAGACCACCACCGCGGTGAACCTCGCGGCGGGCCTCGCCCTCGCCGAGCGGCAGACCCTGATCGTCGATCTCGATCCTCAGGGTAATGCGACGACCGGGCTCGGCATCGAGAAGGCTGGCCTGTCACCGACGGTGTACCACGTGCTCGTGGAAGGCGAGGCGCCCGACAAGGCGATCTCACCCACGGCGCTGCCCTTCCTCCGTCTGCTTTGCTCCGACATCGACCTCGTCGGGGCGGAGATCGAGCTGGTCGGGATGGATCACCGCGAGCGCCGGCTTGAAGCCGCGCTCTCCAGGCTGCAGTCGAAGTACGACTTCGTGATCGTCGACTGCCCCCCGTCGCTCGGACTGCTCACGATCAACGCGCTCACAGTGGCGGACTCGGTCCTGGTACCGCTCCAGTGCGAGTTCTACGCGCTCGAGGGACTCGCGCACCTCCTCAGGACGGTGAATCTGGTCAAGCAACGACTGAACCCACGACTGGCGATAGAGGGTATTGTCTTGACAATGTTCGACGGGCGGACCAGCCTCACGCTGCAGGTCCGGGACGAGGTGAAGCGGCACTTCCCCGGGCAGATCTTCGAGACCGTCATCCCGCGGAACGTCCGGCTCACCGAAGCGCCGAGTCATGGCAAGCCGGTCATGCTGCACGACGTCCGCTCGAGCGGCTCGGTCGCGTACCTCGAGCTGACCCGGGAGATCCTGGGCCATGCATAAGCGCGGGCTCGGCCGCGGTCTCGACGCCCTGCTCTCGACCACTCCTGCGCCGGACAAGGGGGAGACCCTCACCGAGATCCCGCTCGACCGCATCCAACCGAGCCCGATGCAGCCGCGAAGGGCGTTCGAGCCGGGCGCGCTGGCCGAGCTCGCACGCTCCATCAAGGCATCCGGGGTGATCCAGCCGGTCGTCGTCCGCCGGGCGGGCTCGGGGTACCAGCTCATCGCCGGCGAGCGGCGGTGGCGCGCGGCTCGCGACGCGGGCCTGGACAGGATCCCGGCGATCGTCCGCGACGCGACCGACGTCGAGAGCCTGGAGCTCGCGCTCGTCGAGAACCTCCTGCGCGAGGACCTGAACCCGATGGAAGAGGCCGAGGCGTACCAGCGCCTGATGGCCGAGTTCGGCTGGACGCAGGAGGAGCTCGGCGGCCGGGTCGGCAAGGACCGCAGCTCGATCGCGAACACGCTGCGGCTCTTCAAGCTGCCGCTCGTGATCCAGGAGGACCTGCGTGCCGGGCGGCTCACGATGGGACACGCGCGCGCGCTCCTCGCGTTGACGACGCCCGAGGAGCAGATGACGCTGAGGGCGGAGATCCTCGCGCACTCGTGGTCGGTGCGCGCGACCGAGGAGACGGTGCAGACGCGACGACCGGCGCCCGTCTCCGGCCGCCGGCGCTCCGCCGAGCTTGCCGCGCTCGAGGAGTCGCTGCAGCACGCGCTGATGACGCGGGTGAAGATCACCGGGAACGAGAAGCGTGGCCGGATCGAGATCGTCTACGCGACGCTCGAGGAGCTGGAGCGGCTCTCGGCGTTGCTGACGGCGCGCTGAGGGACCGTGGTGGTGGCAGAACGTATCGTCGTGGGAATGAGCGGCGGCGTGGATTCGTCCGTCGCCGCGGCGCTGCTCGTCGAGCAGGGCTACGACGTCGTCGGCGTGACGATGCGCGTGTGGCCGTGGAAGGACGCCGAGGAGGCGACTGCACGGTTCGGGAGCTGCTGCTCGCCCGAGACCGTCGCCGACGCGCGCGCCGTCGCCCGGCGGCTCGGTATCCCCTACTACCTGCTCAATACCGAGGACGAGTTCGGCCGCGCCGTGATCGACCGCTTCGTCGAGAGCTACCGGCTCGGAGAGACGCCGGTGCCGTGCGTCGCCTGCAATCGCGACCTGAAGTTCGGCTCGCTGCTCCGGCGGGCGGCCGCGTGGGACGCCAGCGCGGTCGCGACGGGGCATTACGCGCGGGTCACGCGCGAGGTCGCGACCGGCCGCCTCCTGCTGTTCAAGGGCGCGGATGCGCGGAAGGACCAGTCGGATTTCCTGTGGCCGCTCAGCCAGGAGCAGCTCGCGGCGGCGCGATTTCCGGTCGGGCACCTGACGAAGCCCGAGGTGCGCGAGCACGCGCGCCGCCTCGGGTTGCCGGTCGCCGACAAGCCCGAGAGCCAGGAGATCTGCTTCATTCCCGACAACGACTACCGCGGATTTCTCGCGCGCCGGCAGCCCGGCGTGTTCACGCCGGGCCCGATCGTCGACCGCGCCGGGCGCGTCGTCGGGACGCATCGCGGGCTCGCGGCCTACACGATCGGACAGAAGCGCGGGCTCGGGCTGTCGACGGGCCGGGCGCTCTACGTCATCGACCTCGACCCCGAGCGCAACACCGTCACCGTCGGCGAGGCCGGGGCGCTGGAACGGACGACGCTCGTCGCGCGCGACGTGAACTTCATCGCGTGCGATCCACCGGCGGCGCCGATGCGCGTCGACGCCAAGATCCGGCACCAGCACGACGCGGCCCCGGCGCTCATGCAGGCGATCGACGGGGCCCGCGCCGGCGTCGAGTTCGACACGCCCCAGCGCGCCGTGACGCCCGGTCAGTCGATCGTGTTCTACCGCGGCGACCTGGTCATCGGAGGAGGCGTCATCGACCGCTGAACGGCGCGGAGGTTGCCTTGACAGCCCTCGAAATCGCGTGATAGTTTTCACAAACCCTCAGCTGCATCACGGAGACCTCCTGATGACTCATCGTTCTGGCTGGATGCTCGGCGGCATCGTGTGCGCCGCTCTGCTCGCCATCTTCCTTCCGGCGCTGGTGCTCGCGGCGACCGAGGGGGGTGACCACAGCGGCGGCGGCGGGCTGATCAATCTCGACAAGTCGCTGTTCGTCCAGATCGTGAACTTCGTCATCCTGCTGGTGATCCTGCACCGCCTGCTCTACAAGCCGCTCGTCGCGAAGATGAACGAGCGCACCGAGGCCATCAGGCGCTCGCTCGAGGAGGCGCAGTCGGCGCGCGCCGAGGCGGCCCGGCAGCAGGAGGAGAACGCCGCGCGACTGCGCGCCGCGCACCAGGAGGCCGCCCAGATCCGGGACCACGCGCTGCGCGAAGCCGCGGAGGAGTCGCGCAAGCAGATGGAGGCGGCGCAGGCGCAGGCGCGCCGGCTCGTCGAGGACGCGCGCGCACAGATGGGCGCCGAGGTGCGGCAGGCGCGCGACGCGCTCCGCCGCGAGGTGGCGGAGCTCTCCACCGCGGTCGCCGAGAAGCTCATCCGCAAGAGCCTGCGCGACGAGGACCATCGCCGGATCGTGGCCGAGGCCGTCGGCCGTCTCGGGAACTGAGCGCATGACGGGCGGCAGCGCGGTGGCGAAGTCGTACGCCCGGGCCCTGTTCGAGCTGGCCAAGGAACGCACCCAGACCCAGGCGATCGGCGAGCAGCTGCACGCGCTGGCGGGACTGGTGACGATCTCGCCGGACCTGCGCGACTTCTTCTCGCGGCCGTGGATCGCGGCGGGCAAGAAACGCGCGGTGGCGGTGGAGCTCGCGACGGGCGCCGGCGTGTCACCGCTCGCGCGCGACTTCTTCGCGCTCGTCGTCGCGCAGCGCCGCGCCGAGCACCTCTCGGTGATCGCCGAGGCGTATCGGGAGCTGCACGATGCGGACCGCGGGCGTATCCGCGCGCGCGTGAGAACCGCCGTGCCGCTCACCGAGCAGGAGCGCGTGCGCCTCGCCGCACGCCTCGGGCGCGAGCTCGGCGGCAAGCAGGTGATCCTCGAAGAAGCCGTGGACTCGGCGCTGCTCGGCGGCTTCGTCGCGGAGATCGGCAGCCTCGTGATGGACGGAAGCCTCGACGGTCAGCTCGCCCGGCTGCGGGAGCGCCTCACGGCCGGATAGTCGGGTTCGTGCGGCGGCGCCGCCGCCGCGTCAGACGCACCATGGTTCGGACAGGAGGTGGGCGTGTGACCCCCTCCGGGAGACACGGATGATCAAGGCGGCAGAGATCAGCGAGATCATCAAGCGCCAGCTCGCGGGCTACGAGGCCGAGGTCGATCTGCAGGAGGTCGGCCGCGTGATCGAGGTCGGCGACGGCATCGCGCGGATCTACGGGCTCGACAAGGCGATGGCCGGCGAGCTGCTCGCGTTCCCGCACGGCGTGGTCGGCATGGTGCTCAACCTCGAGCAGGACCAGGTCGGCGCGGTGCTCCTCGGCGATGACACGCTGATCAAGGAAGGCGACCAGGTCCGGCGCACGAACCGGATCTCGCAGGTGCCGGTGGGCGAGGCGCTCACCGGCCGCGTCGTCAACGCGCTCGGCCAGCCCGTCGACGGCAAGGGGCCGATCGACACCAGGGAGTTCCGGCCCATCGAGCGGTACGCGCCGGGCGTCGTCGACCGGCGCTCCGTGAAGGAGCCGCTCCAGACCGGCCTCAAGGCCATCGACGCCATGATCCCGATCGGCCGCGGGCAGCGCGAGCTCATCATCGGCGACCGCGGCACGGGCAAGACCGCGATCGCGGTCGACACGATCCTGAACCAGAAGGGCCAGGACGTGTACTGCTTCTACGTCGCCGTCGGACAGAAGCGGTCCACCGTCGCGCAGGTCGTGAAGGTGCTGGAGGAGAACGGCGCGATGGCGTACACGACGGTCATCGTCGCGTCGGCCTCGGAGCCGGCGCCGCTCCAGTACATCGCCCCGTACGCCGGCGTCACGATGGGCGAGTACTTCCGTGACAGCAAGCGCCACGCGCTCTGCATCTACGACGACCTGTCCAAGCACGCGGCGGCGTACCGCCAGCTCTCGCTGCTGCTGCGCCGCCCGCCCGGGCGCGAGGCGTATCCCGGCGACGTGTTCTACCTGCACTCGCGCCTGCTCGAGCGCGCGGCCAAGCTCAACGACGACCTCGGCGGCGGCTCGCTCACGGCGCTGCCCATCATCGAGACCCAGCTCGGCGACGTCTCGGCGTACATCCCGACGAACGTGATCTCGATCACGGACGGCCAGATCTACCTCGAGTCCGACCTCTTCTACGGCGGCATCCG
Source organism: Candidatus Rokuibacteriota bacterium (assembly GCA_016184125.1). Classification (GTDB taxonomy): domain Bacteria; phylum Methylomirabilota; class Methylomirabilia; order Rokubacteriales; family CSP1-6; genus AR8. The sequence goes on along the minus strand of JACPDG010000067.1, from coordinate 14,707 downwards.
GCCGGCCGTGAACGTCGGCCTGTCCGTCTCGCGGGTCGGCGGCTCCGCGCAGGTCAGGGCGATGCGGCAGGTCGCCGGCAAGCTCCGGCTCGACCTCGCGCAGTACCGCGAGCTCGCCGCGTTCGCGCAGTTCGGCTCCGACCTCGACCGCGCCACCCAGATGCAGCTCGCGCGCGGGCAGCGGATGGTGGAGATCCTCAAGCAGGGCCAGTACCAGCCGATCGTCGTCGAGAAGCAGGTCGCGATCATCTTCGCCGGCACGCAGGGGCTGCTCGACGACGTGCCGGTCGACGCGATCCCCGGGTTCGAAGAGCACTTCTCCGGCTGGCTCGAGCGCCGGCAGGCGGAGCTGCTCGGCGAGATCCGGACCAAGAAGGAGCTGTCGCCGGAGCTGCACGAGCGCCTGACGAAGGCGGTCAACGAGGCGAAGGCCGAGTTCCTTGCGACCCAGGGCATCAAGGCCGCGTAGCGGAGCGCGGAGTCCACCATGGCGACCCTTCGTGACATCCGCCGGCGGATCCGCTCCGTCGAGTCGACGCAGAAGATCACGCGGGCGATGAAGCTCGTGGCCGCGGCCAAGCTGCGCCGCGCGCAGGAGCGGATCCTGTCGGCGCGCCCGTACGCGAACAAGATGGCCGAGCTGCTCGGCCACCTCGTGAGCGGGGCCGACGACGACGCCGCGCACCCGCTCCTCGCCCAGCGCGAGGGGCCGCGGCGGCAGGTCGTGATCATCACCGCCGACCGGGGTCTGGCGGGCGCGTTCAACTCGAACATCATCCGGCGGGCGCTCGAGTTCATCCGCGAGTCGAACACCAGGGAGGTGACGCTCGTCGCCGTCGGACGCAAGGCGCGCGACTTCTACCGGCGCCGCCAGTGGCCGATCGACCGCGACATGGTCGGGTTCTGGGACCGGCTCGGGTTCACGCACGCCGCCGAGCTCGCCGACTACTTCATGCAGCGCTACCTCGACGGCCAGGTCGACGAGGTCCACCTCGTCTACAACGAGTTCCGCTCGGTCGCGGTGCAACGGCCGGTCAGGCAGCAGCTCCTGCCGATCCCGAGCGGGGAGAGCGACGGCCACGCGGCCGCGGGGCACGCGGCCCCACCCGGGGGGCGCGAGGCCGCGCCCGAGGGTCGCGCGGCCGCGACCGAGACGGTCGATTACATCTACGAACCGAGCCCCGAGGCGATCCTCGGCGACCTCCTGCCCCGGCACGTCCGCATGCAGGTGTACCGTGCGCTGATGGAGTCGCTCGCCGGCGAGTACGGCGCGCGCATGACGGCGATGGAGGCCGCGACGAAGAACGCCAAGGAGATGATCGGCGTCCTCACCGTCCAGTACAACAAGGCCCGCCAGGAGAAGATCACGAAGGAGCTGCTCGACATCGTCGGCGGTGCCGAAGCGCTCAAGCAAGGAGCGGAGGCATGAGTCAGGGGAAGATCGTGCAGGTCATCGGGCCGGTCGTGGACGTGGAGTTCGAGCCAGGACGGCTGCCGGCGATCTACAACGCCCTCGAGGTCGAGGGCATCGAGAACAAGGACATCTTCTCCTACTCGCAGAAGCTCGTGCTCGAGGTCGCGCAGCACCTCGGCGAGAGCCAGGTCCGCACCGTCGCCATGGCGGCGACCGACGGGCTCACGCGCGGCATGACCGTGGCGGACACCGGGGCGCCGATCTCGATCCCCGTCGGCAAGGAGACCCTCGGTCGCATCCTGAACATCATCGGCGAGCCCGTCGACAAGGGGCCCGCGATCCACGCGAAGAAGTTCTACCCGATTCACCGCCCGGCGCCGGCCTTCGAGGAGCAGTCGACGGAGGTCGAGATGTTCGAGACCGGCATCAAGGTCGTGGACCTGCTCGCGCCGTACACGAAGGGCGGCAAGACCGGGCTCTTCGGCGGCGCGGGCGTCGGCAAGACCGTCATCGTCATGGAGCTCATCAACAACATCGCGAAGCAGCACGGCGGGATCTCCGTCTTCGCCGGCGTGGGGGAGCGGACCCGCGAGGGGAACGATCTCTATCACGAGATGAAGGAATCGGGCGTCATCGAGAAGACGGCCCTGATCTTCGGGCAGATGACGGAACCGCCCGGCTCGCGCCTCCGCGTCGGCCTCACGGGTCTGACCGCGGCGGAGTACTTCCGCGACGAGGAAGGGCAGGACGTCCTGCTCTTCATCGACAACATCTTCCGGTTCACGCAGGCCGGCTCCGAGGTCTCCGCGCTGCTCGGCCGCATGCCGTCCGCGGTCGGGTACCAGCCGACGCTCGCGACGGAGATGGGCGCGCTGCAGGAGCGGATCACGTCGACGAAGAAGGGCTCGATCACGTCCGTCCAGGCGATCTACGTCCCGGCGGACGACATCACGGACCCGGCGCCGGCCACGGCGTTCGCGCACCTCGACGCGACCACCGTGCTCTCGCGACAGATCGCCGAGCTCGGCATCTACCCCGCGGTCGACCCGCTCTCGTCGACGTCCCGCATCCTGGACCCCGTGATCCTCGGCAACGAGCACTACCAGACGGCCCGGGCCGTCCAGTCGATCCTCCAGCGCTATCGCGACCTGCAGGACATCATCGCGATCCTCGGGATGGAGGAGCTCTCCGACGAGGACAAGCTGGCCGTGGCGCGCGCCCGGAAGATCCAGCGGTTCCTCTCGCAGCCGTTCTTCGTGGCCGAGGCGTTCACCGGGCAGTCCGGCCGCTACGTGAAGCTCGGCGACACGATCAAGAGCTTCCGCGAGATCGTCGACGGCAGGCACGACGATCTGCCCGAGCAGGCCTTCTACATGGTCGGGGACATCGCGGAGGCGGTGGAGAAGGCCAAGCGGCTCCGGGAGATGGGGTAAGAGCATGTCGGAGAAATCGAGGAGCGCCACGGGTTCCGCGGGTGCGTCCGCGCACCCCCCGGGGCGGTCCGAGCGTGGGGGGGTGTGGGGGGCCATTTCGGGGCCCCCCACATCAGCAGTCTAGTGGCCGATCGGCTGACCGTCGAGGTCGCGACGCCGATGCGCCTGGTCGTCGCCGAGCCCGTCGACGAGGTGGTCGTCCCCGGGAGCGAGGGGTACTTCGGCGTGCTTCCCGGGCATGCCCCGTTTCTCACGACGCTCGGGATCGGCGAGCTGACGTACCGCCAGGGCCGCGACGAACGTCACCTGGCCGTCTCCGGCGGCTTCGCGGAGGTTCGCAACGACAAGGTGATCGTCCTCGCGGACACCGCCGAGCGCCCGGACGAGATCGACCGGGCACGAGCCGAGCGTGCACGCGAGCGGGCGGAGCGCCGGCTCGGAGGCCGGACGCAAGAGGAGATCGACTACGTCCGCGCGTCCTGCGCTCTCGCGCGCTCGCTGACGCGCCTGCAGGTCGCCGCGCGCGGACAGTAGCCGCTGCCCAGGTGAGCAGGCACTGAGCACCCTGCGCTGAGCAGCGCACCGGTGTACGGCCGGTAAGTCGGCGTCGTACGGGATGTCGTGTCTGGCACGGCGGTTGCGACCTTTAGATCGCATGCCGACCGTCCTGATCGCCGACGACGAGCCCCACGTGGTCGAGCTGGTCCGCGTCACCCTCGAGGACCCCCGGCTGCGCGTGCTCGAGGCGCACGATGGCGCGGCTGCACTGGCGCTGGCCGAGGCGTTCGCGCCCGACATCGTGTTCCTCGACGTCGAGATGCCGGAGCTGAGCGGGCTCGAGGTCTGCCGGCGCCTGCGCCAGGATGCGCGGTTCGCGACCACGATGATCGTCATGCTCACCGCCGCGGCACAGAAGGACGACATCGCACGCGGGCTCGACGCGGGCGCCAACCACTACCTCACCAAGCCCTTCTCTCCGGTTCGCCTGCTGTCGCTGGTCGAGCGGCTGGCTCCCCAGACCGTGCTGTGGCTTCCCGCCCGGTAACGCCGCCGCCCGCAGACACGTCCGCGGCGTACCGGCGGGTCAGTCTGGCCTACCAGCAGGCGCTGCGCTATGCCGAGGACGTTCGCCGTCTCTACGTGCAGCTCCAGCGGGGCATCTACCAGTCGCTCCTGGGCCTCGCGAACGCGCTCGAGGCCAAGGACCCGTACACCCGAGGGCACTCGGAGCGCGTCAGCCGGTGGAGCTGCCGGATCGCCGCCGGGCTCGGGATGGAGTCGAGCGACATCGACGTGATCGGACAGGCCGGACTCCTTCACGACATCGGCAAGATCGGCGTGCCCGAGCGGGTGCTGTGCAAGACCGGCCCGCTGGATGCGGACGAGTGGGCCCACATGCGACGGCATCCGCACGTCGGCGCCGACATCGTCGCGCCGCTCGAGTTCTTCTCGGCCGGCGCCGTGGTGATTCGCCACCACCACGAGCGCTGGGACGGTTCCGGGTATCCCGATGGACTCTGTGCCGAGGCCATCCCGCTCGGCGCGCGCGTCGTCGCCGTGGCAGACGTCTGGGATGCGCTCACGTCCGACCGTCCGTATCGGCCGGCGCGGCAGCCGCTCGAGGCGGTGCGCGTGCTGGAAGCCGAGGCCGGCCGCACGCTCGATCGCGAGGTCGTGCGCACGTTCCTCGCAGGGCTCTGACCCGATGCCCCCCGGTGCCGCACGCCTCGCGTGCGGGGTCACGCCGCTCCTTGCCGGAACGCCCTGGGCGCTGAACGGCGCGCTCGCCGCTGGCCTCGCAACGTGCGCCGCGCTCGGTGAGCTCGGCGCATTGCCGAGCGCCGCCGCTGCCGCGGCCGCCGTCACCGCGGGCCACGGCCTGATGCTCGCGACGGCGCTCTGCTGGGCGGAGCCGGCTGGTCGCGGTGACGCCCGGCGTGATGCATTCACCGCGGTCGGGCTCATCGCCCTCGGTGCGGCGGCTGCGGGAGTGCATCCGAGCGGCGGCGTCGTCTATCTCGTGATCCCCGTCTGGCTCGGGAGGCTGGTGGCGACGGGCCGCCTCACGGGCCTGGGGCTCGCCACGCGAGTCTCGCCGCGGGTCGTCGCGCTCGGCGCGGGTCTCGGGGCGTTCCTCGGCGCGCACATGCTGCTGACCGCAAGCCTCACGTACGGATACCAGCCGCTGGAGCGCGGCGTTCTCCCCGCGATGCGGGCGCTCGCGTACGACGCCGGTGTGCAGGTCGTCGCGACCGAGTGCTTCTTCCGGGGCGCGCTCTTCGACCGGATGCAGCGGCGGTGGTCGTTCGCGGCCGCGTGCGCGCTCTCGACCGCGGGGACCGTCGCGCGCTACCTCGTCGATCCGCTGTTGCCCCAGGCCGTCGAGATGATCGCCGGCACCATCTTCTACACGGGCGTGCTCGCGATCGGGAACGCCTGGCTGTTCTGGCGGTTCGGGACGCTGATCCCCGGCCTGGTCGCCTCGCTGACGGTCTTCGTCGCGTACCGGATGCTCCCGGTGGAATGAGCGCAGCGGCGGATCCGGCGCCGATGCGGCATGACGCGCGGTGGACGGTCGCCCTCGGCGGCGCGGCAGCCGCCGTTGCGGCGATCGTCTGGCTCGATGGCGCCCGCCCGGACGCCGGCGTCCGCCACGCGTACCTGATCCTCGTGGCCACGGCGGCGGTTCGCTGGGGCTGTCTCGCCGGCGTGTGTGCAGGCGCCAGCGCACCGCGAGCGCGAGCGGCATCGACTCCTCCGCGCGGTGCAGGGCATCGTCGCGGCCGAGGCGCCGGCGGACACCGTCCTCGAGCGTCTCGTCCACGAGCTCGGCGTCCGTCTCGCCGGGGAGGTCGGGATCGTGCTGTCGGATGCCGGCGAGCGGCGGCAGGCCGGCCCGCCACGCCTGCTGGAACACCCCGCGGTCCACTCGGTCGTCACGTCGGGCGTCCCCGCCTTCGTTCCGGACGTCGGCGGTACCGCCCGCGTGCGCCGGCTCGCCGTGTCGCCGATCACCGTGTCCGACGGGATCGCCGGTGCGCTCGCGGTCGCCCGCGCCGGAGAGATCGGCACCGGCGAGCGCGCGGCGCTGGCCGCGCTCGGGGCGTCGCTGGGTCTCGCGCTCGAGAACGCGCGGCTCGCCGCGCGACAGCGGAGGTTCGCCGCCGAGCTTGCCGCGCACGTCGCGGCGGCGCGCCGCGAGCTCGAGGCGATCGACCGCGCCAAGTCGGCGTTCGTCGCGACCGCGTCGCACGACCTCCGGACGCCGCTCACCGCGCTGCGCGGATTCAGCGAGCTCCTCGCCACGCGGCGCTTCACGCCCGAGGACGTGCACCGGTACGCGCGGATCATCGAGCGCGAGACCGAGCGGCTCGGCCGGCTGGTGGAGGACCTGCTGGACCTGTCGCGGCTCGAGCAGGGCGGCGAGCCGCCATTGCGGCGCTCGGCGGTCACGGTCCACGCCGCGCTCGAAAGCGCGGTCGCGCTGTTCGTACGCGACGACGCCGCGCACCGCTTCACGCTCGCCTGCGACGCGGGGCTTCCGGACGTCGACGCGGACCCCGACGCGCTCGACCGTGTCCTCAAGAACCTGGTCACGAACGCGATCAAGTATTCCCCGCCGGGCGAGATCCACGTCGCCGCGCGCGCGGTCGATCATGGCGTGGAGATCTCGGTCGCCGACCATGGCGCGGGGATCCCGCCGGAGGCTCTGGCGCGCGTGTTCGAGCCCTACTACCGAGCGCCGGGCACCGCGCGGGTGGCGCGAGGGACCGGCATCGGGCTCGCGGTGGTCAAGGCGCTGGTCGAGGCGCACGGCGGAACGGTCGATGTCGAGAGCACGGCCGGGCGCGGCACGCGGTTCTTCTTCACGCTGCCGGCGCGGCGGCCGCTTCCTTGACACCCTCAGAGGCGGACGTGTAGCCTGACCGCGGTATGTCCAGGCGCGAGGAGACTGCAGACCGGATGGCGCAGGCCATTGTCAAGCGCCTCGCGGCGAAGAAGGTGGTGGACATCCGGGACGAGACGGCCGCACGCGCCGCCGTGCGCCACGTCCTCGTCGACGACTTCGTCGCGGAAGAACGCCTCGACGCCGATGCCCGTCGCCTCCTCCTCGAGCACGCCAAGGCGATCAAGGAGTCCGCGGCCGACTACCGGCGGCTCCTCGGCAAGGTGAAGGAGAAGCTCGCGCGCGACCGGGGGTTCACCCTCTGATGCGCCTGAGCCGCGAGCGCATCTTCCACCTGGCCGATCTGATCGTGAAGGAGCTGGGCTCCACCGAGGGCGTTGTCATGAAGGCGCCCGACGACGTGCGCTCCGAGGTCATCCGCGCGCTCGCGGAGGAGACGAAGCTCGAGGAATCCATCGACGGCGAGGTCCGCAAGATCCTCGGGACGTACGCGCGTCTGGGGCCGGAAGGCAGCGGCGAGTGGGAAGTCCTCTACCGCAAGACGCGCGAGGAAGTGTACCGGCGCAGGTTCCGTCTGTGAGCGGCGCCGCGGCTGCGGGCGCGAGCGCTCCGCCCGATCGTGCGGCTGCCACACCAGGGCTCTCCATCGTCATTCCCGTCTACAACGAGGAGGCGAGCCTTCCGCTCCTCTGGCCCGAGCTGCGCGGCGTGCTCGACACGCTCGCAATGACCTGGGAAGTCCTCTTCGTCGACGACGGCAGTCGCGACCGCAGCGCCGAGGTCGTCCGTGGCTTTCGGGAGTCCGACGCGCGGGTCCGGCTCGTGCGGCTGAAGGCGAATGCCGGAGAGACGGCGGCCACGGATGCGGGCTTCAGGGCGGCGCGCGGGCGCTGGGTCGTGACGATGGACGCCGACCTGCAGAACGATCCCCGCGACATCCCGACCCTGCTCGGTCACCTCGACCGCTGGGACGTCGTGACGGGCTGGCGTGTCGACCGCGGCGCCGGTGACACGTGGATCCGTCGTGTGTCCTCGCGGATCGCCAACCGGGTGCGCAACGCGCTCACCGGCGAGTCCATCCGCGACAGCGGCTGCACGTTCCGGGCGCTGCGTCGCGAGTGCCTGCGCGGGCTCGAGCTGTACCGCGGGTTTCACCGGTTCGTGCCGACGCTGCTCCGGATGCGCGGGTACCGTGTGATCGAGGTCCCGGTGCACCACCGCCCCCGCCGCCTCGGCCGGTCGAAGTACGGGGTCCTCAACCGCGCGCTCGTCGCGTTCGCGGACCTGCTCGTCGTGCGCTGGATGCAGCGCCGGCTCCTCCGCTACGAGATCGCGGAGGAGCTCGGCGGCGGTCTCGTTCGCGAGTAAGCCGCGCGTGCGCGTCCTGCTCGTCGGCCTCGGCCGCTGGGGCGAGAAGCACCTCCGCGTGCTCGCTGAGCTCGGCGTCACCGTGTGGGCGGCCGACGTGTCGGCCGAGCGCCGGGCGTGGGCCGTGAGTCGCGGCCTCGACCCCGCGCGCGTCGTGGCGGATCATCGCGCCGCGCTCGACGTCGTCGACGCCGTCGACGTCGTCACGCCGGCGGACACGCACCTCGACGTCGCCGGGGCCGCGCTCGAGGTCGGGCGCCACTGCTTCGTGGAGAAGCCGCTCGCGGTGACCGTCGAGGACGCGCAGCGGCTCGCGGCGCGCGCCGCGCGAGCCGGTCGCGTGCTCCAGGTCGGCCACATCTTCCGGTTCCACCCGGTCACGCTCGCGCTTCGCGCCGCGCTCGTCGCCGGCCGCATCGGTTCCGTCCGGTTCGCGACCGCGCGGTTCTCGGGGTTCAAGCGGCCCCGCACCGACGTCGGCGTCACCCACGCCGACGCCATCCATTACTTCGACCTGCTGGCGTTCGTGCTCGACCGGTCGCCCGATCGCGTCGCGGCGGTGCAGCGCGACTGGCTCGGTCGAGGGCTGGACGACATGTCGCTCACGGTCGTCCACTACGGCGACGTCGTCGCGGTCGTGGAGGCGAACTACTTCGTCCCCGGCACCCATCGCGAGTGCGTGGTGGTCGGCGAGCGCGGCAGTCTCGTCGCCGACTACGGCGCCGGCACGCTGACGCTGCATGCCGGCGAGCATCGGCGCGGCACGCACGGCTGGGAGGCGGTGGACGCGGGCAAGGAGACGCTCGCGACCACCGGCGTCGAGCCCCTCCGGGCGGAGCTGGCCGCCTTCCTCGACGCGTGCGCAGGGCGTTCGGCCTGTCCGGTCACCGCGGAGGACGGCGTGCGCGCCCTCCAGGTCGTCGAAGCCGCCGCGCAGGCCGCGCGGCGCGGCGAGAGCGTCGAGCTGCGAGCGGAGTGACGCCGGCGCCGCCGCGCGCGGCCGCGCCATGTGATCGACGGTCGATCAGGTCCCGCTGATCCCGTCGACCTCGAGGTAGCTCCCGGGCTTCAGGGTCCAGCCGGCCTGGACCGTCCCGCCGCCGGTCTTCGCGGCCTGGCAGTGGTAGGCGATCCGCGCGCTGCCGCCGAGCTCGGCGGCGACCGAGTCGACGGACGACTGCGTGGTGCCGAGCATGTTCTCCGCGGTGACGGTTCCGGTGATGGTTCCGTTGCCGCTGAAGACGAAGTCGTTCCGCGCGTAGATGCTGCCGGTGAGGCTCACGGTGCCGCTGATGGTGATGTCCCCCATCGCGATCAGCCACCCGCTCCAGGTCTGGTTGCCGGTGATCGTCACGTTGCCCATCTGGCTCGTCGGCGTCATCGAGGGCGTGGTCGTCAGGTCCGCGCCGGTCGTCGTGTCGACGAAGACCACTCCGCCGGCGTCGGGCAGGCGATTGCTGCTGTTGAACTCGACGGCGCCGCGATAGTAGGTGCCGTTCGCCTGGGCGATGGCGCGAAGGAGCTCGAGGTCGTCGGTCGTCAGCGAGTAGTTCACCTCGCTGTCGGGACGATTCTTGAGGATGTCGGCGCTGCCGTTCGGCTCGGTGTCGCCCGGGCCGTAGACCTCCGCGGAGCCCGTCGGCGCCGGCGTGTTTCCCGTGCTCAGCGAGCCGCTGAGCGGCGTCGAGCCCGCGCAGTAGTTCCCGAGAGCGTTGATCTCGGCATTTCCGCCGAGGTCCAGGACGCCCTTGATGCACAGCGCGCAGTTCGGGTTGGCGTTGGTCCAGCCGAGTCGCGCCAGCGTCGCCCGGATCTTCTTGGCGGCGCGCAGTTGCCCGGTGGTGTCCGGCGCCCAGCCGACCGCGGTGATCGTGCGCTCGTTCCCGGTGCCGGTCGCGGCGACGGTGAAGCCGCCGTTTGGCGAGACGGACACGAATTGGCTGCCGTCGTACCTCACGCTCTCATCCGGCGACGTGACCGGGTTCGGCAGGGGGTCGGCGAGTCCCTTGGCATTGGTCGGGTTGTTCAAGGCCCAGAGGGCGCGCTCGATCGCGGACTCGGCGTAGCCCCGCGCCTGCGCGGCGATCGAGTGGTTGCGGCTGAGGACGGGCTCGGTGGTGGCCAGGGAGGTGAAGACGATCGACAGCGATGTGAGGATGACGAGGACGATCAACGCGATCGGCAGCGCCGTTCCGTCCTCGGCGCTGACCGCCCTCCGCAGCGTGGGTTGGATCGATGTCCGCGTCATGCCTGGTGCTGGAGCAACCCCAACGCCAGGGCCGACGGTCGGGTACCCGAGCCCCGGACAGCAGCACTAACTACGCAAGAGAACGACGAAAAATACAGCACGCCGAGGCTGGCAGGCGCAGCGGGACAGCACCCGAAGCGGGCGCCCGCCATGGTGGGACCGCCAGAGATATGGCGGCAGCGCCATAGTCTTGCTTGACGTCGGCCATCCGGCGATGCAATTGTCTCCTGCGCCATGGGCAAGGTCCTGGTGGTGGACGACGACGAGCATGTGAGGTCGATGCTGATCGACACGATCGCCCTCGACGGTCTCGAGGCGGTCGAGGCCGCTGACGGCAGCACCGCGCTCGACAAGCTCAAGGCCGAGCAGCCGCAGGTGGTCCTGCTCGACCTCAACATGCCCGGGGTCTCCGGAATGGACACCCTCCCGGAGCTGAAGCGGATCGATCCTCTCGTGTCGGTCATCATCCTGACGGCGTCGAACGACGTGGCCAAGGCGGTCCAGGCGATCCGGCTCGGGGCGTACGACTACCTCACGAAGCCATGCCGGACGGCGGACCTCATGCTCGTCATCCGACGTGCCATGGAGCGACGCGGGCTGCTGGCGCACGTCGACGAGCTGCGCTTGCAGGTCGGCAAGGCCGCGAGCCTGCGCGAACAGATGGGCTCGAGCGACCAGATCCGCCGGGTCATCCAGCAGGTGGCGGAGGTCGCGGATTCGACCATGACCGTGCTGATCCAGGGCGAGACCGGCACGGGCAAGGAGCTCGTCGCGCGCGCGATCCACCAGGCGAGCGCCCGGCGCGATCGACCCTTCGTCGCGCTCGACTGCGGGGCCATCCCGGACACGCTGATCGAGTCCGAGCTGTTCGGCTACGAGCGAGGCGCGTTCTCCGGCGCGGACCGGCACAAGGACGGTCACTTCCAGCTCGCCGCCGGCGGCACGCTCTTCCTCGACGAGATCGTCAACCTGCCGCTGACGACGCAGGTCAAGCTGCTCCGCGTGCTCCAGGAGCGCCGCGTCCAGCCGCTCGGCGCGCGCGGCCCGGTGGCCGTGGATGTCCGCATCGTCGCCGCGTCCAACGTGATGCTCGAGGACGAGATGACCGCGGGCCGGTTCCGCCAGGACCTCTTCTACCGGCTCAACGAGTATCCGATCGTCCTGCCCGCGCTTCGCGAGCGGCGCGAGGACATCGTGTACCTCGCGCGCCGCTTCCTCGACGAAGCGGCGATGGAGCTCCGTCGCCCGGTGCGCGGGCTGTCAGACGCGGCCGTCGAAGGGCTGCTGCAGCACGCATGGCCGGGCAACGCGCGCGAGCTGCGCAACGTCATTCGCCAGGCCGCCATCCGGTGCCGCGACGTGATCGAGCTCGAGCATCTGGCGACAGGCGCGGCAACACGCCGATCGGGCCCGACCGGCACGGAGGACGGCCTGTCGCTGCGTGAGATCGCACAGCTCGCAGCCGGCGGCGCCGAGCAGCGCGCGATCCGGCAGGCGCTGCAGGCGAGCGGCGGCAACAAGGCCGAAGCGGCGCGCACCCTGCGCACCGACTACAAGACGCTCCACGTCAAGATGAAGCAGTACGGGATCTCGAGCCGCGAGTTCCAGACCCGGTGAGCGCGCGTCCTCAGGCGGGCGGTCCTTGAGCCTGTTGTTCCTCGCCTCCCTCCTGCTGTGTTTCTTCGGGCACCGGGACGGCTCGTCCCTCACGCAACTCTCTTGGGCGAACGTGGTATGTGACAGGCGTCCGTGAGAGGACGCACCCGATGATGTCCAGCACGAACCGCCTTCTCCACGGGCACAAGCGGCCGTGGCAACACGCGCGGGCGCGCTCGCCTCGGCCAGACTTCGTCCTCATCAAAACCGGCGCGCCGTAGCTCGTGTGCGACCCACATGTCCGTCGCTTTGGCAAAGCGTCCCGACTCTTGCTCGGCACCTTGCCGAACCGGGATGCTAAGGAGTCCCCCGAGCAGCGAAAAGTCGGGGCCGTAGAGGTCCGGTGGACTCCACGGGTTACTGAGCGTCGCGGGGGCGAGGATCGAATCGAGAAACTCCTCGAAAGCCGCCGGGGCGTCGATGCTCGTCATCTCGCCCGTCGGCCGTTCCCGTGCCGCAACGTGCTACTGTCGTGCGTCGTCGCGTACGACGGCGTTGAGCTTCTCGGTACGGATGACGGTGTTCAGCCGCTCCACCGCGAGGCGGTGGTACGTCGGCTCGATCTCGAAGCCGATGCTGTGCCGGCCCCACCGAGCCGCAGCGACGCTCGTCGTCCCCGTACCAGAGAACGGGTCGAGGACCGTATCGTTGACGAAGCTGAACATCCTGGTGAGCCGCTCGACCAGCTCGACGGGGTAGGGTGCGGGGTGCCGTCGAGTCGATGCGCCGTGCAGTCGAAGAATCTGGTTGAACCAGAGGCGATGCCGCTTCTCGCCGATCATGCTGAGGAGGCGCACGGCGTCGGAGGGCTGACGGTAGCCGCCGGGCTTCCGCTGCATCAGGATGAACTCGATGTCGTTCTTGATGACCGCGTTCGGCTCGTAGGGCTTCCCGAGGAACGCCGTGCCGTTTTCGACCTCGAACGCCGCATTGGCGATCTTGTGCCAGATGATCGGCGCGAGGTTATGGAAGCCGATGTGCCGGCAGTCCTCCTGAATCGCGGCGTGCAGCGGGACCACCATGTGCGCGCCGTGCTTCCGCCGCGACAGGCACACGTCACCAACGACGACGATCAGACGGCCGCCGGGCACGAGAACGCGGAAGCACTCGCGCCAGACCTTGTGCAGCTCCTTGAGGAAGGTGTCGTAGTCCACCACGCCGCCGAGCTGCGCGTCGTTCGACGGGTAGACCTTGAGGGTCCAGTAGGGCGGCGACGTGACCGCCAGGTGCACGGACCCGTCCTCGAGGCGCGCCATGTCGCGCGCGTCGCCGAGATACAACTCGTGGCGCGTCGGAATCTTCTTGAGCAGCTTCTCGATGGACCGGACGGCGGCCGGGTCCTTCGCCAGCTTCGGGATCGCAGTCTGTGGCAGGGGGCGCTTGTAGAGCTGCGGGAGGTGTTCTGAGAGGAGCCGGTCGAGCGGGTCGGCTCCGACGGCGCGATGCTCGGGTTTCGCCCTTGCTGCGCGTCGCGGCGTCCTCGTCTTCATGTCGGCGGACTGGTCGCCTTGTACCACGGCGACCCCCTCTGCTGTCAACGACATGTTGATGTCCTGAGGGCCGGCGCGCGCCACGGGTAGTAGTAGCTGCTCATACCCGTGCGGCTGACTGTACCCGCTGGGTTCGGCTTCACGGTCATCGGGGAGCGCCACGATAGCGAGCGTAGGCCGACTCCCGGCCGCCACCAATGCCGGTGATCCGATACACCACGAGCGCGACCACGGTCGAAGGCCACAGTGAATCGGTGAATCGGCACCTCGCGCTCCCGCGCAACCTGTTCAACCGGGAACTCAACCGGGCTCGCGCGGAGGGCCGGGACCCGAAGTTCGGCAGCCCGGTGTCCGTCGTCGGCCTCTTCCGCGAGGAGAACCACCGCCGCCGGAGCGGGGGCTGGGGCTTGAGAGGGCGGGTGTACGCCAACCGGGCGTGATTTTTATGGTGCCGAAGCGGGGACTCGAACCCCGACACCCTTGCGGGCACTAGACCCTGAATCTAGCGCGTCTGCCAATTCCGCCACTTCGGCACGCGGCAGCAATCCATAATACTGTTCGGACATGGTGAGTCAAGCTTCGGAGACGCAGAACAAGACCGTCGCGACGAACCGTCGCGCGCGTCACGACTACGAGATCCTGGAGACGATCGAGGCGGGACTGATGCTCCGCGGCACCGAGGTGAAGTCGCTTCGCCAGGGCCAGGTGAACTTCAAGGACTCGTACGCGACGGTCCGCAACAACGAGGTGTGGCTCATCGGCTGCCACGTGAGTCCATACAGCCACGGGACCGATGCGAACCACGACCCCGAGCGCGACCGGAAGCTGCTGCTGCACCGTCGCGAGATCGCGCGGCTGACGGGGAAGACGGCCGAGCGCGGATTGACGCTCGTGCCGCTTCGCTTATACTTCAAGGAGGGTCGCGCGAAGCTCGAGCTCGGGCTCGCGCGGGGGAAGAAGTTACACGACAAGCGCTCGGCGATCCGCGAGCGCGAGGTCAGGCGCGAGATGGACAGGGCCGTGCGCGCCGGCCGTCGTGGCCAGTTCTAGCCACCGCGTCTTCTCGCTGGGAGATCCGGCGCACGCCATTGGGGGGGCGACAGGTTTCGACGGGGATCAGTGAGGTCCAGGCTGCGTCTCGAGGTTTCTCTCCCCTCGTTAAATAGAGAGAACGGTATAGCTGCCGACACT
>JACPDG010000042.1 GCA_016184125.1 Candidatus Rokuibacteriota bacterium | reverse complement strand
CCGTCGGCGGCCCGTGGTCGAGATCGCGCTGGAAGGCCGCGCGCCACTGCATGATGTTCACGCGGCCGCCGGCGTTGCCCATCATCGGTGACGGCGGCGCCGCCTTCGTGTCGATCGGCAGCTGCACGGCGACCTGGTCGCCGAAGTTGTCGAGGATGATCTTGTTCGAGAGCGACTCGTCCTTCCACTCGATCAGGAACGCGATCCAGCCGCCGTTGTGCACGGCCCGCACGGCGAGCTCGGTGACCGCGGGCCGCGGGTTGTGCGGGAGCGTCACGGTCTGCGGGATCATCGCGACCTTCACGGGTCGCGCCCGCGCCCAGTGCGTGCCGAAGGCGTCGTTGATCGGGCCGCTGCCAGCGACGCGCACCGCCGTGAGGGTCGTGGCGGGAGGCGGCTGCGCCGCCTTCGCCGACGGCTTCCTCGGCGCCGGCTTCGTCTCTCCGGCCGCCGCGCCGGACCTGGCCGCCGCAGCCTTCGTGTCGGCCGGCTTCGTCTGGGCCGTCGCCGGCGCGGTCAGGAGCACGATCGCGGCGAGCGCCGTGGCGAGCGCCTTTCCGGGGCTCCGCCAGGCCGGCGTCACGGTGGGGACCATCGTCATCGGGTTCCGGGAGTTCTCGCCCATCGGTTCCTCACCCCGCTACGTGATGTTCGTGCGGTAGGCCTTGTGCTTGATGTCGTAGACGTCGCGGATGACCACGGGCTCCTTGATCGGCACGCGCGCGATCTCCGCTTGCTTGCCGTCGTAGCCGTACACCCAGTCGCCGTCGACACGGAAGGAGTGCGAGATCTCGGGCGTCGCGCCGAACAGCGTGAGCGCGCCGAGCAGCTTCCGGTCCTCGTGCGCCTTGCGATAGAGCGCGGTCGCCTGCTCGACGCCCCAGCCGAACATCTGTCTGAGATACGCGGGCGGCACGTGGATCGGCGGGATGTAGTACGTGTTCGGCTCCAGCCCGAACTGCGGGTAGAGCGGCAGCGCGAGCTTCTTGACGAGGACGAGGTAGTCGAGCGGATTGTCCTCGTTCACCTTGTCCGGCGCGTTCATGAAGCCCTGGAGGCGGATCTTGCCGATGCACGTCGTCGTGCACTGCGTCTGCCGGCCGCCCTCGACGGCGGGGTAGCAGCCGATGCACTTCTCGCTCACGCGCGTCTGCGCGTTGAAGTAGACCTTCTTGTACGGACACGCCCTGACGCACTCGCGGTAGCCGCGGCACCGGCTCTGGTCGAGAAGGACGATGCCGTCCTCCTTCCGCTTGTAGATCGACTGGCGCGGGCACGCGGACAGGCACGCGGGGTACGTGCAGTGATTGCAGATGCGCGGCAGGTAGAACATCCACTGCATGTGCGGGGTCGTCAGGTGCGCGCCCTGGGGCATCACGCCGACCGAGTCGTCCTCGCCGATGTTCGGGTGCGCGTAGTCGATGTCTTCCGGCAGGTACCCGAGAATGACCTCGCCGGCGGGCGCCGCGTCGAAGAGCGTCTTGCCCCTGTACACGGGCCCGTCCATGTCCTGCACGCCGAGCCTCTCGAGGATGTTCACGTCCCAGCCGAGCGGGTAGTACCCGTACGGCTTCGTCTCGACGTTGTTCCAGAACATGTATTCCTGCCCGCGGCCGGGCGTCCACGTGGTCTTGCACGCGACCGTGCACGTCTGGCAGGCGATGCACTTGTTGGTGTCGAAGATCATCGCGAACTGCCGCTCCGGACGCCGGGACTCGTACGGGTAGTCCATCTCGCGCCCGAGTTGCCAGTTGTAGACCTTGGCCACGTCTCGGTCCTCCTACGCCTTCCGGACGACGAAGCCGCCCGCCAGGTACTGTTTCATCGACGCACGCTCGTTCGTGGGGCGCAGCCCGAGCTGGACCGGTCGCCACAGCCCCTTGCCGCCGATGCCACCGTCCTCGGCCTTGAGCACTCGGCACATCGCCTCGCGCGGCGCGCCGGTCACGCAGTGCACGTCCGCCTGGAAGCCCTTCATCACCTCGTGCGTGAAGTTCTTGCGCGTGATCAGGGTCTGGGTCTGGTGCGTCGGCTTGAGCCAGGAGCGGGTCAGCGACTGGTGCGAGCCGTACCGGAAGAACGACTGGTAGTTCGTCTCCGGGTTCTTCGCGAGACCGTCGGCCCGCGTCTCGTGACCGCGCACCGAGCCCGGCGTGGCCATGTAGCCGTTGTGCCACATGCGCATGATCCCCTTCGGCGTGCCGGGGTAATACCGGGCGCGGCAGAGCAGACGCGCGACGTGATACTCGGCCTGGCGACCCGGCTCCTGCCAGCCCTTGAACGGGTTGTCCTGGGGGTCGCCGTCGACCCACACGTAGTCCCCGTCGTTGATGCCCATCGCACGGCCGTCCTCGGGGCTGATGTCGACGTACGCCTCGCCGACGTGCGGCGAGCGCTTGTCGCGGCGGTACATGTCGCCGAACGGCCCGAAGAAGTTCGACATGATGTCGGTGTCGATGGGCGTGGTGTGCGAGCCGTGCCGGTACTTCGGGGTGTGGAACACGCTCGTGTAGCCGGCCGGGATCAAGGGGTGCTGGCTCCTGAGCAGCTCGTCGGGCGACAGGACGACGTTGCGGCCCTGTCGCGCCGACCAGTCGCGCTTGTCGCGCTTGAACCCGTAGTCCTCGGGGGTCTTCGGCCGGATCGCGGGGTGCGGCCGCGCGACGATCGCGTTCGGGTCGTAGAACGTCGAGTCGACCGGCTCGCGATGGACGACGAGGTTCTCGCCCGCCTCCACGAACTCCGGCTCGCCACGGTAGAACTCGAGCCGCCCGGTCTTCGTGTACCAGGGCTTGGACTCGTGCACCTGCTCCCAGCCGAACGTCCGCGGGTAGGTGCGCGTGTTCATCAGCGCGGGGATGCCCTGCGCGGCGAGCGCCTCGAGGTCGCGGACGTCGTAGCCCTTCACGGTCGCGCTCGCGTCGACGATGCGCTGCAGGTACACCTCCACGCGGTTGTCGCGCACGAACTTCCAGTACTCGCTGAACCGCTGGTCGCCCGTCAGCGTCTCGAGCGCGGCGGCCACGCCCGCATACGTGTCCAGGTCCGAGACCGTGCCGAACGTCCGCCGGAGCGGTGTGCGCGGGAACACCTGGACGAACGGATTGGTGTTCGACGCGGTCATGTCCGGGTACTTGAACTCCATCCACGAGTCGACCCCGTACACGATGTCGGCGTACTCGCACGAGCCCGACCACCACCACTCGTTGACGACGACGCACTCCTGGCGCGGCAGCGTGTTGAACACGACGTTGTAGTGGTACTTCGTGTTCGCGATCTGCGAGTTCGAGTTCGACAGCCAGATGGCCTTCGTCGGCGTGGGCACATGCGCCCCGGTCGTGAACTGCTTGCCGCCCTCGCGGTGGATGACCTCGCCGGCCGCATAGTAGTGGAGCGACTCGTAGCGGCCGTAGCCCTTCACGGTCACGGGTCCCGAGGCGCCGAGCTGGACGTCGAACGGGTCCTCGGTGGCGAAGCGCGGCGTGCCGGAGAACATGCTGAGACGGTAGTTGCCGGCGTAGGAGCCGACGTTCCCGCCCATCTGTCCGATGGAGCCGGTCAGCGCGGCGACCAGGAAGATCGCGCGGTCCTTGAGATCGTTGTTGAAGAACTGGTTCGGGCCCATCCCGACGGCGAAGAGCGTCTTGCCGCCGCTCCGCGCGATCTGCCGCGCGAGGCCGACGATCGCGTCCACCGGCGCCCACGTGATCTGCGACACGGCCTCCGGCGCCAGCGTGTCGGCGAGGTACTGCCTCGTGAGATCGAACACCGTGCGGGCCTGCACCGTCGTGCCGTCCGCGAGCGTCACCTCGAACCGGCCTTCGAGCGCGGGGTCGATGCCGGCCGCCGTGAAGCGGTCGCCGACCTGGTCCCGGCTCACGGCGACGGGCTTGCGGCTCCTCGCGTCCCACATGACGAAATCCGCCATCTCGCCGCGCAGCGCCTCGGGGATCTGCACCCCGTTCTGGTCCACGGTCGCCGGCGCCGCCTTCCCCGCGGGCAGCACGTTCGTCCAGTTCTCGAGCTCGGAGTCGTTGTGGCCGGGGAAGACCTCGCGCGCGAGCAGGGGCGCCAGCGTGTCCATGCGGACCAGCCGCGGAAGGTCGGTGAACCGCTTCACGAAGCCCTCGTCGTAGAGCTTCTCGCGCATGATCACGCCCGCGATGCCGAGCGCGAACGCCGGGTCGGTGCCAGGCCGGATCACGATGACTTCATCGGCCTTGTTGGCCGTCGCGCTGTACTCCACCGTGATGACCACGACCTTGGTGCCCTTCAGGCGGGCCTCGGTCATCCAGTGGCTGTCGGGCATCTTCGTCGTGATCCAGTTCATGCCCCAGACGCAGAGCAGGTTCGCGTGCTCGGCCGCGAACAGCTCCCAGTCGGACGTCTGGTCGCCGTGCACCATCGGATGGCCCGGCGGCAGGTCCGTGTGCCACGAGTACGAGTCCCAAAAGCCCGCGCCCATCGCCTTGTCCGGCCCGACGCCGCGCACCTTCGCGTCGAGCAGCGCGAGCATGTTGCCGAAGCGGTACGTGCCGACGATCCGCGTCACGCCGAGCTTCGCCATGCCGCCGCGGACCTTCAGCGTGCGAACGCCGGCGCCCGTGGCCGCATCCACCATCGCCGGGTCGTAGCCCTGCGCGAGCAGATACTGCTTGCCCTGCTCGCCCGAGTACGTCCTCGCGATGTTCTCGAGCGCCTTCGCGTGGAGCGCGTACGCCTCCTCGTAGGGCAGGCGGACGAAGCCGTCCCAGCCGCGCTTCATCAAATCGGCCGGAGCCCGGCCGGTCTGGGGATCGCGCGGAAACCCGCGCTCCACCCACTCCTTGAAGCCCTTCCTCACGAACGCGCCCTTCACGCGCCGGTCGCCGTAGAGCCGGCGGCCCAGGACGAGCCCCTTCTGGCAGCAGCGCGGGTCCCAGCGGTGCGAGGCGCGGTTGCCGGTGAGATCGGTGGCCTTGCCGTACCCGTACGTCGGCTCGATGCGGACGAGGACGTTGTTCTTCACGAAGCCGCGCAGCAGGCAGTTGTGGGTGTCGTTCGGCGCGCAGAGGAACGTGAACGTGCGGTCGTGACGGAAGATGTCGCGGTAGATCCGCTCCCAGTCGCGGTTCGGGTACTCGCCCAGCGGGTTCTGCACCCGCACGGGTGCCAGCACGCGGAACTGCGCGAACAGGTCGCCCGGATTCGCCGCGACTCCGAGCCCGGCCATCGCGGCCATCTGCAGAAACCGGCGTCGGTCCATGTGGCTTGTTCCTCCTTCTTCATGGGGGGCCCCGAGATGGCCCCCCAAACCCCCCCAACGCTCGCAACCGGCCCGGGGGACCCGGGCCGGTGCTCGGCGGTGCGCTCGGCGAGGGGCCCCGAGATGGCCCCCCAAACCCCCCAACGCTCGCAACCGGCCCGGGAGACCCGGGCCGGTGCTCGACGGTGCGCTCGGCGAGGGGCCCCGAGATGGCCCCGGGCGGGCCCTAGCGCGTAGGGCAAATGATGTGCCGAACTCGCATCAGGGATTTCGTGCGCTTCGACTCGGCGCAACCCTGGCCGTACGGGGCATCGGCTCCCCATGTGTGGCTCGTCTGCCCGTCTGCGCCGTCACCTTGGCCTGCACAGCTTGAGCTTGCCGCACGAAGCCGCCGCGCGGTATGACGCGCATCAGTATCGGACCGAGTTCACGGGGGCGCCGAAATGGCCCCGCAATTCCCCTCGGCGCTCGGAGCGCCCCCGGGGGGTGCGCGGACGCACCCGTGGAGCGCGGACGCACCCGTGGAGGTGCGCGGACGCACCCGTGGAGGTGCGCGGACGCACCCGTGGGGATGCGCAGACGCACCCGTGGAGCGCGGACGCACCCGCCAAAGCCGTGGCGCTCCCCGACCAGCCGATTCGTGCACAGTGGTCATGACCTGCGGTCACCCCGAGGCGCAGCCTGTGGATGCCGGTCCGAAGGTGTGGCAGCCGTGTTGCACACGGGCAACTGCTCCGCACACCGAGCATGGAGGACCGGACTGGATGAGCTGGTCGACCCGGCAGATGGACGCGATCCTCCGTCCCGTGGTGGTGTCCTGAGCGTCGCGGAGGACCGCTTCCGGCGCCTCGTTCGCCTCTCGCAGGCGGTCAGTCGCTCCCTGGCGATGGGCGAGGTCCTCGGAGCGGTCGTGCTCGCAGCCGTCGACCTCGTGCCCGGCTCGACCGCGCGCACCTGGGTCCTCGAACACGGCCGCCTCGTGCTCAAGGCCGAGGCCGACAACCGCGAGCCGCACGGAGGCGGTCACCAGACCGTGCTCGCGCTCGGCGAAGGCCTCACGGGGTACGTCGCACGGAACCGCGAGGCGCTCTTCCTCGACGACGTGCTGGCTGACGATCGCACGGTGAACCGGGACTGGATGCGGCGCGAAGGGATCGCCGCGTTCGTCGGTCTGCCGCTCGTGACCGGCGATCGCCTCGTCGGCGTGCTCAGCGTGCTCGTCCGCCGCCGGCACCGGTTCACCGCGGACGAGGTCGAGCTGCTCACGGCCTTCGGCGCGCACGCCGCGATCGCGATCCAGAACGCGCGCATCTTCGAGGAGAGCGAGGCTCGGCGGCGGGCCGCGGAGGGCCTCGCGCGCGCGGCGCATGCGCTGACCGAGACGCTCGACGTCGCGACGGTCGGCCAGCGGACCGTCGACACCGTCCTGCCACTCTTCGGCGTCCGCTACGTGGTGCTCCGGCTCATGCGCCCGGACGGCTCGCTCGTGTCCGTCGCCGCGGCCGGCGAGACGCACGCCTTCCTCCCCGAGCGCGATGTGCAGACGGCGCGCACGGGTCTGGCGGGCCGCGCGGTCGTCGAGGGCCGGGCCGTGTGGTGCCGCGACCTGCAGGCCTGCGACGGGAACCGGGACAAGGACATGCGCGAGCGTTTCACCGGCGTCGGGATCCGTGCGTGCCTCGTCACGCCGCTCATCGCGCACGGACGCACGATCGGGGTCCTCGGCGTCGGCCATGGCGTCCCCCACGACTTCTCCGATGACGAGGTCCGGCTGCTCGGCGCGTTCGCGGACCAGGCCGCGCTCGCGCTCGAGAACGCGCGGCTCTACCAGGCGGCCACCGAGACGCTCGACTTCCTGCGATCCATCACGTCCAACTCGGCCGACGCCATCGTGACGACCGACGTGCGAGGCATGGTGACGTTCGCGAGCCCGCGGACGGGCGAGATGCTCGGCTATCAGGCGCAGGACCTGGTCGGTCGCCCGCTCGCGAGCTATGCCCGGCTGAGCGCCGGGGAAGTCCGCGGTCTCGTCGTCGAGCTCGCCGAGGCGGGGCACATCCGCGACGTCGAGACGGTCATCCGCTGTGCGGACGGCCGGCAGCTCGACGTGAGCGTATCGCTCTCGCTCCTCCGCAACGATGCCGGCACCGTCACCGGCACCGTCGGCGTGATCCGGGACATCACGGATCGCAAGTGGGCGGAACGCGCGCTCGCCGAGCGCGTCGAGGAGATCTCACGGCTGTCGCGCGAGGCGCAGGCACGGGAGGCGTTCATCCGGAACGTCATCGAGAGCCTCGGCGAGGGGCTGTTCGTCATCGACGCCCGGCGCCGGATCGTCGCGTGGAACGCCGCGATGGAGCGCATCTGGGCGATGTCCGCGGACGTCGTCGTGGGCCGCCCGTGCGAGGAGATCTTCGCGGAGATGGACCAGACGTTCTGCCATGGCATCGGCCGACTCCTCGCCAGGCAGACGGACGAGCTCAGGCTCGAAGGGGTCGAGCGGCGCCGCTCGGCGAGCCAGCGCGTGGTCCTCAACGTGACGGGCAGCCGTCTCGGACGCGAGACGGAGCCGTCGGGCGCTGTCCTGCTCGTGGAGGACATCACGGAGCGCGTCACGCTGGCCCACGCGGCCCGTCAAGCCGAGAAGCTCGCGGCGCTCGGCACGCTCGCCGCCGGCACCGCGCACGAGATCAACAACCCGATCGGGATCATCCTCTCTCGCATCGAGGTGATGCTGGGCGAGGCTGGCGGTCAGGAGCTGCCGGCGGCGTTCCACGACGATCTGCGCGTCCTCCAGCGGCACGCGCAGCGCGTGGCACGCATCGTCCAGCGGCTGCTGGCGTTCTCGCGCTCGCCGTGCGGGGAGATGGCGCCCGTCGATCTCGGCCGCGTCGTGCAGGACACCATCGCGTTGGTCGAGCGCCAGGTGGCGTCGCAGGGCATCGCGATCCGGACCGAGCTCCAGGAGACGCCGCGGCTGCTGGGGGACGGCAACGCGCTCCAGCAGGTGGTGCTCAACCTGCTCACGAATGCCCGCGAGGCGATGGCCGGCGGCGGCGAGCTCCGTATCTCGCTGCGCAGCGTCCCGGGTGAGCGCGACCGCGTGCGGCTCGTCGTGAGCGACACGGGCTGCGGGATCTCGTCGGCGGACCTCGCGAGGATCTTCGAGCCGTTCTACACGACGAAGGCGAACGGGACCGGCCTCGGGCTCGCCGTGAGCTACGGCATCGTGCGCGAGCACCGGGGCGTGATCGACGTGGAGTCGGAGGTCGGCCGGGGAACGACGTTCACCCTGACGTTCCCCGCGCTGCCGAACGGTGGCGGGCCGCCGCGGTAGCCGGCCAAGACATCCGCGATGGACGGGAGGCACGATGGGGAGCGTCCGCCCCATGTGAGGCGGCCGCACGGTGGGTGATCGAGCAAAGTCGTTGAATTCCCGGGCCGAAGGTCCGGCATTTCCGATGCAAGCGTCTCTTCCGCCGAGGCACGTGGAGGCACAGATGGCTCCGATGCAGCACGTCGACGAGTGGAGGCGCCTGCTGGCGCAGGCGCGGCGCCGCGTGATGCGAGACGTGAAGGTCACGGACGACGAGCTGGCCACGCTCGAAGCGCATCAGCCGGGCGCGCCGACCGAGGACGCGACGCGCGATCTGGTCGAGGGCGTGCTGTCACGGCTCGAGGGTCGCGAGAAGCACGAGCTCGACGAGATCGACGCGGCCCAGGCTCGGCTCGAGGCGGGCACGTACGGCGTGTGCGAGGGCTGTGGGCAGACGATTCCCCTCACGCGCCTGCGAGCGGTCCCGACGGCCCGATACTGTGTGGCCTGCCAGACGCGCGCGGAGCGCGGGGGCGCGGTGGCGGGCGAAGTGACCTGACGCCACCATCGCGACGACGCCCCGGGGACATTGCATGCGAATGGGAGGGCACCGCATGGCCAGAGGGTTCATGGGCAGGATCCTGAACGTCGATCTCTCCACGGGGCGTCTTCATGACGAGGTGCTCGACGAGTCGCTCGGCCGCGCGTTCCTCGGCGGCTACGGGCTCGGCGCACGGCTGCTGTACGACCGGATGACGCCGCGCACGGACGCGCTCGGACCGGACGCGGTGCTCGGGTTCTTCACGGGCCCGCTCACCGGCACGCCGGCCATCGAGGGCAATCGCTTCGCGGTCGTGTGCAAGTCGCCGCTCACGGGCACGTGGGGCGACGCGAACTGCGGCGGCACCTTCGGCCCGCACCTGAAGTTCGCGGGCTACGACGGCGTCATCGTCCGCGGGGTCGCACCGCACCCGACGTACCTCGTCATCGACAACGGCGAGGCGGCCCTCCGTGACGCGCGGTGGCTGTGGGGGATGGACTCCAACCAGACCGAGGACGAGCTCGAGGCGTCGCTCGGGGCGCGGCCCGGTGGAGCCGCTCGCCGGGTCGACGTCGCGTGCATCGGGCAGGCGGGTGAGCGGCGGAGCCTCATCGCCGCGGTGATGAACGACAAGGGCCGTGCCGCTGGACGCTCGGGCGTCGGCGCGGTGATGGGGTCGAAGAACCTGAAGGCGATCGCGGTCATGGGCGATCAGCGGGTGCCGCTCTTCGACGGCGTGCGGGCCGCGAGGCTCCGGCGCGAGCACCGGAAACGTTCCGGTGGCGCGTACGAGCTGTTCCGGCGCTACGGCACCATCGGCATCACCGGCACCTCGGCGATGAGCGGCGACTCACCGGTCAAGAACTGGGGTGGCGTCGGTCCCGTCGATTTCCCGCGCGCGGCCGAGACGTTCCGCGACGAGCGGCTCATCGCCTACCAGGACCGCAAGTACGGCTGCTGGCGCTGCACGATGAGCTGCGGCGGCCACATGTCCGTGAAGGAGCCGGGGCCCTTCCACGGCGTGAGCCATCACAAGGTCGAGTACGAGACGGCGGCGGCCTGGGGCACGATGACGCTCACCGACGACTTCCCCGCGATCATCCGTCTCAACGAGCTCTGCAACCGGTACGGGTTCGACACGATCGCCGCGGGCTGCACGGCGGCGTTCGCCGTCGAGTGCTTCGAGCACGGCATCCTGACGATCGCGGACACGGACGGGCTCCCGCTCCGCTGGGGCAACGCGGCGGCGCTCGTGGCGCTCCTCGAGAAGATGGCGCGGCGCGAGGGGATCGGCGACGTGCTCGCCGACGGCGTCCGGCTCGCCGCCGAGCGCATCGGCCGCGGTGCCGAGGCCTTCGCGATCCACGTGCACGGCGCCGAGCTGCCGATGCACGACCCGAAATTCCAGCCGGGCCTCGCGACGACGTACAAGTTGGACGCGACCCCCGCGCGCCACACCCAGGGACACGAGGACATGCCGCCGGTCCTCGAAGGCTGGCCCGGACACGAGCGCTATCAGTGGACCGGCAAGGGCGAGCTGCACCGCCGGTGCATGGCGATGGTCCACGTCGTCAACGCGGCCGGTGTGTGTCTGTTCGCGTACCTGTCGTACGACTGGAACTTCGTTCCGGAATTCCTCACCGCGGTGACCGGGTGGCCGATCGATACGGACGAGTGCTACGTCATCGGCGAGCGCATCGCGCAGATCCGTCACGCCTTCAACCTGCGTGAAGGACTGAACCCGATCCAGTTCGAGGTTCCCGCGCGGGTCCTCGGCGTGCCGCCGCAGACGGCAGGCAACGTGCGGGGCGTGACGGTGGACATCGACTCACAGGTCCGCGACTTCTGCGCCGCGATGGACTGGGACCCGGCGAGCGCGCGCCCGAGCGCGGCGCGTCTCGCGGCGCTCGGTCTCGGCGATATCGCGCGGGACGTCGGGAGACCGCTGCCTGCCGGGGTGTGACCCTGAAGGAGATCGACGTGAGCGTCATGCCGAGAACCGAGATCGTCCTCGTTCCGGGGACGCGATGTCCCTGGCGAACCGACGACGTGTCGCCGGTGCTCGGCGCGCCCCTCGGCTGGGCCGAGGCGAACCGACTGATGTGCGATCTGATCCATCGCGGACGGGTGCCGGAGCGTGGCGATGCGCGACGTCGGGCAGAGGCGAGTCGCGACGGGCGTCTCCCGCGCCCCTGACACGACATACGAGCTCGTCCTCGCCGCGGAGCGTTCACCGGATCGCGTACCTCCGGAGCCGTGCCGGCGGCGGTCGGCCTGTGGGGCGAAGTTGCCACACGGCCCCGTCCCGGAGGTCGCCGAATGCACGAGCTCTGCGGTGCAATCGAGCGGGTTGAAGGCCGTGGCTGCGGCATTGCCGTTGCTCCCATTCGCGGCCCGGCGGATCATTCGCATGGGCGATGGCGCGATGGAACCGAGCCGCCGGGGCGGATGCTCGCGGGGCGACGAGCGCGTACCCTGACGCACGAAAGAGGCGACGGGAGGCGAGTCCTGGTGGCGACCGACGGTTCGGACAATGCGAAGATCATCGAGGCGGCGAGGTCCGGGGACGTCGACCTGGTCGTCATCGGGGCCCGAGGCGCCGGCACGATCAGGCGCCTGCTGCTCGGCAGCGTGTCGGAGCGCGTGCTCCATCGCGTCGCGTGTCCCGTCCTGGTGGTGAAGGGCGTCGCGCAGTGATCGCGCGGCGGGCCGGGCGCGCGGCGGCGGAGCCGGCGCAGGCGACGATCGTGCTGATCTCGTTCGAAGGGCCGGATCGCTACGCCACCGCGGGCGGCCTGGGTGTGCGTGTCGCGTGGCTGTCGCGCACGCTCGCCGCCGCCGGGCTCGACACGCACGTGGTCTTCGTCGGCGAGCCGGCCGCGCCCGGGTACGAGTCTCCGAAGCCACGGCTGCACCTGCATCGCT
The DNA here is from genome assembly GCA_016184125.1 of Candidatus Rokuibacteriota bacterium. Classification (GTDB taxonomy): domain Bacteria; phylum Methylomirabilota; class Methylomirabilia; order Rokubacteriales; family CSP1-6; genus AR8. The sequence continues at coordinate 91,856 of JACPDG010000042.1, read as the reverse complement.
GGTCTCAGTGGATCAGCCGCTACTACCCGGGCGGCGTGTACGAGGGCGAGGAGGCGAAGCTCTACGACGTGAACGAGTCGCTGCCCGGCTTCGTCGTCGAGACGCTGGCGCGTCCCGCGATCGAGGCCGGGCGCCTCGTGGTCGTCATGGGGGAGGAGTGGCACACGGCGGAGGCGATGTGCCGCATCTCGGACCGGCTCTGGCACGCGGGCCTCCGCTCGCGCGCGGTGCTGCTGTGGAACGCGAACAACACGATGGGATTCGACCGCATCGACTGGCCGCGGCTCGAGTACGTCACGGCGCTCACCACGGTCAGCCGCTACATGAAGCGCCTCATGTGGCCGCTCGGCGTGAACCCGCTCGTCATCCCGAACGGCATCCCTGCCACGCTGCTCGAGGCCGCGAGGCCGGGGGACGTCGGCCGCCTCCGCCGCAGCCTCGGCGCGGCGGTCATGCTCCTGAAGGTCGGGCGCTGGAACCCGGACAAGCGATGGCTGATGGCCGTCGAGACCGTCGCGGATCTCCGCGCACGCGGCCGGCGCACGACCCTCGTCGCGCTCGGCGGGGTCGAGCCGCACCAGGCGGAGGTCCTCGATCGCGCACGGCATCTCGGCCTTCGCGTCCGGGACGTCGTGCCCGCGGAGCCCACGGTCGAGGCCTGGGCGGCCGCGCTCCACGACGCTCGCGATGCCGAGGTCGCGGTCGTCCGCGCGTTCGCACCGCTGCCGCTGCTCCGCACGCTGTATCGCGCCGCGGACGCGGTGCTCGCGAATTCGGGCCACGAGCCGTTCGGGCTCGTGGGCCTCGAGACCATGGCGTCGGGAGGGATCGCGATCACCGGGGGAACGGGCGAGGAGTACGCCGTTCACCTCGAGAACGCGATCGTGCTCGACACCGCGGACCCCGCGGAGGCCTCGTGGTACGTGCGGTTCCTCGGTGAGCGCCGTGAGGTCGCCGCGGGCCTCGCGCGCGCTGCTCGCGCGACGGCCGGTCGCTTCGTGTGGGAGCGGGTGCTCGTCAACCTGCTCGCGAAGGTCGATCTGGCGGCGGCGAACCAGGGCGTGCAGGCGCGGCGTCTGCTCGCTCCGCCGCTCTCGGGCGGCAACGGGGTCAGAGCCCATGAACCAACCGGGTGCTCGAGGAGCGTCACGGCTTCGTCGGGTGCATCCGCGCACCCTCCGGGGCGCTCCGAGCGCGGGGGGCATGGGGGGCATCGATAGTCCCCCCCATGAAGACAGATGCGTGAGAACCAATCGGGTGATCGAGCCGCGCCCCGGGTTTCCCGGGGCGCGGGGAGCGTGGGGGGCATGGGGGGCATCGATAGTCCCCCCATGAAGACAGATGCGTGACGTCGTCGTCTACACCGTCGTGCACCAGCCGCGTCGGCTGAAGCTGCCGGCGCAGCCGATTCCCGCAGGAGCTGCCGCACCGGACGTCGAGCGCTGCCTGTTCGACGAGCCGATGAACCGGCGTTATCTCGAGAAGGTCGCCGCCCGCTGCTACCACCCCGCGACCGGGATGTTCCGTCGGCTGCTCGATCAGGACCTGGCGCTGTCGGTCGGCTTCTCGTTCTCCTTCCTGCGCCAGGCCGATGCGTGGGACCCGGCGCTCGTGGCGCGCCTGCGTGACCTGATGGCGCATCCGCGGGCGGAGCCGGTCGCGGTCGAGCCGTATCACAGCTTCGCGATGCTCATCGACCTGCCAGGGTTCGTGCAGCGCATGCGGTGGTCACGCGAGGCGCTCGCCGGCTACTTCGGCTCCCGTCCGACGGTCGCGGACACGACCGAGCTGTCGATGTCGGAGACGATCTACACGGCGCTCGATCACGCCGGCTTCGACGGCGGATTCATCGACGGGCGTCCCTGGGTGCTCGAGTGGCGAGCGCCGTCGTTCCTGTACCACTCGGGCCGGCGGCTCGCGCTGCTCGCGCGCCACCACGCGCTCAGCGACGACGTCGGATACCGGTTCTCGGACCGGACGTGGTCGGGATGGCCGCTGATGGCGGACACGTACCTCGACTGGATCGCGGCCGCGCCGGGAGATGTCGTCGTCCTCGGATGGGACTACGAGACGTTCGGCGAGCACCACGGCGCGGACACCGGCATCTTCGACTTCGTGCGCCGGTTCGTCACCGGCGCCCGCGACCGTGGCCTTCGGTTCCTCACGGCGAGCGAGGCGATCGCGGCCCATCGACCGCGGAGCCAGCACCTGCCGCTGCCCGTGTTCCCGTCGACCTGGGCCGGAAGCGGCGGCATGGAGTTCTTCCTGGGCAACCCCGTCCAGCAGGCCGTCTTCCAGCTCATGCGCGAGGCCTACGGGAAGGCGCAGCTCTCGGGCGACCCCGCGCTCCTGGACCTGGCGCTCTGGCTCGCGCAGTCCGACAACCTGCACCTGATCCAGTGGTTCGGTCGTTCGGGCTCCGAGGCGGAGGTGTCGGCGTACTTCACGCCACGCGAGTGGTGGAGCCTCGGCGCGGATCGCCTGGTGTGGGAGATCCAGCAGGTGTACGTCAACTTCGTTCGCGCGGTCGGGGGACCGAGCCCGGCCCCGGACGCGACCGGTGACCAGCTCGAGATGCTCGAGCCGGAGGTCGCGGCGCTCGTCGCCGGCTGACGGAGGAGGTCGCCATGCCCATCATCTGTGCGACGGATTTCTCGGAATCGGCGGAGCCGGCCGAGGCGCAGGCGATCCAGCTCGCGCAGGCGCTCCGGACCGAGCTCGTGTACCTGCACGTGTCGGTCGAGGCGCGGCTCTACGGCGAGGGCCCGTTCACCATGGCCGACGTCCAGCGTGTCTACGACGCGCAGCGGCAGTGGGCGACGGAGACGCTCTCCGCGCGCGTGACGGCCGCGAAGGACCGGGGCGTCATGGCTCGCATGAGCCTGCGCGTCGGCACGCCCCACGTCGAGATCGTGAAGGCGGCCCGCGACGACAAGGCCGACATGATCGTCATGGGCACGCACGGCCGTACCGGCCTCGAGCGGCTGCTTCTCGGAAGCGTCGCCGAGCGCGTCATCCGGCTGGCCCCGTGCCCCGTGCTGACGGTCCGCCCGCACGACGGGCGCTGACCGGGCGGTCGGCGGTCGGCGCAGACGACGAAGGCCCGGGAGCCATCGCCCCCCGGGCCTCGAGTGCGGCCATGCCGGCCTGGTTGCCAACTACCGTTGCACGACGCGACGCTTGCCGGCTGCTCTTCGGGCCAGCGCGGGATTCGGATTCGGAGACTGGTCGAGCGCAGGAAGCGGACGGCGAGCGGCCGTGGTGACGTCGCACGGACGCGCCGCGGCGCGGCCGCGCGGGCGCGCACGTGGGGCGCGGGCGCCTCGGCGGCAGCGACGCCCGCGCCAGATTGATGCGTTCGCCTCATTGTGCTCGAATGGCGCGCCGGCCTAGGTTCATCGCGCCGGCACGGCATTTCACCATGCCGGAACAATTCGCGGCGCGCGCGGGCGCCCCGCCTGCGCGTCACCGGGCCGGCTGCGAGCCCGAGAACGAATCCGTGTGTCGAGGAGCGCCACGGCTGTGCCGGGGCGCTCCGAGCGCGGGGGGTATGGGGGGCTTCGATAATCCCCCCATGACAATCGGAGGAGGCAGTCACGTGGACGGCGTGCGAACCGAAGTCCCGATCTCGGAATCGTCTCTCTGGCGCGACCACGCCGGCCCGCTGCGCGGCGTGCGCGTGATCGACGTGACGTCGGTCATCGCGGGCCCCTTCGCGACCAACCTGCTCGCCGACTTCGGCGCCGAGGTCATCAAGGTCGAGCAGCCGGGCGCGGGAGACGCGGCCCGGACCATGGGGCCGTTCGCGAACGGCGAGGCGCTCAGGTTCCCGAGCCTGAACCGCAACAAGAAGGCGGTCACGCTCAACCTCGGCCACCCCCGCGGCGCCGGGCTGTTCCGTCAGCTGAGCGCCGGAGCCGACCTCGTCGTCGAGAACTACCGGCCGGGCGTGATGGAGCGCTTCGGTCTCGGGCCCGACGTCCTCCGGGCGGACAATCCCCGGCTCATCTTCGTCCGCATCTCGGGCTACGGGCAGACCGGGCCGTATCGCGACAAGGCCGGGTTCGGAACGCCGGCCACGGCGTACGCCGGGCTCACGCACCTGCTCGGATACCCGGACCGTCCGCCGCTCAACATCCCGATCCCGCTTTCCGATATGCTCGCGGGGATGTACGGGGCCATCGCGGCGCTCATGGCGCTGTACTGGCGCGACGCCAGGGACGGCGAGGGACAGGTCGCCGACGTGTCGCTCTACGAGTCGACGTTCCGCCTGCTCGATGCGCTCGTCGCCGAGTACGGCGTGACCGGCCGCGTGCGCCAGCGCACCGGCGACCTGAGCGGTGGCGCGTCGCCTGCGGGCTCGTACCGGACCGGCGACGGTCGATGGGTGGTGCTGGTCTGCAGCACGGACCGCACCTTCAATCGCCTCGCCGAGGCGATGGGGCGCGCGGACATGATCACGGACCCGCGCTACTCGACGAACGCGCGGCGCGTCGAGCACCGTGCCGAGGTGGACGCCATCGTCGGCGCGTGGCTCGGGGAGAGGACGCTCGCGGAGAGCCAGCGCATCCTCGACACCGTCGGCTGCCCGATGAGCCCGGTCAACTCGATCGCCGAGATCTTCGCCGACCCGCACTACCGGGCGCGCGGCGACATCGTCGAGATCGACCACCCGCGACTGGGCAAGGTCCCTGTGCCGGGGATCGTCCCGGCGCTGTCAGCCACGCCCGGCCGGGTCCTCCACGGAGGCCCGGACGCCGGAGCGCACAACGACGCGGTCCTCGGCGACCTGCTCGGTCTCTCCGCCGGCGAGATCGCGTCCCTGCACGAGGAAGGGGTGCTGTGATGCAGAGACAAGGGAGGAGCGCATGAGGAACACTCTTCGATCTTCGAGCCGCGCGGCCCTCGGCGTCGTCGCCGTCCTGGCCGTGCTCGTCGCGACCGCGCTCGGCGCCTCGGCCGAGTGGGCGCCCAAGGGGAACGTTTCCTGGATGGCCGGCGCGGGGCCCGGCAGCGGCTGGGACACGACCGCGCGCGCCGCGCTCCAGGCGATGACCGCCCACAAGGTGCTCAAGCATCCGGTGACCGTCGTCAACAAGCCCGGTGGCGCGGGCGCGATCGCCGTCGCCGAGATGGTGAACCAGCACAAGGGCAAGGACGACGTGATCCTGGTCACGTCGCTGCCCCTGATCACGAACAAGATCATGGGGACGTCGCCGTACGGTTACAAGAACCTGACGCCGATCGTGCGCCTGGCCGCGACGCACTACCTGGTGGCCGTGCCCGCCAACTCCGACATCAAGGACTTCAAGGACCTCATCGCACGACTCCGGAAGGACCCGAAGTCGGTGTCGATCGGCGGCTCGACACCGCCCGCCGACGACTGGGCCGCCGCGATGGCGGTGTTCGGCGGCGCCGGGCTGGACGTCACGAAGCTCAAGTTCATCGGCTACGACGGCGCACAGGTCGCGGGCGCGCTGCTCGGCGGGCACATCCAGGCGGCGGTCAACACCGTCGGCGAGTTCGCGCAGCACGTCGAGGCGGGCAAGATGAAGCCGCTCGCCACGACGGGGCCGGAGCGCGAGCCGAAGTTCCAGAGCGTGCCGACGGTCAAGGAGTCCGGCGTCGATGTCGTGTTCATGAACTGGCGCGGCTTCGTCGGGCCTCCAGGCATGCCGAAGGAGGCGCTCGCCTACTGGCAGCAGAAGTTTGGCGAGACGGTGAAGACGCAGACGTGGGAGGACCTGCGCGCGCGCTACAGCTGGGCGGACGCGTTCATGGCGGACGGCTTCGACCGGTTCCTCGCGGAGAACGACAGGCTGATGTCGGACATCCTGAAGAACGCCGGAGTGTTCAAGAAGAAGTGAGCGTCGCCGACCGGATCACCGGTCTCGCGATCATCGTCCTCGGCGTCGCGTACTGGCGAGCGGCTTCGGCGCTGCCGAAGCCGCTCCTCCAGCAGGCCGTCGGTCCCGAGGTGTTCCCACACCTCATCGCCGGCGCGCTCGTCGTGCTGGGGACGGTGCTGGCCATCGGACCGTTGCTGCGCCGCGCGGCGGGATGGCCCGCGCGGCCCACGGAGGCCGAGCTCGAGGGGCCGCCCGACGTGGCCGCGATCCTCGCGGTGCTCGCCGGGCTCGCGCTCTACACGTTCCTCTACGAGCGCGTCGGTTTCATCCTGTCGACGGTGCTGTTCATGGCCGGCGAGATCGCCGTGCTCGAGGTCGACCGGCGGCGCTGGCCGTGGGCGCTGCCGGTGGTGCTCCTGCTGCCGGTCGCGCTTTACCTGCTGTTCGTGACGCTGCTGGGCGTCACGCTCCCCGCCGGGATCCTCGGGTAACCGTGACCGATTTCTTCGCGAACCTCGTCACCGGCTTCGGCATCGCCGTCACGCCGATGAACCTCGTGTACGCGTTCATCGGTTGCCTCGTCGGGACCCTGATCGGGGTGCTGCCCGGCATCGGCTCGGTCACGACGGTCGCGCTGCTCATCCCGATCACGTTCGGCATGAATCCCACGTCCGGCCTGATCCTCATGGCGGGCGTGTACTACGGCGCCATGTACGGGGGATCGACGACGTCGATCCTCGCGAACATCCCGGGCGAGTCTTCGGCCGTCGTCACGACGCTCGACGGTCACCCCATGGCGAAGCAGGGCCGTGCCGGCGCGGCCCTGGCGACCGCGGCGATCGGGTCGTTCGTCGCGGGGACGATCGCCACCGCGGGCCTCATGTTCCTGGCGCCGAGCCTGGCGTCCGTCGCGATCAGGTTCGGGCCCGCGGAGTACTTCAGCCTGATGCTGCTCGGGCTCACCGCGGTGTCCGCGCTCGGCGGCCGCTCGGTCGTGAAATCGCTGATCTCGATGTGCCTCGGCCTCCTGCTCGGGACGGTCGGGCTCGACATGGGTGGGTTCCCGCGGTTCAACTTCGGGGTCGTCGAGCTCTACGAGGGCGTGGACTTCATCATCCCCGCCATCGGGCTGTTCGCCTTCGGCGAGGCGCTGGACCAGGCCGCGGTGGTCCGCCGGAAGCAGATGACGCACTTCGAGTTCAAGGGCCGCGCGTGGCTCACGCGCGAGGAGTTCCGGAAGTCCACGGCGCCGTGGCTCCGCGGCTCGGTCCTCGGCTTCCTGGTCGGCGTGCTGCCGGGCGCCGGCGCCACGATCGCGTCGTTCTTCTCGTACGCGCTGGAGCGCCGGATGTCGCGGCACCCCGAGGAGTTCGGCAAGGGCGCGATCGAGGGCGTCGCCGGACCGGAGGCGGCGAACAACGCCTCCGTCGGCGGCGCGATGGTCCCGCTGCTCACGCTCGGCATCCCCGGGTCGGGCACGACGGCGATCCTGCTCGGCGCGTTCATGATGTTCGGGCTCCAGCCCGGCCCGCTGCTGTTCCAGAAGAACCCGGACGTGATCTGGGCGCTCATCGCCAGCATGTACATCGGCAACGTGATGCTGCTCGTGCTGAACCTGCCGCTGATCCGCCTGTTCGTGAAGCTGATCGACGTGCGCCCCGCGGTGCTGGTCGCGGCCGTCCTCGTCCTGTCCACCGTCGGCGTGTACGCCACGAACGGGCGCACGTTCGACCTCTGGCTGGCGCTCGGCTTCGGCGTCCTCGGGTACCTGGCGCGCCGCGCCGATTTCCCGCCGGCGCCGCTGATCCTGGCCCTGGTGCTCGAGCGCAGCATGGAGGACAACTTCCGCCGGGCGACGACGCTCTCCGACGGCAGCCTCACGATCTTCGTCTCGCGTCCGATCTCGGCGGCCATCCTCGTCCTCTGCGTGCTGTCGCTCTTCAGCCCGTACCTGCAGTCGTGGTTCCTCTCGCGGCGAAGCGCGCGCGGTGAGCCGGCGATCGGCCGGAGCTGACCGGGCCATGGCGTGGCGCGTTACGCGCTCCGCCATTTCGAGCGACGCCGCCGCGCCGCCCGCGACCCCGACGCGCGGCGCGGACGCACCCGGGGGGTGCGCGGACGCACCCGGGGGGTGCGCGGACGCACCCGGGGGGTGCGCGGACGCACCCGGGGAACCCGAAGTGCGCCCTCGGGGACGGCCGGCGGGACGACCGACCGCAGCGCCGATGACCTCGATCGCCGCGGCGTGCGCGCTGCTCGACGCGCTCGCGACACGCCGCGACCCGGCGCGGCTGACGGACCTCGCCACGGCGACCGGCCGCGCGAAGTCGTCGACGCTGCGCCTGCTCACGTCGCTCGTGCAGGGCGGCCTGCTGTCGCGCGACGGCGACGGCCGGTTCTCGCCGGGGCCCCTGGTCACGCGCCTCGCGGCGCTACGCCACTCGTGGGGCGAGCTGGCGCGGCGTCTTAGACCCGAGCTGATGCGCCTGGTGCGCCAGACACGCGAGACGGCGAGCTTCGCCGTGCGCGACGGCGCGACGCGGTTACTGCTGGTCCTCGTGCCGTCGCCGGAATCCGTGCGCGATCACCTCGAGGAGGGCACGCGCCTGCCGCTCCGGAAGGGCGCGGCGGGCGAGGTGCTCCTCGCATTCGGCGCCGACCGGCCGCGTGGCGCGCTCGCCGAGGTCCGGGCCCGCGGGTGGGCGGCGACGTTCGGAGCGCGTGACCCGCATCTCGCGGCGGTCGCGATACCCCTCTTCGACTCCGCGGGGCGCTTGCTCGGCGCGCTGACCGTCTCCGGGCCCATCAGCAGGGTGACGCCGGACCGCGTGCCCTCGCTCGTTTCGGCCCTCCGGTCCTCTCGCGACCGTCTCGCGCGCGACCTCGACCGGTAGAAGTCGTACCGCGACGTCCGACCTCATGGGGGGCCCCGACATGGCCCCCCAAGCCCCCCAACGCTCGCCGCGCCCCGGGGGACCCGGGTCGCGGCTCGACTTCGCGCTCATCTCGGGGGCCCCGACATGGCCCCCGCTCGGACTAGAAAATTGCGTCGCCAGGCCCATGGTTCCCCGGTGCACGTGTCAGAACAATGGTTTGACGCCGATCATGCAGCAGCAATCGCCATGACGGGACGGAGCGTCCTCCAGAGCCTCCGCTTCAAGGTGGCCGCCACCGTGGTGCTCATCCTTGCCGTGGCGATGGGTCTCGTCTTCGCCGTCCAGTACCGGTCCTACCGTCACCAGATGCTCCAGCGCCTCGACCTCGCATCCACCCCGCTGTCCGACGTGATCAAGGGGAGCCTCCGGCACGCGATGCAGACGCGCCACCTGGAACAGGTCGCGGCGATCGTCGACAACGTCAGCCGGCAGAGCGGGGTGATCAAGGTCCTCATCCTCGACAAGAAGGGGCAGATCCGCTTCTCGCCCGATCGCGCCGAGATCGGCACGCGCCTTCCCCTCGACGATCCCACCTGTCAGATCTGCCACCGCATCACCCCCGAGAACCGAAGCAAGACCGTCATGTTCGCGGCGGCCGATGGCGGGCAGGTGTTCCGCAACGTCAACCCGATCGCCAACGAGCCCGCGTGCTTCGGCTGTCACGGCTCGCGCGACGCGCTGCTCGGGGTGCTGATCAGCGACTTCTCGGTGGCCGGCGTCGAGCGCCGGCTCGCCGTCGAGTCGCGCCAGATGCTGCTCGCGCTGCTCCTCGCCGCGGGCGTCACGGCGGTCGCGATGACGCTGATGATGAACCGGCTCGTCGTGGCACGGGTCGAGCGCGTCGTCGACGCCACGCGCCTGCTCGGGCGCGGCCGCCTGGACCTCGCCGTGACGGTCGGCTCGCGCGACGAGATCGGCGAGCTGGCCACCTCGTTCAACGAGATGGTCGAGGCGCTCAGGCGGGCCAAGGCGCTGCGCGAGCGCAAGGAGCTGCTCGAGAGCGTCCTCGACAACATCCATGACGCCGTCGTGGTGTTCGATGCCGGAGGGACGGTCCTCGCGCTCAACCACGGCGCGGAGGTTGCGTTCGGGCTCGACGCGGATGAGACCGTCGGCCTGGCGCCCGCGTTGCTCGGCCCCGGGCAGGAGGGACTGTTCGGGCGCGCGCGTCGCGCGGGGCCGGTGACCGCGGAGCTCCCGCTGGCCCGGGCGGACGGAGGGACGTTTCCGGCCCAGGTCCGCGTGGCGCTCGTCGATCTCCCGAGGTCCGACAGCGCTGCCGGCCACGAGGTGGCCGCGGCCGGCCACGAGGTGGCCGCGGCCTCGTCGCTCGCGTACGTCGCCGTCGTGCGCGACCTGACGGAGGAGAAGCTGAAGGAGCGGCTCGACGAGCAGCTCGCGCAGACCGAGAAGCTCGCCGCCGTCGGCCGCCTCGCCGCCGGTCTGGCGCACGAGCTGAACAACCCGCTCGGCAACGTGCTGATGTACGCGAAGCTGTTCGAGGAGCGTCTCGACCACGACGACCCGGGCGCGGCGAACGCGCGGCGGATCGTGGACAACATCCTCCGGTGCCGGACCATCGTGCGCAGCCTGCTCGATTACGCGCGGCAGTCGGAGGTGCGGATCGCGCCGACCGACCTGAACGAGGTGGTCGAGCGCTCGATGGAGCTCGTGGCCGGCCAGGTCGCGCAGCGACGCATCGCGTGCGACGTCGCCCTCGCGCGCGATCTGCCGCGCGTCGAGTGCGATGCGCGGCAGATGCAGCAGGTGCTCGTGAATCTGCTCCAGAACGGTATCGAGGCCATCGAGGACGGCCACGGCCGCCTCGCGCTGCTCACGCGACCGTCGGCGGACGGCGCGGGCGTGGTCGTCGCCGTCCATGACAGCGGCCGCGGGATCTCGCCGGAGAACCGGCCGCACGTGTTCGAGCCGTTCTACACGACGAAGGCGGAGGGCACGGGTCTGGGCCTCGCGATCTCGCACGGCATCGTGGAGCGCCACGGCGGGCGGATGTGGCTCGAGAGCGTCGTGGACGGTCCCGAGCACGGCACGACGGTGTACGTCGAGCTGCCGGTGGCCACGTGAACAGCCGCGGCGCCGGGCCGGCCGTGCTCCTCGTGGACGACGAGCGCGACGCGCTCGACGCCTGCTCGCAGGCGCTCGCCGCCGAGCGGTACCGCGTCGACACCGCGCGGGACCCGCGCGACGCGCTGGAGAAGCTCGAGCGCGGCTCGTACGACGCCGCGGTGGTCGACCTGAAGATGCCCGGGATGTCGGGGCTGGACGTGCTGCGCGCGATGCGGCGGCTCGATCCCGACGTCGCGGTCGTGATGGTCACCGGCTACGCCACCGTCGAGACGGCCGTCGAGGCGATGAAGGACGGCGCCTCGGACTACCTGCAGAAGCCGTTCACGCCGGACGAGCTCCGGCTCGCCGTCCGCCGGGCCATCGACCGCCAGGAGCTCGTGCGCGAGAACCAGGCGCTGCGGGAGCGTCTCGGCGCGCAGCGCGAGGCGCCGGCGCTCATCGGCGAGAGCGCGCCCATGCGCGAGGTGCGCCGGCTCATCGCGCGGGTGGCCGAGGGCGAGGCGACGGTGCTCGTCACCGGCGAGACGGGCACCGGCAAGGAGCTGGCCGCGCGCGCGATCCACGCGCTGAGCCGGCGCGCGGCGCAGCCGTTCATCGCCGTCGACTGTGCGGCCGTTCCCGGGGAGCTCCTGGAGAGCGAGTTCTTCGGCCACGAGAAGGGCGCGTTCACCGGCGCGATCCGGCGACGCAAGGGCAGCTTCGAGCTCGCGCACGGCGGCACGCTCTTCCTCGACGAGATCGGGACGATGAGCGTCGAGCTCCAGGCCAAGCTCCTGCGCGTCCTCCAGGAGCGCGAGATCCAGCCGGTCGGGAGCGAGCGCAAGATCGCGATCGACGTGCGCGTGATCGCCGCGACGAACCGGAACCTGCGCGAGGCCGTCCGCCAGGGCGGCTTCCGCGAGGACCTCTACTACCGGCTCAACGTCATCCCGCTGCGCCTGCCGCCGCTCCGGGAGCGTCCGGACGACATCCCGTTGCTGGTGGACCACTTCATCGCGAAGCACGGTCCGAAGCTCGCGCGCCGCATCGAGTCGGTGGATCCCGCGGCGCTCGCCGCGCTCGCCGCCGCCCCGTGGCCGGGCAACGTGCGCGAGCTGGAGAGCGCCGTGGAGCGTGCCATGACGCTCGTCGACGGTCCGGTGCTCGACGCCGGGGCGTTCGGCTGTCTCGGCGAGGAGCCACGCGGCACGGTGGAGACCTCGTCCGCCGCGCCGGCCAGAGACGGCGGCACGCCGCGAGACGCGGCACCGCTCCCTCCGCTGGCCGACGTCGAGCGCGACTACATCATGCAGGTGCTCCACGCCACGCGCTGGAACCGCCGCGAGGCGTCTCGCATCCTCGGGATCTCGACCGTGACGCTCTGGCGCAAGATCAACGGGCGCGCCGCGGAGGATTCCAGAGAGTAACGGCCCATTTCATCCTGAAACGTTCAGGATGAAACGCTGCTCGGTCGGGTGCCGCGAACCTCCTGGAATCACGGCGCTCGTGGTCCGGCGCCCTTCTTGCTTTCGTCCCCGCCCGGGGTGCGCTGATGACCAACGCCGAGAGCGGGACGAGGACGGTCACGAGAGCCGCGGCGCGGGAGCGTGGCGCTCGTCGGCCGCGCCTGATGGTGGTCGACGCGTCGGACGCGCCGCGCGCCGCCCTCAGCGAGTACTTCGCGGCCCGCGGCTGGGAGGTGATCCTCGTCGCCGATGGTGTCGAGGCCGTCACGCGGAGCCTCGCCCACCGGGTCGACGTGGTCGTCATGGACGTCCTGCTGCCCGGGCTCGACGGCTTCGAGGCCGCGGCGATCCTCCGCACGCTCGATCCCCGCATCCGCATCATCCTGACGTGCGACGCGACCGCGGCACCCGAGCCGCGCGAGCGCCAGCGCACGGAGTCGTTTCGCTGCTTCCCGAAGCCGCTCGACATCGAGGCGCTCGCGCGCGCCGTCGACGAGGCGAATAGAGGCGCGGCGAGGGCCGGGGAGGAACCGCGATGACATCGAGGCGGAGGCTCGCGATGGTCGTGTCGTCCGGCGCGCTCGGCGTGGTGCTCGCGGGCTCGGCCGGGGCGCCCGCCCAGCCGGCGGCGGGCCAGACGCTGTTCGCCGACAAGCAGTGCGCGCGCTGTCATCGCTCGCGCGGCGAGCCGGGCATGGGGCCCGCGCTCGAAGAGCTCAAGCGCCCGCAGGGGGAGATGGAGCTCGCGGGCCGCCTGTGGAACCACGTGCCCGGCATGCTCACGTCCCTCGGGCAGGCCGGGCTCCAGTGGCCGACGGTGAGCGCCGTGGAGATGGCATCGCTGATGACGTACCTCGGCGCGACGGGCGCGCGCGACCCGAAGCCCGACGCCGCGAAGGGGCAGACGCTGGTCATGCGCAAGGGCTGCCTCAAGTGTCACAGCCTGCGCCGCGAAGGCGGGCGGACCCAGCCCGACCTCGCCGAGCGCCGCGCCGACTACGCGTCGCCGGCCGCGTGGGCGGCGACCATGTGGACGCACACGCCGCGCATGGCCGCGGCGGCCGCGGAGCAAGGCATCCAGTACCCGCGGTTCGCCGGGGACGAGATGGCGAACCTGCTCGCGTACCTGCGGCAGGTCTCCGGCGCCGGGCCGCGAACCACCGGGAGATCCGATCGATGAGAATGCCCGAACAGGTGCAGCGCCTCGCCATCGTCATCGGCGTCATCGCGGCCGTCGTGCTCGTCGGCCGCTTCGTCCTGATGCCGCCAACGCTCGTCGCGCGGGAGCTGCATCGCAGCTCCACCGAGCAGCGCGAGGCCGCCAAGCCGGTGAAGTTCGCCGGCTCGTCCGCCTGCCAGGACTGCCATGACAACGTCGTCGAGAAGAAGGCCAAGGGCTATCACAAGGGCCTCGCGTGCGAGGGCTGTCACGGTCCCGCGGTGAAGCACACCGAGGATCCATCCGCCGTCACGCCGGCCGCGCCTCGGGACCGGAAGTTCTGTCCCGTCTGCCACGCGTACGATGCGGCGCGGCCGACCGGCTTCCCGCAGATCAACCCGACCGCGCACAACCCGCTCACGCCGTGCATCGGCTGTCACGACGCGCACGACCCGGTGCCGCCACGGACGCCAAAGGCCTGTGCCGCGTGCCACGCGCAGATCGAGCGGACCAAGGCGATCTCGACCCACGCGCTGCTCGCCTGCACGACGTGTCACACCGTCCCCGAGGCGCACAAGAAGTCTCCGCGCACCGTCCGGCCGTCGAAGCCCCAGACGCGCGAGTTCTGCGGCACGTGCCACGCGAAGGACGCCGGGGCCAAGGAAGCGGCAGCGAAGGGCACGACCGCGACCGACGCCGCGGCGAAACGCGCGAAGACCGCGCGGCAGGCTCCTCGCGTCGACCTTTCCACGCACGGGGAGACGTTCCAGTGCTGGCAGTGCCACTATCCCCATCTGCCGGAGGGCCGCTCGTGAACAAGCGCGACTTCCTGAAGGGCGCGATCCTCTTCTTCCCGGCCGGCGGGCTGCTGGCGCTCGCGCGCGACGGCGCGCGGGCGGCCGCGCCGGGACCCGCCCGGGAGGCCGAGAAGGCGGCGGCGCCGGAGGCGCCGAAGCCGAGCGGGAAGCGCTACAACCCGGCGGATCACTACTACGGCATGGGGATCGAGGTCGAGAAGTGCATCGGCTGCAGCCGGTGCGTCGAGGCGTGCAAGGCGGAGAACGACGTGCCGGCCGAGCCGTACTTCTTCCGCACGTGGATCGAGCGGTACACGGTGCGCGCCGACGGCGAGGTCGCGGTCCAGAGCCCGAACCAGCGGACGCGGCACGTCGAGACCACCGACGACCGTGACGTCATCCGCACGTTCTTCGTGCCGAAGCTCTGCAACCACTGCGCGCAACCGCCGTGCGTGCAGGTGTGCCCGGTCGGCGCGACGTTCTCGACCGAGGACGGCGTGGTGCTCGTCGACGGCGAGCGCTGCATCGGGTGCCGGTACTGCATCCAGGCGTGTCCGTACGGCGCCCGCTACCTCGATCCGCGCACGCGGACGGCGGGCAAGTGCACGTTCTGCTACCACCGGGTCGTGCGCGGGCTCAAGCCCGCCTGCGTCGAGGTCTGTCCGACGGAGGCCCGGGTGTTCGGCGACCTCCGCTCGAAGGCGAGCCGGCTGGTCCGGTTCCGGAGGATGAACAAGCTGAACGTGCTGAAGCCGGCGCTCAACACCGAGCCGAAGGTCTACTACGCGCAGCTCGACGGAGAGGTGCGATGACGACGGAGATGGCGGCAAGCCTGGCGGAGCACCTCGAGCAGATCACGGGGTTCATCTACCCGAACGAGGTGGAGATCCACTGGTCCATCCTCATCGTGGTGTACCCGTACGTCACGGGCCTCGTGGCGGGCGCGTTCATCCTCGCCTCGCTCGTGAAGGTCTTCAACGTCCGGGCCGTGCAGCCGACCTACCGGCTCGCGCTCTTGACCGCGCTCGCCTTCCTGCTGATCGCGCCGCTCCCGCTCAACCTGCACCTGGGGCGGCCGGAACGCGCCTTCGAGATCTTCCTGACGCCGAACCCGACCTCCGCGATGGCGATGTTCGGGTTCGTCTACGCCTGGTACCTGATGGGCGTGCTGCTCCTCGAGATCTGGTTCGAGTACCGCCACGACCTGATCCTGCTCGGCCGGAGCACGCGCGGCCCGCTCCGCTGGCTCTACCGTGCGCTGGCGCTCTTCTCGAACGACGTGAGTCCGGCGGCCCTCGCGTTCGACAAGAAGGCGATCCGGGTCATCACGATCATCGGCATCCCGTCCGCGTTCCTGCTGCACGGCTACGTCGGGTTCATCTTCGGCTCGGTCAAGGCGAACCCGTGGTGGTCGAGCGTGCTGATGCCGATCGTGTTCCTGATGTCGGCCATCGTGTCGGGCATCGCGCTCGTCCTGCTCCTCTACATGGTGCTCACCGCGCTGCGCCGGCGGCCGATCGACATGCCGTGCATCGACACGATCAGCTCGTACCTCTTCTACGCGGTGATCGTCGACTTCTCGCTCGAGGGCCTCGACTTCATCCACCGGCTCTACGAGAGCGAGGAATCCGTCGGGATCCTGGGCAAGCTGATCACCCTGAAGCTGTCCATGAGCCTGCTGGTGCTGCAGATCCTGCTCGGCATGCTCATCCCGCTCGGCATGCTCGTCGTCGCGAAGTCCCGGCACTTCAACGACGACATGCGCAAGCTCCTCTACTTCACCTCGGCGATCCTGATCCAGATCGGCATCTTCGCCACGCGGTGGAACGTCGTCATCGGCGGCCAGCTGTTCTCGAAGAGCTTCCGCGGACTCATGACGTACAAGATGGAGCTGACGGGCATCGAAGGGCTCGGCGTGGCGCTGGTGCTCCTCGTGGCGCCGTTCGTGATCCTCGGCGTCCTGATCAGGCTGCTGCCGCTCGAGCGTGCCGAGACGTCATCGCCCTCGACGGAGCGCGTCCCGGCGCCCGTCGTGACCGGCTGAAGTCGACCTCATGGGGGGCCCCGAGATGGCCCCCCAAACCCCCCAGCGCTCGCCACCGGCCCGGGGGACCCGGGCCGGTGCTCGAGAACCCGGTCTACTACAGGACCACCAGGCGGCGGGCGAGGCCGCCGGCCACGAGCGCGACGGCGATCGTGAAGAGCGAGATCATGATCGCGCGCCGCCAGCCCAGCTCCTTCGCCAGCACGGCGACGGTCGCGATGCACGCACGTAAAGCGTGTTGACGAGCGCGTACGTGAAGAGCTGGCTCGCGTCCATGAAGCGCGTCAGCTCCGCCGCGCTCGCCCCGTACTGGGTGATCGCGAGGGTGACGAGGAGCTGGAGCGCCAGCTCCTTGCGCAGGACGGCGAACAGCAGCGTGAGCCCGGCGACGGGCGGCAGGCCGAGCCACCCCTCGACGACCGGCGCGAGCGGTGCCGTGAACAGCCACACGAGGCGAGTCTCGTAGAGGACGCCGAGCGCGAAGCTGCCGGCGAGCACGACCGGGAGGGCGACGACGACGAACCCGTGGAAGCGGTGCCAGGTGCGGCGCAGCATCGTCCGCATCGACGGCGTGCGGAACGGGAACATCTCCATCACGAGGCCGGTGGAGCGGCCGGGCACGAGGCGGTTCAACGCGATCCCGGCGCCCATGCCGATCACGCCGGCCAGCGCGTAGATCGCGACGGCCGCCCCCGGGCCGACGTACCGCGAGACCGCGCCCGCGATGACGGCCGTGCGCGCGCTGCACGGAACCAGCGTGACCAGCGTCGACGCGAGGATGCGCTCGCGCATCGTCGTCAGGACTCTCGTGCCCATGATCGCCGGCACGTTGCAGCCGGCGCCGGCGACGAGGGGGATGACCGCGCGCCCGTGAAGCCCGAGCCGATGCATGAACGGGTCGGTCAGGAACGCGACCGCGTTGAGGTACCCCGAGTCCTCGAGGACGGAGAGGAAGAGGTAGAACGTGAACACGTACGGGATCCCGACCGAGAGCGCGGCGTTGATGCCGCCGTCGACGCCCGCGTGATGACGCCACGACCACCCGCGCCGAGACGCGAGAGCGGGACGTCCCCCTCGTCAGGCAGGCCCCCATCCGTCGACGGGATCGCGTTGCCGTGCGGGCACGTGGCCGGGTGGCCGAGGAGATCGGCGAGCGCATCGGCGACGTCAGGCGCGAGCACGGGGGCCAGGCGGGCCGCTTCCTCGTGTACGCGCTCCCACGGCAGCTTCAGCGTATCGGTGAGAAACCGCTCGAGCAGCCGGTGGTTCCTGACGAGGCCGACGGCGAGGACGCGGCCTTCGGGTGTGACCGTGAGATGCCCCGAAGGCTCGGCGTGGACGAGGCCCATGGCCTGGAGCTGGAGCACGCGTTCCGCGGCGACCGACTTCGCGACTCCGAGCCGTCGCGCGACGAGAGCCGGAGTCGGCGACGCGCGCTCGAGCGCCAGGCGATGGACGGCGTCGAGGGTTTCGAGCAGCAGCGGCGGCACCTGGCCGCCGTCGCGGAGCGCCCCGGCAAAGCCGTGGCGCTCCTCGATCACCGGATTCGTTCCTGGGCCCAACTGGCCGCTCCGTTGGTCCGCGCGACGTCACGCAGCGCGACGCCATCGGCGACGAGCGAGAACCGCGGCGTCATCGCGGATGCGGCCCATCCGGTCGTCGCGAGGTCGATGCATCCCTTCTTGCAGCGCACCGGCCCGTCGCCGTAGAAGGAGCACGCGGCCACGTCGGACGGGTGATCGGCGCCGGCGGGCGACAGGAAGGCGACGGTGACCGTCCGCCGGGAGAAGGGGCAGGTGAACGTCACGCGGCCGAGCATCGGCGGGCGCGGGACGAGGTGGGCGAGCGGAACGAGCACGAACACGGTCAAGAGCAGCATCGCGACCGGCGCCAGCAGGATCGCCAGCCCGATCACGCCGACGAGTGTGGTGAGCCAGGCCATCGTCCTCACCTCTCTCCGAGAACGCAGAGCGACAACGACTCGTGCCGCATGGTCCGCGGCGTTGCACGTCGGGGGTGGATCACCTCCCTCCGCACGGGGCCTCCCCGCGCCGGCAACGAACCGACACGGCGACGCCAGGATGGTATGCAAGGCAGGTGCCGCGCCGGACGCGAGACGTGCCCCGCAATATCGGGCGATTGCACGCGACGTCCGGCATCGCCAGGTGGCGTGCGACCGACTCGCATGGGGCGCGAGTGCCGCACGAAGCGGCCGACCGGCCGAGGCGCTTCCACCGCGGCCTGGTGCTCTATCCCGGCGACACCGTCATCCCGTTCGGCCGGCGACTGCACGCGGCTCCGCTGAGCGCGCTATGGTCCTGGAACGCGACGCGGCTCAGCGGAGGATCGAGGAGCTGATGGTGCGCGCGTTCGAGCATGGCGGCACGCGCGTTACATGCCGTGCCGCATGCCCATGGGCTGGTTCAAGAGCCAGATGCCGGCCACCGTGAAGACGAACGCCAGCACGGCGAACGGGACGAGCGCCCGGCTCGCGCGCACGCGGTCGGCGTGCAGCCGGAGCGAGAGCCGGTGTCCCGCAACGAGCGACAGGCCGAACAACCCCACGACAACCGCCATCTGGAGCAGGCCGACGACGGGCTCGTGTGCCAGCGGCGCGACCGTCCAGTCCGGCTCCCCGAGCGAGAGCGGCGTGAACGCGGCGACCGCGCGCTGCAGCGCCGGCCAGGCCGCACTGCCCTCGAGCAGGAGGTGCGCGAGGTTGTGCGCGAGATGCATCGCGAGCCCGATCGGGACGAACATGTAGCCGAACACGACGAACGTCCGCTTGAGCCCCGGCGCGTCGGGACCGGTGAGCCTGCGGCTCACGACGGCCGCCGCCAGCACGAGGAGGGGGCCGACGACGAGGCTCGCGCCGAAGAGCAGGACGGTCTCGACGAGCCCGAGGTACGTGACCGGCTTGAGGTTCGTCCGGACGACCGGCGGCAGCCACCGCGCGAGCGCGGAGACCCACTCCGGCCAGGCGGAGAGCATCTGCGCGGTGACCAGGATCGTGAGCCCCACGAGCGCGACCGCGAGGTACGCCTCGTCGAGCGCGCGGCGCGTGGCGGCCCACAGGTCCTTGCCGAACGTACGCAGGCGCAGCGTGAGGTTGTCGCGCGAGCAGCCCTTCGCGCACTCGAGGCAGACCGTGCAGTAGTTGTTGCGGTCGAGCGCCTGCGGGAACTCGAACATCGGGCAGCCGCGCCCGCCGCCGCCGCCCTGGTAGCACTGCTTCTCGGTGTGGCCTCGGCAGACGGCGCTGTCCTTCGCGCGCAGCTCGAGCGGCGCCGTCATCGAATAGATCCCGATGAGTCCCCCGATCGGGCAGAGGTAGCGGCAGAAGCTCCGCCGCTCGTAGAGCAGCCCGACCCCGACCGCCACGGCGCCAACGATCAGGATGATCCAGGCGGTCACGGCCGGCGAGCGCACGACGCCGAGCTGCTCGTCGGCCCACGTCAGTGCCAGGAACATCGCGGTCGCCCACCAGAGGTTGCGGAACACGCGCGGGAGTCGCCGCCACGCGCCGGTCGCCCGCGACGTCCACTCGTTCAGCGCACCGAACGGGCAGGCGAGGCACCAGACGCGACCGGCGAGCACGAACGTGAAGATGATGCCCGGCCACCAGATGGTCCACGTGAGCTTCGTCGCGAGGTTCACCCCGCCGTCCTGCACGTCGATGAAGCCCAGCACGGCGATCGCGGCCATCACCGCGACCGCGGACACCTGGATCACGGGCAAGAACGCGGGCGAGGTCAGCACGCGACGCAGCCAGTCGATCTCGAGCAGGTTCAGCGCGCCGGCCGGTGCGCGGCGGGCGCGGATCGCCGCAGCGTAGAGCCCGATGCCGCCGATCAGGGCCGTGAGCGCGAGCGCCGTCCACGCGGGCCAACCGAGCCCGGGCGCGCGCTCGACGTCGACGTGGAAGTCCAGCGTGAGCGGCGTCGCGAAGCGCCGCCCTTCGAGCTCGGCGATCACGACGCGCACGTCGTGCGCACCCGCCTGGATCGGCGTGAACGGCAGCGTGTAGCTGCCGGCCCAGGTCTTCTCAGTGGCGGCGTGCGTCGCGATCGGTGCGCCGTTGCGCCCGATACCGATCATGACCGTGCCGCCGGAGACCGGTGCGAGCCCCCCGCCCGCGCGGTCGATCCTCGCGACGAGACCGCTCTCGACCCCCACCGCGAGCGGCGACGGCTTGCCCTGGAGCTCGATCCGGTAGCCGTCGATGACGACGGCGCCGGCGCCGCCCAGCGGTTTCGTCGCACCGTGGCCCTCGCCGCCGTGCGCGTGGGCAGGCGCCACGCCAGCGACGAGAGCGAGCCCGCCGACGACGATGAGCGCGACGAGCGAACGGATCGTCGCGCGCGCGCCGGCCGGATGGTGGGCGACGAGCCCGCGCGGGCGAGCGTGGCTCGCCACCAGTACCCCAACACCGGTCCGCCCGTCGGGCCCGCTCATGAACCGCCGCGTTGGCGCGGCGCTACCTTCCGTACTTGCGATCGATCGCCTTCCGGATGTCCGCGACCTTGTAGCCCTGCTTGACCATCTGAGACGCATCCAGCGCCTCGTCCATGCAGATGTCTCAGGTCGCCGCGTGGCCGTCGGTGTAGCAGGACAGCAGGCTCTTGTGGCCGACGCTCTTGTCGCACTGGCAGTAACAGTAGAGGTGGTCGAGGACGTCGGGGATGTCGCGGGCGATCTGGTGCGTCACGGCTGCCTTGCCCACGAAGCGCGCCGGATCGAGCGTCGGCCTCGTCTCGCGGCGGACGTACCCGGCGGGAACCATCGAGGCGTTCGCGATCCGCGAGCCGGCCGTCTCGGCGGGCGCGGGCGGATCCGTGCGCCAGGCGATGGCGATGCCGCCGCCGATCGCGACCGCGACGATGAAGACCGCACCCCAGATGTACGGGGCGCGGCGTTGCCGCGGCGTGCGCCCTGCCGCGCGCTGCCTGGTCATGCGTTGCACCTCCTTGGAGCGTGTGGCCCACCGCGGATCAGGCAACTGATATGCCAGACGGGGGCACGTGTAAGTAGCTGGAAAGGCGCCGCGTGGATCGATTGACTCAGGGATGCTGAGGCGGGAGCGGGTCGGCGGTGGGGTACGGGTTCCCCAGCGACTGGAGGAGGCGCTGAGCGTCAGCGTGCATGCCGTCGCCCCTCGCGGATCGCCGTCGTGAGCGCCGTCGCCCGTGCCGGGTTGAGGGTGTGAAGGCGCGCGACGGCCTCCATGGCGAGGACGGGCTGATCCGAAAGCAGAAGAAGGTGCTCAGGACGTTCTTGCGCTCGGCGACCCAGGCCACGGACTCGACGTTGAGCGGATGGACCCCGAACAGCGCCGCTGCGAATGCGCTGCGCCACGCGGAGCCGGTCGAGGCGCGCAGCAGGAAGAACAGGAGCACGGAGTTCGCCGCGTGCCAGGCGACGTTGACGCGGTGGTGCCAGCCGGCGTCGAGGCCGAACACCGCCACGTCGAGCATGTGCGAGAGCCACGTCACCGGGTGCCAGTTCGAGGCGTGCAGCGTCGTGAAGGCCCACACGAGGCCGCGGGTCGTCGGTCCGCGGCGCACCTCGGGGTTCTCGACGACGTAGCGGCCATCGTCCCACTCGAGGAACCCGAAACTCCCGACGTGCCAGTACACCGCCACCACGAGGGCCACGATTCCTGCTGCGAAGAGCGCGGGCGGGACGAGGCGGATCGCGGAAGCCGCGCGGCGGCTCATCGACGGCGCGCGTTATCGCGCGATCGAGAAGATCTGGACCCTGCTGTTCCCTCGATCGGCGACGAACACCTGTCCCTTGTCGTTGATGCAGAGCTGCGATGGAGACCGGACCAGCCCCTCGTTCCAGCCCATGGCGAGCTGCCGCCCGAGCACCGTCCCGTCGCGATCGAGCAGCACGATGCCGCCCCCGGCCTGATCCACGACGTAGATGATGCCGCGACCGTCGACGACGATCGAGGTCGGGAAGGTCACGTGCGCCCGGAGGCTCTTGGCCAGCGGGGCGAACTCCCCCGGGCTCTTCCGTGTGGCGTAGACCGTGGTGGTGATCGAGTCCACGAGATAGATCGTGCCCCGGCTGTCGACCGCGACGTCCGAGAAGAACCCGTGGTCCTTCGGGAAGGGGACCGCGCGCACGTACCGGCCGTTCGGGTCGAGCACGAGCACCCGTGCCGAGAAGATGTCGAGGAGATAGATGGTGTCGTTCCGGTCGATGGCCAGGCTGCGCGGCACGACGCTCGCCGGCGCCGGGATCCCTTCGGGCGCGAGATAGCCCTTGAACGTGCCGTTCGCGTTGAACCGGACGACTCGGCGCCGGGCGCCGTCCAGTGCGAAGACCTCGTCCTTCGAGTTCATCTGGACCCTGACGGGGAGCGACAGTTCCGGCGCGCGGATCTCGCCGGCCGGTTTCGCGTCCCAGTCGCCGACGGTGTACCGCAGCAGCCGGCCTCCGCCGGTATCCGCGACGACGAGGGCCGACCTGTCGTTGCAGGCGACGGCTTCCGGCTGCCGCATGCCATGGCCCTGATCGTCGAGATAGACCGCCGCGAGATAGCGAAGCCGGCCGGCCTGGGCGGCCATCGCGTCGTGGCCGAGCCCGGCGAGCGAGCCGATGATCAGCAGCGAGCCGACCAGTCTTCGCACGGTCACCTCTTCTGCTGCTTGTGGCACTGGACGCAGAGCTCGGTCGGCGTCGGGAACGCGATCAGGTACCGGTAGCCCGTGCCGTGCGACCGGTGGCAGCTCAGACAGTCGACGGAGAGGTTCTTGCTCCGCTTGTCCCGGTACCTCTCGCCCATCGGGTGCGATTCGTGCTTCAGCCAGTCGTGGCACCCGCCGCACAGCTCGACGGTCGACTCCTGATTTAGCAGCCGGGTGCTGTTCGAGGCGTGGGGCGAGTGACACGCCGAGCAGGTCCCGCGCTGGACCGGGTCGTGGGTCAGCGAGCCGATCTCCACGCGCGATTTCGAGCGCGGCTTTTCCTGCTTGGCCTTCTCGGTCAGTCGCCGCTGGAACGCCGTCGTCTCTCCATGGCACCGCCCGCACAGGGCCGCCTCGTCGACATTCAGCAGCTTGGGCTTTCGCGACGCGTGGGCTTCGTGGCAGTTCAGGCACCCGGTCTTGTCCAGCAGGGGCCAGTGCACGCGGGTCTTGCCGAACGTCTCGTTCATCGTCTTGCCGTGGCACCCGCGGCAGAGCTCGAAGCCCGTCCGCGTCGTGGCGAACGGCTGAGCCGCCGTCGGCGGGTTGTGGCACTGCGTGCAGGCCTTGCCGGCCACGGGCGCGTGGACGGTGTCGAACAGGATGCCGCGCGTGTTCGACCCGTGCGCGGCGTGGCACGACACGCAGTTCGCCGTCCCGACCGGGTAGCCGCCGTGCTGCTTCGTGAAGCCCGCGTCCGGCTGGTGGCACTCGATGCAGAGCGCCGGCAGGGGGCTCCTGAGCAGGCGCGTGGCCGCGGTCGAAGCGTGCGGGTTGTGGCAGTCCAGGCAGCCATCGGAGACCGGCAGGTGCGGGAACTTGGCCTTCGCCGCCGTGTCGACGACGGTCGTGTGGCAGCCGACGCACAGCTCGTTGCCGTTCTTCGAGAGATTGCCCTTGTAGCTCGACGCGTGCGGATCGTGGCACGTGCCGCACCGGCCCTCGATGACGGGTCTGTGCGCGCTGCGCGCCTTCTCGGGGAGGACGTCCTCGTGGCACGTCAGGCAGATGGAGCGCGTCGACGCGGACAGGAGCTTGCCGTGCGCGGAGGTGTGCGGGCTGTGGCACCCGGTGCAGTTCCCGGTCTTCACCGGGGTGTGGACGAACCGGCTCTTCAGCTTCAGCGTGAAGTCCGAATGGCAGTCGAGGCAGAGCTTGCCTTCGGCGCCCGGCTTCAACCGGAACTTCTCGTTGCCGTCGGCGACCGGCGTCGCCAGCCACGGCAGCAGGATGGCGCCGAGGGTCACCCAGAACACCGTCACGCTCACCTGTCGTCCGGTCATCGCGTGTGGCACTCGTCGCACGCGCCGGCCGCGAACGGCACGTGGACGTTCGCCTTGAAGAGCTTCGGATCGTTCGAGG
This sequence comes from Candidatus Rokuibacteriota bacterium, assembly GCA_016184125.1. Taxonomy (GTDB): domain Bacteria; phylum Methylomirabilota; class Methylomirabilia; order Rokubacteriales; family CSP1-6; genus AR8. Next base: position 67,481 of record JACPDG010000042.1, on the reverse strand, counting down.
CGTGCGGGTCGTGGCATTGCCGGCAATTCATCGCCCCCGGATCGATCCCGAGGTGGGCCTTGGCGAACGCCGGTTGCCCGGGCGCGTGGCAGCCGAGGCACGTCGGCTGGAGCGCCTCCCTGAGCAGCGCATCCTGCGCCGAGGCGTGTGGCGTGTGGCAGCGCTGGCAATCCTTCGCGGCGGGCTGATGCGCCCGTTCCTTCTCCATTCGCTCTTTCAGGTCCTTGTGGCATGTCAGGCAGAGGTCGGGCGTCCGGGCGCGCAGGAGCCCCTTCAGCCGCGCCTTGTGCGGGTTGTGGCACTCCGTGCACTGCGACGCCTCGACCGGGCGGTGCGTGGTCTTCGTCGCCTCGCCGGGCTTCTGGATCTCGTGACACGACGAGCAGAGCGCCGCCTGGGCCTTGGACGTCATGCCCTTGAGATTGCTGCCGTGCGGGTCATGGCAGTCGAGACACATGCCGCCGGCGAACGGGTCGTGATTCGTGCCGTCCGCCGCCGGCTTCATGAAGTCGCCATGGCACTGCACGCACAGCTGGCCGCCGGTCGCCTTCAGCAGCTTCGCCTCGCTCCCACCATGGGCGGCGTGACAGGCGTTGCACGTGCCCTCCGCGACCGGGCCGTGCGTGTACGTGGTGAGGAACTTGGCTCCCGTCTCGGGGTGGCAGCTGTAGCAGACGCGATCGAGACGGTCGCGGACGAGGGACTTCGCGTTCGCGCCGTGCGCGTCGTGACACGTGCTGCATTCCTCTCCGGCGAACGGCGCATGGGCCACCTTGCTCTCGAGTCCCTGCCTGGTCGTCGGGTGGCAGGAGAAGCAGAGCGGCCCTTCCGCCTGGTTCAGCAGCTTCTTGAGCTTTGCGGAATGCGGCGGATGGCACGAGAGGCACCCGCGTTCGCCGGCCAGCGGCGCGTGCGTCACCGAGACCGTTTCGGCCATGTCCTGATGGCACGTCGTGCAGAGTCGGGTGACGCTCGTGACGGTGAGCTTCGTGAACTCGGAGGCGTGAGGCGCGTGGCACGCGGTGCACGCGCCATCCTTGAACGGCAGGTGGTCGACCGTACCGCCCGCCCTCAGGGTCGCGGAATCGTGGCAGGTGGCGCACAGCGTGTCCGGTGCGTCCAGCGTCTTGAACGGCGTTGCGGACGAGGCCGCCTGGTGGCAACTCTCGCACTGACCGGTCGCGACGGGGCCGTGAGCGCTCGTCTTCAGGAGCTTCGCCTGCGCGGAGGAGTGCGGGTTGTGGCACCCTGCGCAGGACTCGCCCTTCTCGACGGGATAGCCGCCGTGGGCTTCGCCGAATTCGGCGCTCGTCGCCACGTGGCAGGACAGGCACAGGGCGACAGGCTCCGCGCGCAACAGGTCCTTCTGGTCGGCGCTGTGGGCGGCATGGCAGGCGAGGCAGCCCTGCGCCGGCGAGGCGGCGTGCACGACCGTCCGCTGATGCTTCGCCTTGTCGTGGCACCGGTAGCAGAGCTCGTCGCCCGATGCCTTCAGGAGGTGGCTCGTTCGAGAGGCGTGGGGGTCATGGCACGCGGTGCACCGGCGCTTGTCGATGGCCGTGTGCACGTGCTTCTTGTTCAGGCCGATCTTGTCCTTGGCGTGGCACTGCACGCAGAGGTCGTTGCCGTCCTTCTTCATGACGGCCTTGGCGATGAGACCGTGCCGCAGATGGCAGCTCTCGCACTGCTTCGCCTTCACCGTGGGATGGACGCTGGCCATCCCCGCGGAGACCTCCGTGAAGGTCTTGTGGCACTCGAGGCAATCCTTCTGCACCATGCGCACGCGCTGCTGCACCTCGACACATGCGGACAGCAGCAGCGCCGAGACACCGATGAGCACGCCGAGGAGCAGGCGGTTCACGGCGCCGACCCGATGTGCGCCGGCGGCGCCTTCAGGTAGATCTCGACGTCCGAGAGGGACATGAGCTTTTCCGCGTACGCCTTCACGGCCTTCTCGAGCTCCACCTTCCACACCCGCTCGACGATCTCGGCCCTGACCTCCTCGTAGGGCTGGGGGCTCGCCGCGACGACCTGCTGGACCGCCAGCACGTAGAAGTGGCTCTCGGGGCTTGCGTACAGGCGCGCGTCGCCGGCCTTCGCTCCGGCGACGGCTTTCCGGACGCCCTCGGGCAGCTCGGCGGTCATGATCGGTTTGCCGTCGAAGACGTGGACCCCCTTCGTGCCCGGGGGAAGCTGGCCGTCGGCTCGGCCCGCGACCCACTGGAAATCGGCTCCGGTCCTGAGCGACTCCAGCGTGCGCTCGGCGTCGGGCCTGGTCCCGAAGACGAGGCTCTTGATCCGCATCATCTCGGGCCGGCTGTAGTCGTTCCTGTGCCGGTCGTAATACGCCTCGAGCTGCTTCTCGTCGAGCTTGACGTCCGGCGCGATGGCCTTGCGCACGACCAGGTCGAACAGCACGGACTGCTCGTAGTCCTTGAGCCTGGCCTTGTAGGTGTCGGTCCTGTCGAGCTTGAGACGCAGGGCCTCTTTCCGGAAGACGCGCCGGTGCAGCATGCCGTCGAGGAGCTGCGTCTTCCTGGCGTTCAACGTCTTTCGCTCGATGGCCATGGCCGTGCCGTGGAAGAACGTGAACTTCAGCTCCTCGGTCAGGTCGCCCACGGTGATCGGCTTCTCGCCCCTGATGTCCGCGAGCGCGCGGTGGTCCTTCATGAGCGCCTCGATCCCCGGCGTTGGCGCCTCGTAATCGAGGCTCTCGAGCACCTGACCATGGATCTTCACGTACTTCTGCTTGAGCGCGCGATCGAATGCGGCCACCGCTTCCTTCCGCTGGTCGAGGAGGACCGCGTCCTCGGCCGCGGCTCTCGCCGCCGCATCGTCCGGGTACCGGACGTCGTCGAGCCTGACGAGCACGAACCCCGACTTCGTGGCGATCACCGGGCTGATCGAGCCCACGGCCATGGTGGCGACCGCGTTGCCGATCGCCGGGTCCATCACCTGCCGCTTGAGCGCGAGTCCGACATCCACCTTCGCCGCTTTCCCCGCGGCCAGATAGGTCCTGGCGACGTCGCCGAAGTCCCTGCCCGCGCTGACCTCGGCCGCCATGGCCTCCGCGTGCTTCTCGTCGTCGAAGAGGGCGGCGCTGACGGTCCATTCCCGCACGGAGGCCCGGTACCGTTCCTCGACCTGCTTCGCATCCGCCTGGACGTCCTTCACGATCCAGTCGACGAGCTCCTGACGGAGCGCCACCCGCGCATGGGAGTCGAGCATCTTGCGGAGCTCAGGCAGCCTGTCGAACCCCATGCGCCGGGCTTCCTGCGTGATGAGGAGGGCGTAGACCATGCGGTCGAGCAGCGCGAGCTCCGCCCGTCTGTCGGCCGCCGCGCCGGGCGCCCGGTCGCGCTTCATGGCGGCCACCTGCCGGTTGAGCTCGTCGAGCGTGATCGGTTCCCCCTGCACCATCGCGACGATCGTCTTCCCCTTGAAGACTGGCAGGCCCTGCGCGGCGCTCGTGGCGGCGGTCAGCACGACGAGCGCGAGGCCGAACGCCGCCGGGACCGCATGGCTTCTCATCGGGGATCTCACCGCGGCGCCCATCGGCGAGCCGCCGGGGTCGCGGGCGCGGAGAGCATCCGTTCCGTGACGGCCCGACTCATCTGCGCCGTGAGGGCATGCCCGGTGGCGACGCGACCCCAGTCGAAGAAGAAGACCCTGTCGTCGCCGGCATTGTGGCTGGACGCGCTGTACACGACGCGGCGGGTCGTTCGCTCGATGACCAGGACCGAGAAGTCGACCCTCGGCGACCCCGATCCCCGGGGTTCTCGATACTCCAGCACCTCGCCGTTCAGCACCAGGTCGGCATCGACGGCGTTGAGGATCGTGTCGGTGTCGGACAGCGAGATCCCGTCGGTCATGATGACCCGGGACCGCAAGAGCTCCGCCCGCACGACGCCCGGCTCGACCACGGCGAGGCGCCCCGACGCCATGAGACTCCGGATCATGTGGAGGGAGACGATCTCGCCGGCGTATTTCCTGGCGCTCTTGTTGAAGAACGGCACCACCGCCACGGAGTACGTCCGGCGGGCGTCCAGGGCGGCGGAGCGGTAGGCGATCTTCGGCGCGAACTTGGCGGGGGCCCGTGCTCCCGTCGGGTGGCTCTCGGCGCCCGGTTCCCGCGCGGCGAGCGAGGTCGCCAGGGAGTCGACGACGCGTGTCAGGAGCGCGCGAGGGTCGTCGACGAGCCCCATCCCGAGCAGGCCGGGGGCCTCGTCTCCGGCAACGCCGGCGCCGGCGACGTGCAGGACCCGGGGGTCGTCGCCGGTCGAGACCAGTCGCGCGAAGACGGCCACGCGCGGCGGGGTGACGTCGTCGTAGTGCTCCAGCGACGGAACGAGGACCGCGCCGGCCCCCGTCTCCTCCTTCAGCGCCTTCGCCAGCTCCCGTTCCACGCCGGCGGTGTATCGAACACGGTGTCTCGAGAGGACCTGCTCCAGGGTCTGGTCGTCCACCGTCGCCAAGCCGTGGGCCGCGAGTCGGTCCACGAGCAGTCCACGGATGTCGCCGAGCGGAGCGGCCCTGCCCGAGAGGTTCTCCACCGGGAACACGGCGATCCGGTACGGCACGCTCTGGACGCGAGGCTCGGTGCCCGCCAGCATCGGGACCGCGGCGCACCCGGATGCGTAGAGCGCGACCGACGCGAGCAGGGCGCCCGCTACGACGCGGAACGAATGGCCCTTCCTGACCGACGGCTCCGCCGCGGTGACCACGAGTCTATTCGAACAGCTTCGCGATGAGGTCGTTGACGGCGTCTCGCGTCACCCCCTCCATCGGGCGGCCGCCGCCTCCGAACAGGCGGTCCAAGAAGTTGACGCCGCCCTTCGTGGACGACGCCGTCCACACGATCCGTCCCGTCTGACCCTCCAGCATCTGCACGCTGACGGAGATCACGTTGGCGGAGGTCACCCCTGATCGGGCCTCTCCGTACTCCTGGACCGCCCCGGTGATGATGGCGTGAGCCTTCAGGAGTCCGGCGAGCCTGATCACGTCGTCGGGGGCGGGGGTGATCGGGGACTGGATCTCGGCCCGCGCCACGGCTCGGGCCACCTCGCCGACGGGCACCACGTAGACCGCGCCCGTGGACAGCAACCGGTTGATGAACACGTCGCGGACTCGCTCCGCGGCGAGCGTGTCGCGCGAGAGGTTCTGGAACGGCATCACGCCGACGGTCTGGATCGCCGCGAAATCCATGTTCTTGTCGCGGTAGGAGTCCCTCGTGACGACCGGGCCGCACGCCGCGAGGAGCGGGGCGAGCAGGCACACCAGCAGGGCGCTACGAGTCGTGATTCGCATCGTTCGGCACCTCCCCCGGGGCACGTCAGAAATCAATGGTCAGTCGCGCGCTGACGACCTGCGAGTCGGTCTTGATCGAGGCCGCCTCGGTGGTATTGAGCTGATAGTTGGCTTCGAGGTACGACCGCCGTCTGGCATTGACGTACCAGCGGACGACGGGCTGGATGATCCGTGAGGTCAGCTCCTCGGGGAGGCGGTTCTCGGCGTAGAAGACCGAGAACTGCAGCGTGCCATCGGGGAACGGCGCCCAGCTCACCCCGTAATTCTGCGTCGTGGTCGTGTCCCGGTCCGTCTCCGCGACGATGCTCGTGGCGGCCGACAGGACCAGCGTCCGGACAGGGGTGAACGACGCGCTCAGATCGAGCCGGTGGTCGGTCGTGTCCCGGGTCCGGCCGAGGTTGCTGCCCGACAAGTTCGAGAGCCTGCCGAGGTAGTAGACCGTCGTCGCGAAGGTGGGATGGGGCGTGATCGACGTCCCGACGTTCACGTACAGATCCCGCCGCCGGGACAGCACGCGGCCGCCCTCCTCGTCCGACGTGAGCGCGGCGCCGAGGTTCAGGCTGGCGTCGAGCCCCCGGTAGAGCTGCGCGGTGTTGTAGAGGACGATGGAGTGGCTCCGCGCCGTCGCGGATCCCACCCGCTGCTGGTTGCCGCTGAAGACGAGGCTGTCGGTCAGGGTCGGGAGCGGCGTGGCGGCGAGCGACGCGTAGTAGAGGGCCGCCGTCCGGGGCTCCTCGCGCTCTCGCCCGAACTCGATCGAGGTATTGACGTTCGTGGAGAGGACCGGGTTGAAGCGATGCGTGAAGAACAGGCCGTTCGAGATGGCGTATCGCTCCTGCACGTCGTCGTCGAGCTCGAGCTCCTGGTAGTCGGCGTTGAACTGGTAGTAGAGCGACGGCGACCGGAACAGGGCGGCCCTGACGTCCAGGTTGTGGGTCCGGAGCGTCTGGCTGATACGCTGCTTCCCGACACCGGGCGGGGCGGCCCGGTCGGCGAATGCCTGCACCTCGGTGATGACGATGGTGCGGTATCTCGCGTCACTCGAGTTCGTCGTGCCGATGACGCCGCCGGAGAGCGGTCGGGTGACGGCCTTGATGAAGTTTGCCGTCACCGTCGGGAAGGTGAGCTCGAAGCGGCGGACGAACGGCCCGAAGCTCCCGACGACCGTCGCGTGAAGTGTCCAGGTGCTGTTGTCCCGGCTCGTGTAGATCTCCCACAGGAACGAGCTCGAGATGTCCGAGGGCAGGTTCTCGTTGCTCGGCAGAGCCGGCACGTCGACCGAGACGTGGAGCCGGTTCACGGCCGCGGGCGGCCTGAACTCGAGCCCCACGTTCCGCCGCGTGAAATCCCCCGCCAGGCCCCGGTCCGACCCGATGTTGAGGGTGGCGCTCGCGCTCACCGTCGTGTTGCCGTCGATCAGTGCCGGGGTGGAGTCCAGCGGCGTGTCCGCCGGTGTGTCGTCGAGCGAGGAGAGACCCCTCGCCGGGACGAGCGCCACCTCGACCGTCTGCTCCAGCCCGGTGACCCGGAGGGGAACATCGGTGGTGACGTCCGTGAAGCGGATCCGGTGGTCGGTCGTCAGCGCGATGCGGTCGGCGAGGAAGGTGATCGCGTACAGCAGCTTCCCCTCGTGCGACCACTGCGTGGAGCCGAGGTCCCGGAGCTCGTCGGTCGTGGTCAGGTACGTGCCGGCATAGTAGGCGTTGAGCCCCTTGTAGAGATACTCGGACTTGAGGAACACCAGGTCCTGGCGGTTGTCCAGCGTCACGTTCGGCTCGTCCTCGACCGAGGTGCGCGTGTACCGCACCTGCGTCCACGGGAGCTCGATCGGCTTCCACTCCAGGTGCGCGTTGTACGTCTCCCGGGTCAGCGAGGTCTCCGGTCGCCCCGAGCTCTTGACCGTCTCGTCCGCGAGGTCGTAGCCGACCGAGGCGCCGAGCACCGGATCGCGGAGCGTCAGCCAGCCGTACGGCCGGAACCTCGTGACGTTCGTCTCCAGGTCGATCGGGTCGGCTGACAGATTCGAGAAGTCCTTCTCGTAGGTGCCGCCGGCGTTGAGGTGGAGCTTCGGCAGGAGCGAGTAGTTGAGCCTGACGTTCGTCTTGGTCCCGTAGCTCTCCGTCTCGCTGGTCGTCCGGAGCCCCGTCAGGGCATCCCTCGTCTTGCTCGAGAAGAGGCTGTAGACCGCTTCCTCTCTGACGTTGATGCCATCCAGCAGTCCATCCGCCCGCGCCGGACGGGCCGACGTCACGCAGAGCATCGCGACGCCGACGAGAGCCGGGGCCGCCTGCCGGGGGGCGCGCACCGCAGCTACCGCTCCCCCATGAGGCTGACCCAGGCCGGGCCATCTCCGACATCGATGGCGCCCACCACGCCCTTGCGGACCCGGTGGGAGACCAGGACGCGATTGGCGCCGGGGCTGACGAAATACAGCGCGTTCTCCTCGCTGTCGACCGCGATGTGGGCGACGCCCGCGCCCGTGTCGATGAAGTCCACCGCGGCGAAGGAGAGGGGATCGTAGACGCCGACGGCGAACTCGCGGCGCCCCCCGACGTAGACGACGTCGGTGCCGGGGTCGACCGCGAGCGTGTCCATCGCCGACCGGATCGCGAACCGTCCGGTCACGGCCAGCGTCGTGGGATTGATCACGGTGACAAACGCGGTCCTCTCGTGGACCACCCAGAGCCGGTCGCCCCGGCGACTGAACGCGCCCTGCACGGGCGCAGGGTCCGTCGCGATGGTCCGCACGGCGGTCCGGCCCGCGATGTCGATCACCGACACCGTGTTCGAGAGCGAGTTGAAGACGAACGCTCCGCGTCCCGTGGGGTCGATGACGACGAATCGCGGTCCGTTGCCGACGGGCAGTCTGGCGACCTCGAACCCCGAGGCTGTATCGAGGATGCTGACCGTGTTCGAGCCCCGATTGGCGGACAGCAACGTTCGGCCATCCGGTGTGAGGGCGAGCGCGGCCGGCTCGTCCCCCGGCGTCAGGGTGAAGCGCTCCGTGACCTGGCCAGCGAAGACGTCGACGACGTCCACGCCGGCGTCGCCGGCGAGAGCCACGTAGAGCTTGCGGGCTCGCCGATCCAGCGCCATCCCGGCCGGCTGCCTGCCGGTGACGACGACATCGAACACGTCCAGGGATTTCTTGTCGAACACCGTCACGTCGCTCGATCGGCTGTTCGCGACGAACGCGACGTGGCCGACGGCCGGTCGCCGGGGCGCGGCGGCGGAGAAGACCGGATCGAGCCGGTCCCCGCTCCGGGACTCGGCGGGGTCGAGCGTGAGCAGGACGACCTGACCGTCACGTCGGCGCACCGTGAACGGGAAGTCGACCTTGGCGACGGCCTCCGGCGCCGGCGCCGGCGACCGCCCGGCTTCACCTCGGAGAGATGCTCGTCCGGTCCGGATCGCGAAGCCGGTGTAGTCACCGGCCGGGAGAGCGCCTGCCGCAAGGAGCCGCTGCCGCCTCGCGTCCTCGCCCGCGAGCTCGCGAAGCAAGACCGGGATCGGGCGTTCACTGCCGTCGCGAGGGACGGCCGCAACCGCCTCGATGGACATCCGGAGGCGCTCCGCCTCACGTGGCAGGGGCTGCAGGTAGAGGTAGACGGCGCCCTCGTTCTCGAGGCGAGCGGTGAGCTGGGGCAGGCTCGGCTGGCAACCGGTGAGGATCAACCCGATGAGGAGCGCGCAGGAACGACGGCGAATCACCATGGACAGAATGAGAAAGTTGGGACGCAACCTCAATGAGTCAAAGAGCTTGTTTGCCGATCGAGCTACAAGAAGGCGGAGGGCTGATCGGCTCGTCAGCCCTCCGCGCACGAGTCACGCCGAGGTCGGAGTCAAGAGGTGGCCTAGTCCTTGGCGTGACACTTGTTGCAGAGCAGGCGCTGGCCCCCCTCGGCGAACTGCGTCGCCGGGCGGTCGTAGTAGGCCGCGGCGGTCTCGGTGGACGTCCGCCCGCGGTGCTTGTTCGCATTGGTGTCGCCGGGGGTCGTGTCCGTCCCGTACCAGGAGGTGCCCGAGACCATGAACTCGTACTCGATGTTCCACCGCAGCGCGTGGTTCCACCCGCTCGCGTGCGCCCGGTGGCAGCTCAGGCAGGTGATCCTGTCCCCGCCGCTCGGGCCCTGCAGGTAGGTGTTGTCGTTCTTCGCGTGGCTCGCGAGGACGGTGTAGTCGCTCGTGTTCTCGACGAACGGGACGAGCGACGTGAACGAGGTGGCGGCGGTGCCCGTCATGTCGCCCGTCTTCACGTAGCTGTTGTAGTTCGTGGCGATCGTCGACCCGAGCTGCTGGTCGTTCGGGTGCGGGAACGCGCCGTGGTTCGAATGGCAGGTCTTGCACCAGTCGGCCCAGGACACGTGGCCGCCGGTGGTCGCGTGCCCGTAGGCGACACGCGTCTGGGTCGCCGCTTCCGTCCGGTTGTAGCTGCTGGGCACCTTGGCCGCCGGGTTGCCGAGGAACGTGACGCCGCCCTTCGTGTAGCCGGCGCCGGCGAGCAGCCGGTACACGCCGACGGCCGAGGTTGCCGTGGGCTCGGCGCTGGTGGCGTAGGACCCGGAGTTGGCGATCGGCGCCCCCGTCTTCGAGATCGTCCCGTTGGCGTTGCGGCGGTACTGGCCGTGCGGGTCGTGGCAGCTCGTGCATCCGAGCTGGGCGCTCGGGAACGTCCCGCCGGGCGCCGTCGCGTTGTTCGGGTCCACGACGTAGCCGTAGTCGGCCGCGACGATGTTGTGCCCGAACAGGTTGCCGTCGTCCGTCGTCGGCGTGCCGCGCAGGGTGAAGGTGTACGTCTTCTTCAGCCACCCGAAGTCGCCGCCCGGCGCGCGCTGCTTGGGCGGAACGCCAGCCGGCATGTCGGCCGGGGCGGTGCTGGAGTGGTAGCTGGTCGGGCCCGTGTCGCCGGTGTGCTGGTGGCAGTTCAGGCAGGTGGAGCTCGGGTCGCTGCCCTGCAGCAGGTAGGTGTTGCTGCCGTGCATCGTGTGGCAGCCGGTGCACTCGGCGGCGCCGCCCGAGTGATACGCCGAGGAGATTCCAACCATTCCCGCGGCCACGAGTGTCGCCGCGAGTACTGCGACGAAAGCCCATCTCATGCTGTTCATGGTCTCCCTTCGTTCTCGTTGAGCCCGCAACCCGTTTGCGGGTGCGCCGCGTCCGTGTCCTGTCGCGCCCTCCTCCACCTCCTCCATCGTCGTCATAGGGAATGGGCCTCAGTCGTGCGTCAGCCGGAAGACGCTGACGCCTCGCTTGCCTGCCTGGGTGACGTACACGGTGCCGCGATCGTCGATCGCGAGATCGCCCGGGGTGAGGAGCTGGCCCGGCTTGGAGCCCCGCGTGGCGAACTGGCTCACGAACTTCAAGGTCGGGTCGAACACCAGCACCGCGCCCTTGGCCTTGTCGACCACCAGCACGTTGCCCTCGCGGTCCCTCGCGATGCCTCCGACGATGTTGAACCGCCCGGGCGCGCTGCCCGCCCTGCCGAACGCGGTGACGGTGCCATCGCGTGACATGACGAATGCGCGAAACAGGACGGGGATCGTCATCAACACGTTGCCGGCCGGGTCCACGCTGAACCCGCCGAGCTCGGCGCTGCCCCGGTCCTGCTCCTCGAGGTCGAGCAATGGCACGAGGTCGAAGCCCTCAACGAAATGGCCGTCGCGGTCGGCGGTCACGATCTTGAGGCCGCTGGAGGAGGCCAGAAAGAACCGTCCCTGCTGGAAGACCATGCGGTTCGGGACGAAGTCGGAGAACTCGGCCGGCAATCGCTTCAGCGTGATCCGGGCCTGGAGCTCACCCCGGTAATTGCAGCGGACGATGGCGGCCTTCGAGTCCCGGTAGGAGAGCAGGAACACGTCGCCCCGATCGTCCACCGCGACGTCCACGATGTGACCGATATCGAGATCGTCGCCGAAGCGATAGACCTCCATCCCCGACTCGTTGAAGACCCGCACGGTGTTCTGGTGCAACGCGTAGACCTCGTTCCGCTGCCGATCCACCGCGACGCGCGACCAGTCGACGCGAATCGACCCGGTGAAGTCCGAGAGGGTGTACAGGTACGCGGCCCTGAGAGACTGCGCGGCAGCGGGGCCAGCGACGAGGGTGACGCCGAGAATCGCGGACGTTATGCAGAGCCGCATGCTGACATCTCGCGTGACCGCGAGGCCTCCGTTGACGATCCAGCTGGTGAGTCGTTGACCATGGACCGCAAGACGGATGCCGTTCCGCAGACTGTGCGTCACGTGGTGGGCCGCGTCCCCGCGGATGCGCCACCGCGTGGCGCGAAGCGAACGAACTGAACACGACCGTCTTTCGTCTCGATGTGCGGGCTGCCGCACAGGTGTGCCGCACACTGTGCGGTACGCGCCGGCAGCTCAAAGCCCGTGAACGAATCGGGTGGTCGAGGAGCGCCACGGCTTTGTCGGGTGCGTCCGCGCACCCCTCGGGTGCGTCCGCGCACCCCCCGGGTGCGTCCGCGCACCCCCCGCGGGGCGCTCCGAGCGCGGGGCCGGGGGAGTGAGAGGGGGGCGTGAGCCCCCTTCGTACGAGTGTCGGGGGCTTCGATAGTCCCCCCATGATCTCGGTTCGGCGAGCGCGCGCTACGACGACCGGAGCGGGATGCCGAGACGCGCGAGCTTGTCGTAGAGCGTGCGGCGTCCGATGCCGAGCTTCTTGGCCGCGAGGCTCCGGTTGCCGCCGCACTCGCGCAGCGTGCGGACGATGACCTCGCGCTCGGTGTTCGCGACCTCGGCCAGCGGCGTCGCCTCGTGCGCGCGCACCTCGTCGAGATCGCCCGGAAGATCCTCGACGAGGATCTCGTCGGCGTCCTCGGCCATGATCACGGCGCGCTCGATGACGTTCTCGAGCTCGCGGATGTTCCCGGGCCACGGATAGCGCAGGAGGCGGTCCATCGCCTCCGGGTGGAAGCCGCGCACGCGCTTCTTGATCTGCGCCGCGTACCGCGCGAGGAAGTGCGCCGCGAGGAGCGGGATGTCCTCGACGCGCTCGCGGAGCGGCGGCAGGTCGATGCGCACGACGGACAGGCGGTAGAACAGGTCCTCGCGGAAACGGCTCTCGGCGATCGCCTTGCGCAGATCCCGGTTCGATGCCGAGATGAGCCGCACGTCCACCTTGAGCGCCCGCGTCCCGCCGACTCGCGTCAGCTCGCCCTCCTGGACCACGCGCAGGAGCTTCGTCTGGAAGGCGGGGCTCGTCTCGGTGATCTCGTCGAGGAACAGGGTGCCGCCGTCGGCGACCTCGAAGATGCCCTTCTTCGTATGGACGGCGCCGGTGAACGCGCCGCGCTCGTGGCCGAACAGCTCCGACTCGAGCAGGCTTTCCGCCAGCGCCCCGCAGTTCACCGCGAAGAAGGGCGCGTCGCGGCGCGGGCTGCGCCGGTGCATGGTGCGGGCGATGAGCTCCTTGCCCGTGCCGCTCTCGCCGACGAGCAGCACGCGCGCGTCGGTCGGGGCCACGCGGTCGACGACCCGCAGCACCTCGGCGAGCGCCGGGCTCCGGCCCACGACGTCGCGGTGCTCGCCGTGCTGCTCGATGCGCTCACGGAGATAGCGGTTCTGCTCGGCGAGCTGCATCCACGCGAGCGCGCGCTCGATGCGGAACACGAGCTCCTCGGGCACGAACGGCTTGGTGACGTAGTCCGTCGCGCCCTTCTTCATCGCGTCCACGGCGGAGTCGATGGTGGCGTAGCCGGTGAGGACCACGACCGGGATGTCGGGGTGCGCGGCGCGCACCCGCTCGATGAGCGCGAGCCCGTCGAGCCCCGGCATGCGGAGGTCGGTGATGACGAGATCCGGGCGCTCACGGTCGATCACGTCGGGTGCGCTGCGCGAGTCGAGCTCGATGATCGGCTCGTGGCCGGCGCTCCTGAGCACGAGCGCGAGGTTCTCCGCCATGTCGGCCTCGTCGTCGACGACCAGGATCTTCGCTGCTCGGCGCGTCACGTTGGTCTCCCTCCGGCCGGCAGGCTGACGCGGAAGCAGGCGCCGCGGGTCGGCGCACACTCGACGGCGATCGTCCCGCCGTGCGCGCGCACGATGCCGTAGCTCACGGACAGCCCGAGCCCGGTGCCGTGATCCTTCGTGGTGAAGAACGGCTCGAAGATCCGGTCGACGATCTCGGGCGGCACGCCGCTGCCGCTGTCCTCGACCTCGGCCACCACCGTGCCGTTCACCGTGTACGTCCGCACCGCGACGGTGCCCCCGCCCGGCATGGCGTCACGGGCGTTGTTGAGCAGGTTGACGAACACCTGCTGCAGGTGATCGCGGCTGCCCGCGATCGGCGGCAGCCCGGGATCGAGCATCGCGAGGACCTTGACGCCGTGCTTGCCCAGCGGCGGCTCGACGAGGGCGATGACCTCGTGCAGCAGCTCGTTGATGTCGGTGTCGATCGCCTCGAAGGAGGTCTTTCGCGAGAACACGAGCAATCCGCGCACGATCGCGCCGATCCGGCTGCCGTGGCGCTCGATCATCTCGAGGTCGCGCACCAGGTCCGTGTCGAAGCCGCGCCCCCTGGCGGCGGCGAGCATGAGCCGCACGCGCGAGAGCAAGATCCCGAGCGGGTTGTTGATCTCGTGGGCGAGTCCGGCGTAGGTCTCGCCGATGGCCGAGAGCTTCGCGGAGTGCAGGAGCTGGGTGTGCGTCTTCTCGACCTCCTCGATCGCGTGCCGGAGGCTCCGCATGGGCAGCCGGTAGACCGCGAGCGCGAGGAGGCCGGCGACCAGGATGTGGATGGCGAGGACACGCGCGGCGTCGAGGAGCAGGCGCTTGTCGTCGCCGGCCACCCGGATTTCCGCGAACGGCGCGGTGGACGCCGGCAGGCCGACTGCGATGCGGCTTGTCGACAGCAGGCTCGCCCCGTGGCCGATCTGCACGACCTCACGGCCGTCCGGATCGGTGAGCGCGAGCGCCGCGAGCCCGAAGCGCGTCTCGCGCTCGAGGAGCGCACGGAGCGCATCGACGTCCGGCCCGGCGCGTTCGACTTCCGCGACGACGAGGAGCGCCAGCTGGCGCGCGTGGCGCTCGGTCTCCGTCCGGAGGTGGCGCAGCTCGAACACGACGAAGAGCGACGGCGGCAGGATCGCGATGACGGCGACGAGCACGACCGCCAGCCACTGGAGTCGCCGCACCTGGCGCTCGAGGCGGAGAAACGGCGCTGGCCTTCCCACGGGCTCCATCGTGAAGCTTCCTCGGGGAGCAATGAGGGTGCCACGGCGCGTGGTAAACCATTCACGCACGCGCGCCCAGCCGCGCCGCTAGCAGCGGGGTGTCGCTGTCCCGTTTGAGGCGTCTGCTCCCCACGGCAGCGGCACCGAGCGCCGGTCTTTGGCTCATCGGCTTCGTGCGATTGCGCCACGGCGCCGCGAAGTTTCCCGGCAATGCGGTGAGTGGTCATCGACGTGGCACTGGACTGGCACAGCGCCCGCCGGCATGACCGAGCCCGGGGAGCTCCGACATCAGCTCGAGGCAGCCCACAGGGCGATCGAGGACACTGGCACCGCGCGCAGATCCTGTTCGACGTGAAACAGGACTAGATCATCCGCGCCGCCGACGTCCGGCGCGTCCTCGGCCGCCGCACCCGCCCGCTCTTCCTCATCGACATCGCGATCCCGCGCAACGTCGCGGCGGACGTCAGCGAGCTCGGCAACGTCTACTGCTACGACGTCGACGACCTCGGGCAGGACGCGACGCGCGACGCCGCTTGACGGCTGGCGGGGCGCGACTTTAGCATGGGTCGCCGTGTCCCCTCTCCTCCTCCCGTTCACCGCGCGGCCCGCGCACAACGTCAATCGACGGAAAGATCAGCCGATGAGTCGAGCCCTGAGTTCATGGGGGGACTATCGATGCCCCCGACACTCGTACGGAGGGGGCTCACGCCCCCCTCGTACTCCCCCGGCCCCGCGCTCGGAGCGCCACGGGGGGGGTGCGCGGACGCACCCGTGGTGCGCGGACGCACCCGAGGGGTGCGCGGACGCACCCGAGGGGTGCGCGGACGCACCCGACAAAGCCGTGGCGCTCCTCGATCACCCGATTCGTTCACGGGCTCTGAGATCCGTGACGAGCCTGACGCTGCTCGCCCTCGCCGTCCTCTCCGGTGCGTCCGGCGCGTCGGGCCAGCAGGCGCAGACCCAGGAGCCATCCAGCCCGCAGCAGACGGCTCCGCAGGTGCCGGCCCCGTTCGCGCCCGACTGGGGGATGCTCGCGGGCTTCGACGTCTTCTCGCGCAAGGGCTGCGGCAAGTGCCACGCGATCCGTGGCGTGGGTGGCGGCCCGGGCCCGGACCTCGGCCGGCTCGAGGGCGCCAAGGGCTACTACGACATCGCCGCGGCGATGTGGAACCACCTGCCGCGCATGGGGGCCCGGATGCGCGAGGCGCGCATCGAGCGGCCGCACCTCACGCCGCGCGAGGCGAACGACCTGATCGCGTTCCTGTTCACCGCGCAGTACTGGGACGAGCTCGGTGACCCGAAGGTCGGCGAGAAGCTCTGGAGCGCGAAGGGATGCGCCTCGTGTCACGCGCTGGGTGGCACCGGGGGCACCGTCGGGCCCTCGCTGGACGCGCTCAAGCGCGCGAACTCGCCGGTGCTGGTCGCGACCGGCATGTGGAACCACGGTCCGCAGATGGCGGAGGTGATGAAGGAGCGCGGTATCGCGCGCCCGACCTTCCAGGGCAAGGAGATGGTGGACCTCATCGCGTACATCGTCGCCGCGTCGAAGGACACGTCGACCGAGACCCTGCAGATCATCCCGGGCACGCCTGAGCGCGGCGAGAAGATCTTTGCCGAGCGACACTGCTCGACGTGCCATGCCGTGGCGGGCAAAGGCGGCAAGGTGGGCCCGGACCTCGGGCGGGCCGGTCATCACGTCAGCCTGACGAGCTTCGCCTCGCGCATGTGGAACCATGGGCCGTCGATGTGGGCCAAGATGAAGGAGCGCGGACTCGAGGTGCCCCGCCTGACCGGCCAGGACATGGCCGACGTCCTCGCGTACCTCTACGTGTCCCACTACTTCGACCACGGCGCGAGCGCCGCGCGCGGGCAGAAGCTCGTGCGGGACAAGGGTTGTCTCGGCTGCCACTCGATCCGCGGCAAGGGGGGCAAGGCAGCGGCCGACTTCGCGAGCTCGAACGTCGTGAAGTCCGCCGCCGGTGTCGTCGCCGGCATGTGGAACCACAGCGCGCTCATGGAGGCGAGCGCGCAGCGCCAGCAGGTCGCGTGGCCGATGCTCTCGCCGATCGAGCTCGCCGACGTGAGCGCGTACCTCACGTCGCTCGCGAAGGCACCGCCAGCGGCGAAGCCTTCGCCCGCACGCAAGCCCGCGCCGGGCGCCAGGCCGAAGTCCGAGACCCGCTGAACGTAGTGTCCGGGTGAGGTAATCGCGCCTCACCCGGGCTTGCCCGCCCCTCCGTTCCCGTCTCGACGCACTAGACCGTTGGATCCTTCGCTTCTCATTCTGACACGTTACGGCACTTCGCTGCCTGGCACACGCCTTGCCCAAGTGTCCCAAGCCCGGGCAAGGGTCGAGCAAGAGACGGTCCTGGCCATGCCACAGCGCCGTGCACGCGCGCCGGCGACCGCACGTCCGGACAGTGTGGAAATATTGAGCATGATGATGCGTTCGAATGATTGAAGCGCCTTGTCTTAGCTGGCTACGATGAGCGCGTCAGCGCACGCCGTGGCCCGCGTTCCGGGCCCAGGACATGGCGGATCTCATCGCGTACCTCCGGTCGGTGCGTCGCGCGCCCGCGGCGTCCGCGAGGTGACGGTGAGCATCGAAGCCGCCGGACAGGGGAGGTGCTCGTTCACATCGTTCACGCGCGTCACAGTGCGGTCAACCCCGGCAAGGAGGAACCACGTGCGATTCACCACACTCGTCATCCTGGCGGTCGTCGGTGCGACAGCGCTCTCGCTCACGATGTTCGCGCCCGTGGAAAGCCAGCCGAAGATCCCCCCGGACTTTAGCTACGAGCCCCAGAAGGACAGCCCGGGCGCGGTCACGTTCAGCCATCAGAAGCACCGGGACGCCGGCGTCGACAAGTGCACCGCCTGCCACACCAAGGTCTTCAAGATGAAGAAGGGGCAGACGGGCACGCCGACCATGGAGAAGATGAAGGCCGGCGAACAGTGCGGGGCCTGCCACGACGGCAAGAAGAAGGTGGGCGACAAGGTTCCCTTCGCGGTCGACGACAAGTCCAAGTGCGAGACCTGCCACAAGAAGAAGGCCTGAGAGCCGACCGTCAGTGGTGACCCGGGGACGCGTCGTTCGGATCCTGCTCGGTGGAGCCGTCGGTGCGCTCGTGGTCGTCGCCGCCGGCGCCGCCGGCGGGCCTGGCGACGCGTCCCGTGGCCGTCAGCTCTTCGAGGTCAAGCAGTGCGCGCGGTGTCATCGCGGCCAGGGCGAGCCGGGCGGCGGCCCGCCGATCGAGCGGCTGCGGCGTCCGCAAGGCGCGTACGAGCTGACCGGACGCTTCTGGAGTCACGTCCCGCAGATGTTCACCGCGCTCACCCAGGAAGGCGTTCCGTGGCCGGTGATCTCCGACGACGAGGTGGCCGACCTGATGGCGTACCTCGGCGCCGATCCCGCCCGCGATCCGAAGCCGGACCGCCTGCGCGGTCACGACGCGCTGGTCACGAAGGGATGTCTCAAGTGCCACAGCCTCCGCGGCGAGGGCGCGCGGATCGCGCCCGACCTCGGCGAGCGCCGGGCGGTGTTCGCGCCGCCGGCGCGGTGGGCGGCCACGATCTGGCGCCACACGCCGAAGATGGCCGCGGTGGCGATGGAGCGCGGCATCCTCCATCCCCGATTCTCCGGCGCCGAGATGCGACACCTCGCCGCGTACCTCGGCGACGGACCGCCCTGAGCCCGTTCCGGACCAGGCAAGGAGACGCCCGCGTGCTCTGCATCCGCTGTCTGCTCGCCGTGGTACTCCTCGTGGCGTCCGCATCCGCATCCGCCGGCGCCCCGCCGAAGCTCCCGCCCGACTTCCAGATCCCGCAGGCGGATTCGAGTCCGGGCCCCGTGACGTTCAGCCACGCGACGCACGTGCCGAAGACCGGCAAGTGCACGACGTGCCACATGAAGGACCTGAAGATGAAGCGCGGCGGGTCCGGCCCGATCACGCTGGACGCGAAGCAGGAAGGCAAGTACTGCGGCGCCTGCCACGACGGCAAGACGTCGATGGCCGGCGCGACGGTGTTCGCGATCGACGAGTGCGACAAATGCCATCGCTAGAGTGGGGGGCCCCGACATGGCCGGGCGCGATGGCGGTGGCGGCCTTCCTCGTCCTGGTCGGCGGGGTCGTCCTCGTGCGCGCGCAGGGCAAGGGGCCCGCGGACTTCGCGATGCCGAAGGCCGAGACGAGCCCGGGGCAGTCGGCGAAGGGCAAGGCCGCGAAGGCCGAGACGCCGAAGAACGAGGACTGCCTCGCCTGCCATGCCGACAAGGACCTCGAGCGCGGCGGCAAGCGTGGAGGCTCGCTGTTCGTCGACGCGCAGGTGCTCGACGGCTCGCGGCACGCGGGCCTCGACTGCGCGTCCTGCCACACGACCGCGACCGCACCGCACGACGAGAAGCTGCCGCGGGTCGACTGCGCGGGCTGTCACGCCGACAAGGCCGAGGTGCTGAAGACCGGCGTGCACGGCAGCCCCGCGGCGGCGCGGGCGGGCGACCGGGCGACGACGTGCGCCAACTGCCACGGCACGCACGACGTGCGGGACCCGAAGACGCTCGGCACCGAGAGGTGTGCGGCGTGCCACCAGGCGCAGGTCGGGCTCTACCGGGAGTCGATCCACGGCAAGGCCCGGGCGCGGGGCGACACCGAGGCGGCGACCTGCACCTCGTGTCACGGCCCGGCGCACACGCTCCAGGTGAAGACCGACCCCCAGGCGCCGACGTACCACCTCAATCTGCCCCGGACGTGCGCCACGTGTCACGGCGACCCGGAGATCGCACGGCGTCACAACATCGAGGTGGGCGACGTCTACAAGCTCTACATGGACTCGATCCACGGGCGCGCCATCACGAGGAGCGGCCTGCTCGTGGCGGCGAACTGCTCGGACTGCCACGGTGCCCACGACATCAAGGCGAAGGATCAGCCGACGTCGCGGGTGTTCCGCACGAACGTTCCGGCCACGTGCGGCACGTGTCACGCGGGTGTGCTGAGGGAGTACCGGCAGAGCGTCCACGGACAGGCGGTCGCGGCGGGGAGCACGATCGCCCCGATCTGCATCGACTGCCACTCCGCGCACGAGATCCGCCGGGTCGAGGCGGAGGGCTGGAAGCTCGAGATCGTGCGGGAGTGCGGCACGTGCCACAAGGAGTCGCTCCGGACGTACCGCGACACGTTCCACGGCAAGGTGACGGCCCTCGGCTTCACGCGGGTCGCCCGCTGCTCCGACTGTCACGGCGCGCACGACATCTATCCGACGCGCGACGTCCGCTCGACGGTGAACGTCGCCAATCGCGTCACGACGTGCGCCAAGTGTCATCCCGCCTCCAACGAGAACTTCGCGAAGTACGATCCGCACGCCGAGCCGGAGAACGTGGACCGCAGCCCGCTGCTGCACTACACGTGGAAGTTCATGGTGTGGCTGCTCGTCGGCACGTTCTCGTTCTTCGGCGTGCACACGGTCCTCTGGGGTGTGAGGAGCCTCGTCGGCAGGAACGGCGGGCGGCACGCGCCGCCTCCGGCGGAGGGATCCGACCAGGAGGGCCAGGATGCCTGAGTGGTACTTCCGCTTCTCGCTGGGGCAGCGCCTGCTGCACGGCCTCCTGATGACGAGCTTCCTCGGGCTCGCCACGACCGGGCTGCCGCTCCACTTCAACCAGAGCCCCTGGGCGGTCTGGATCTCGCACACGATGGGCGGCTTCGGCGTGATGGGGTTCTTCCATCGCGTCTTCGCGGTGCTGCTCACCACGTGCTTCACGATCCACGTCGTCCACCTCCTCTACCGGCTCTTCGTCAAGCGGGAGCTCCACATCCTGTGGGGCCCCGATTCCCTGGTGCCCCAGCCGCGCGACGCGGTCGAGATGCTCCAGCACATCCGCTACTTCCTCGGCCTCGGGGCGCAGCCCCGGTTCGGGCGGTTCACGTACTGGGAGAAGTTCGACTACTTCGCCGTGTTCTGGGGGATGCTCATCATCGGCGCCTCCGGCTACGTCCTCTGGTTCCACACGTTCTTCTCGCGGTTCGTGCCGGGCTGGGTGTTCAACATCACGAACCTGATCCACGGCGAAGAGGCGCTGCTCGCCGTGGGGTTCATCTTCACGATTCACTTCTTCAACAGTCACCTGCGCCCCGAGAAGTTCCCGATGGACCTCGTCATCTTCACCGGACGCGTGCGCGACGACGAGCTCGAGCACGAGCGTCCCGACGAGTGGGAGCGCCTCAGGGCCGAGGGCCGGCTCGGCACGATCAAGGCCGACGCGCCGCCGCGGTGGCTCAAGAACTTCGGCCGCATCGTCGGCACGACGGCCGTGGCCATCGGTCTCACGCTCTTCGCGCTGATCATGTACGCCGTCTTCGGCTATGGCTCGTGACGGAGGATCGCCGTGATCGTCCAACGCCTGGTCTCGGTGGCGGTCGTCCTGCTCGCGGCAGTCGCGGGCGCGCCCGCCGCGCCGGCGGCATCCGAGGAGGTCGACACGTGCCTCGGGTGCCACGGCGACCGCAATCTCTCGATGACGCTGCCGAGTGGCGAGCGCCTGGCGCTCTTCGTCGACGCGCAGACCTTCCGCCGCTCCGTGCACGGCGACCGGCTCGGCTGCGTCGAGTGCCACGCCGGGATGCGACAGGTGCCGCATCCGGCGAAGCCGTTCCGCACGGCGCGCGACGTCACGCTGGCGTACTACGAGCAGTGCAAGGGATGCCACTTCGATAACTTCACGAAGACGCTCGATTCCGTGCACTACCAGCGCGTCGCGAAGGGCGACGCCCGCGCGCCGGTCTGCAGCGACTGCCACACGGCCCACGCGGTGGCGAAGAAGAACGGGTCCCGGTCCCGGATCTCGCAGACGTGCGCCCGCTGCCATCAGCCGGTCTTCGCCGCGTACGCGAAGAGCGTGCACGGCCGGGCGCTGCTGGAAGAGGGCAATCGCGACGTGCCGGTGTGCACGGACTGTCACCGCTCCCACGACATCGGGGATCCCCGCACGTCGCGCTTCCACCTCGCGACGCCCGAGCTCTGCGGGTCCTGCCACACCGACGAACAGGTCATGGAGAAGTACGGGCTGTCCACGAAGGTCGTGTCCACGTACCTCGGCGACTTCCACGGCGTGACCGCGTCGCTGCAGCGCTCCGGCACGGCGTCCGGCGAGCGCATCGCGGCGGTGTGCACGGACTGTCACGGGATCCACGACATCACCAGGGTCCGGGAGCCGGGCTCCGCGGTGATGCGGGAGAATCTCGTCAAGGTGTGCCAGCGCTGCCACGCGGACGCGACGGCCAACTTCCCGGCCGCGTGGCTGGGGCACTACGAGCCGAGCTGGTCGAAGGCCCCGATCGTGTACGGCGTGACCATCTTCTACTGGATCTTCATCCCGTTCGTGATCGGCGGTCTGGTCCTGCAGATCGTCCTTCACCTGTGGCGGGTGGTGGTGAACCGATGAGTGACATGCTGCCGCGCTTCACGCTGCACCGCCGCGTCGAGCACCTCGCCGTGATGGTCCTGTTCACGATCCTCGCGGTCACCGGGTTCCCGCAGAAGTTCGCCGACGCCGACTGGGCGCGGTGGACCGTCGACGTGCTGGGCGGTGTCGAGCGCACGCGATGGCTGCACCGGATGTCCGGCATCCTCTTCGCCGTCTTCACCATCGTCCACGTGACCGTCGCGCTCGTCATCGGACTCACCGGACGGTCGTGGTCGATCGTGCCGATCCGGAAGGACTTCACGGACGCCGTGCAGACGCTGCGGTACTACCTCGGGCTCGCGGACCAGCCCGCGCGCTTCGACCGGTACGACTACCGGCAGAAGTTCGAGTACTGGGGGATGGTGCTGGGCGGCGGTGTGATGACCGCGACCGGCTTCATCCTCTACCTCCCCGTCCTCGCGGCGCGGTTCCTCCCCGGCGAGCTCATCCCGGCGGCGAAGGTCGCGCACAGCAACGAGGGGCTGCTCGCCTTCCTGGTCGTCATCACCTGGCACATCTACAACGCGCACCTGTCGCCCGACGTGTTCCCGTTCGACCCGTCGATCTTCACCGGGAAGATCAGTGCCAGGCGCCTGCACCACGAGCACCCGCTCGAGTACGAGCGCATGGTCGGGGCGGCCGAGCACAAGCCCTGATGCCCGTTCGCCCGAACCTCCACGGCCTCCATGCGCGCATCATGCTCGTCGTCGCGCTCGCGATGGTCGTGCCGGCGAGCGCCGTCGCATGGGCGGCATGGACCGGCGTGGCGGCGATCACCCGGGAGCTCCAGGCCGAGCGCATGCTGCTCGGCAGGAGCGTGGCGGACCATCTCGACGGCGTCGTGAAGTCGGACCTGGAGACCCTGCAGGCGATCGGCGCAGTCTGGCGCTCGGGGGACCCGGCGGACGCGGCACGCGAGCGCGAGGCCGTGCGCGCCGCCTACCTGCGCGCGAACACGTTCGAGTCGGTGATCCTGCTCTCGCCACCGGCGACGATCGTCTGGGAGGAGCCGGCGCGCGCGCGTGCCGACGCCGCGGGCCTCGCGCAGGTGGAGGTCATCGCCCAGGCCTTCCGGACGGGCAAGCCGGAAGTCTCGACGCTCGTCGACGAACCCGGCCGCGGCAAGCGCGTGTATCTCGCCGTGCCGCTGCGTGACTGGAAGGGCCGCATCGTGAGCGTGGCCGCCGGGGCGATCGATCCCGAGGGCGAGCGCTTCGCCGCGCTGCTGCGGCCGTTCCGGTTCGGCCAGCACGGGTGCACGGAGCTCGTCGACCGCACCGGGGTGGTCATCGCCACGACTGACCCGAGCCGCCGCTACATCAAGAGCGACCACGGCCGGTTCATCGAAGGGCTGATCCGCGACCGGAAGTCGGCAGCCGGGACCTGTCACAGCTGCCACGAGGCCGAGGCTCCCGGGGACTCGCGCGCGACGCAGTGCGCCGCCGCGCCGGAGCCGCTGCGCCAGCGTACACCGGAGCGGCCGCGCATTCGCGCGTCGGACGTCCTGGCGTTCGTGCCGCTCGCGGTCGTGCCGTGGGGCATCGCCATCCGTCAGCCGGAAGCCGAGGCGTTCGGCGCGCTGGCCGCGCTCACGAAGCGGCTGGCGCTCGTCATTCCCGCCGTCCTCGCCGTGGGCCTGGTCTTCGCGTGGGGCGCGGCGTGGTCCATCCGCAAGCCGATCCGCCTGCTGACGCGCGTGGCGGAACGTATCGCGGCCGGGGACATGGCGGAGCCGGTCCCGCCGCTCGGCGACGACGAGGTGGGGCGGCTCGGCCGATCGCTCGACCGGATGCGCGCGACGATCCGCGAGTCGCACCAGACGCTCGAGCGGCGCGTCGAGGAGCGCACGCGGGATCTCGAGCGGCTCTACCGGGAGCTGTCCGAGCGCGATCGCTCGCGTGGCGAGCTCCTCCGAAAGGTCATCTCCGCACAGGAGGACGAGCGCAAGCGGATCGCCCGTGAGCTCCACGACGAGACCAGCCAGTCGCTCGCGGCGGTGGCGATCGGTCTCGAGACGGCGTCGACGCTCGCCTCCGGACCCGCACGCGAGCGGATCGACGACGCCAAGGCGATCGCCGGCCGCGCGCTCGACGAGCTCCACCGGCTCCTCTTCGACCTCCGCCCATCGGTGCTCGACGACCTCGGGCTGGCCTCGGCGGTTCGCTGGTACGCCGAGCGGCACCTGGAGCCGCTCGGGATCACCGTGCGATGCGAGTTCAGCGGCCTCGATCGCCGCCTGCCGGCGGAGATCGAGACCGCGCTCTTCCGGGTCGTGCAGGAGGCGCTCAACAACGTCGCGAAGCACTCTGCGGCGGAGACCGTGCTCGTGGAGTGCGCGGCGCGCGACGACGCCGTAACGATCGAGATCGAGGACGACGGCAAGGGCTTCGACCTGCAGGCGATCGGACCGTCGGCGAGCGGCACCGGGCTCGGTCTGACCGGCATCCGGGAGCGCGTGACGCTGCTGGGCGGCACGCTGACGATCGACGCGTCGCCGGGCCAGGGCACGCGGATCGCGGTGACGGTGCCGCTGGCCGCGCGGGGGTGAGGTGGCGAAGATCCGCGTTCTCATCGCCGACGACCACGCCATCCTGCGGGACGGCATCCGCGCGCTCCTCGCCCTGTCGAGCGACATCGAGGTGGTCGGCGAGGCGGCCGACGGGCGCGAGGCGATCGACCAGTGCCGGCGGCTCGACCCGGACGTCATCCTGATGGACGTCGCCATGCCCGGGCTCGGCGGTCTGGAGGCGACGCTGGAGATCCGGCGCGAGAACCCGCGCGTGAAGATCCTGGTGCTGACGCAGTACGAGGACCGCGAGTACGCCCGGCGGTTCCTCGCCGCCGGCGTGTCGGGATACGTGCTCAAGAAGGCGGCGGCGTCGGATCTCCAGTCAGGGATCCGCGCCGCGCATGCCGGCGGGCTCGTGCTCGACCCGAAGGTGGCGAAGGCCGTCGTCGAGGGATCGGTGCGCCCGACGGTGGGAGCCGAGGCGCCCGATCCCTACGACGCGCTGACCGCCCGCGAGAAGCAGATCCTCAAGCTGATCGCCGAGGGCCGCAGCAGCAAGGAGGCCGCCCAGGTCCTCGGGATCAGCGTCAAGACCGCCATGTCCCACCGCGAGCGCGTCATGGAGAAGCTCGACCTCCACAGCCGCACCGAGCTGATCAAGTTCGCCCTCAAGAAGGGCGTGATCGCGAGCGAGTCGTGAGGCGCTCACCGCGACTTCTTCGGTGCGGGCTCCTCGCGGGCGCCGGCGACCGCCTTCGCGAGCGTCACGCCCGCCTTCTCGAGCAGGAAGCGGAACACCAGCACGAAGCCGATGCACGGCAGGAACATGACGTAGAGCCCGCCCATGACCGGCGCCAGGACCAGCAGGAGCAGCGCCGGCACCTTCACGTAGCGGAGCTCTTCGCCGCCGGGCAGCACGCCCCGCTCCCCGGAGAGCGGGTGAAGGCTCCACGCCTTGACGTTCCAGTAGAAGCCGCCCTTGACCGTCGATCCGCCTCGATGCGTCAGCATGTCCGTGACCTCCTTTTGTGTGGTGGCTGCTTCTGGGCCCATGAAACCGCAACGGGCCAGCCGGGCCAATCCGGCATGCGCCCGATTCCACGAGAAACGATGCCGGTGATGGACTGGCAAGATCCCGGAGGCGCGGCCGACCGCGTCCCGGAGCTCAGGGGGTGCAGGATGCCGGAGTCGAGGGGGATGCGATGACGGATGGACCGGCCAACGAGCAGACACCGCCGGCGCCGTCGCAAGGCTCGCGCTGGCGGCGGCGCATCTTCGGCATCCCGCTGGCGGTCACGCTCGGGATCGTGCTCGTCGTGATGGTTGCGGGCGGCGCCGGCGCGTGGCACTTCTCGACGAGCCCGCTCCTCTGCAACTCGTGCCACATCATGAAGCCGTACGTGGAGGCCTGGAAGACGTCCAAGCACAAGGACGTCGCGTGCGTGCAGTGCCATTACCCGCCCGGCTTCCGCGACACGATCTGGGTCAAGTACCAGGCGATCACCCAGGTCGCGAAGTGGGCGACGCAGACCTACAGCTCGAAGCCCTTCGCGGAGGTCGAGGACGCGAGCTGCCTGCGCTCCGGGTGCCACGACCGGCGGCTGCTCCAGGGCAAGGTCGTGTTCAAGCGCGGGATCGAGTTCGACCACAAGCCGCACCTCGAGGAACCGCGGCGCGGCCGGCAGCTGCGGTGCACGAGCTGCCACAGCCAGATCGTCGTCGGCACGCACATCGAGGTCACGGAGTCGACGTGCTTCCTCTGCCACTTCAAGGGGACGAAGACCGCGCGTGAGCTGCAGCCGATCGGTGGGTGCCCCGGGTGCCACCAGCCGCCGAAGGGGGACATCAAGGTGGCGGGCGGGACGTTCAACCACGCGGACATCATGAAGCGGGGCATCGCCTGCCAGAACTGCCATCTCAACGTGGTCGAGGGAGAAGGCGAAGCGCCACGCGAGCGCTGCTTCACGTGCCACAACCAGCCGGACAAGCTCAAGCGCTACACGGACATTCCCTTCATCCACGACTTCCACGTCGCGGGACACAACATCGAGTGCGCCCGGTGCCACACGGAGATCAAGCACCGGTTGGCGCCGACGCGCGAGCAGCGGACGGCGAGCGTGGCGCCGGCCGGAGCACCGCCCACGGCGGCGGCCTCGGCGCCCACGGCGGCGGCCTCGGCGCCCGCGTCGTCGGCGAGGCCCGCCGCAGCGACTGCTCCGCCTGCGTCGCCGCCGGGGACACCGGCGGCAAAGCCCGGGGAGGTGCGCCGATGATCCGGCGTGCGATCACCGTCACGGTGCTGTTCGCGCTTGCCGCCCTGGGTGCCGAGGCCGGCGTGGCGGCCGCCGCCGCGCCGCGCGCCGCAGCTCGATCCTCGGCGCCGGCGGCGGCGTCCGCTCCCGCGCAGCGCGGCGACACGTCGCCCGCGCCCGAGAGCACGCCGCCCGGCGCGTCCCAGCATCCCGGCATGTCGCCCATGCCGCGGCCCGAAGAGACGATGCCGCCCGAGCGGCCGCACGTCGAGAGCGAGCTCGACTGCAAGAACTGTCACGTGTCGAAGCACCAGGGGGTCGTCCGCATGTACCTCGGCCGCGGCGGCCGCGGCGCGAAACCCGTGCCGAGCCACATGTCGCAGCTGAGACTCGAGTGCATCGCGTGCCACGTCGCCGAGAAGGAGCCGGAAGCGACGGCGGCGATCGTGGGACAGACGTACCGGCCCAGCGAGAAAGCGTGCATCGGCTGTCACGGCGAGCGCTATCGCGGCATGGTGGGGCAGTGGTCGGGGACGCTCGGGAAGATGCGCGCGATCGTCGGTTCCAGGGTGACGGCGGCCCGGGCCGCGCTGGCGGCGTCCCCCAAGCACCCGAAGGCCGGCCAGGCCAGGAAGCTGCTCGCCGACACCGAGTTCAACGTGCGGTTCGTCGAGCTCGGCCGCGGCGTGCACAACGTGTTCTACGCCGCCGACCTCCTGCGCCTCGCGAACGGCTGGGCGGGCGACGCGATGCGCGCGCTCGGGAAGACGCCGGCGAAGGTGGACGACGCGCTCGTGCGCGGCGGGTACTGCGCGGTGCTGTGCCACGAGCCGATCGGCGTCAAGACGCCGGACGTCGCGAACTACGGGACGAAGCGGTTCCCCCACGCGCGCCACGCGAAGGAGCTCGGCGCCGCCTGCACGACGTGCCACTCCGCGGACGTCCACAAGGCGTTCACGGCAACGCCGGCGACGTGCACCGGCTGCCACCACGGCCCGCAGAACGAGCGCTGCGAAGGCTGCCACAAGGACGAGAGCGCGTTCTATCGCGGGCGGGTGAAGGCGGCGCAGCCGATCGCGCCCAACCTCATGGCGGACGCGGTCGCGTGCGCGGGGTGCCACGACTGGAGCACGCGCCAGACCCGGGCCGCCATCGCGCAGAAGTGTGTCGCGTGTCACGAGCCGACCGTCATGCCGCTCGCCACCGAGTGGACGGCGGGCTTCGACGCGGACATGAAGAAGACGGCCGCGGCGGTCGGCGCCGCCGAGGCCGCGATCCGCCGGGCGCGCAAGAGCGGGCGGCGGGTCGCGGACGCCGAGGCGCTCGTGCGCGAGGCGAAGGACTCGCTGGCGATCGTCCGGTCAGCGAAGCCCGCGCACAACCCGCTGGCGGCGGACGGCCTGCTGACCGCGGCGCGAAAGAAGGCCGAAGAGGCGCGCGCGAAGGCGACCGGGCGCTGACGCTTGCCTGCGGCCGCGGCCCGCTCGTTTCGCCAGCGTCGCGCTCGCCGGCAGGACGTTCACGATATGGCTGCCCCGCGTGCCGAAAAGATGGCGGCCATTCCATAGTCCTGTCGTCCGGCGTGCGCCGACACGGCGGGCGACGCCATGTGAATCGCGAGCATGTGTCGAGCCCCGGGGTGGCAACGAGGTTGCTGTGGCAGGCGGCCGATGGGTTGCCGAGACCGGCGGGCAGGGCGCGGCGCATGGCACGTCGCGCGGCGACGCGGAGGGCGTTGGCTCGCGGCGACCCTGGTCGTTGTCACGACCCTCGGAGCGCCCGTGTCCGGCGGCGGTGCGCCGCGAGATCGGAACGCGCACGAAGGCATCGCACCGCACACGGGGTCGATCGGCTGTCTCGGATGCCACGACGGCGTGATCGCGCCCGAGCCGACGGGCCATCCGGTCGGCGGGAGTTACTCCGCGGCATCGACGCGACCCGAGCTGAAACTCCGGCCGTCCGCGATGCTCCCTGCATCCGTCCGCCTCGAAGACGGACGCATCGGCTGCAGCAGTTGCCACGATCTGATGTCGCCGCTGCCTGCGCGTCTCGCCATGTCGAATCACGGCTCGGCGCTCTGCTTCGCCTGCCACGAGATGTAGATCCGGGGCGCAACCACCGGGAGGCGCGCCGAGCGATGTGTCTTGGAGGAAGCATGCCACCGGGCCGACACCGACAACGGCACTGCGCCGGCGCTCCGCGCAGAGCGGGGAGGGGTTCAGGCAGGGACGGTGACCTCGCCAACGTCGAGCCGCAACGACTCCGCGGTCAGCACGCGGTGACGTCGTTCGCGCGCCGAGTCCGCGAGCCGGCGCCGCGCGCGCTCCAGCTCTTCCTGGACGGCGGCGAGGCGCCTCGCGAGGCTGAGGATCTCGTCCGTCTGTCCGTCGATCCGGGAGAGCATGGTGGCCACGCCGTCCGCGAGGATGGCGAAGTCGTCACGAGGCGCCGCTCCGGTGCTCGCGTCGCAGCGCGCGAGCGTCGCGGCCATCGACGCGACCTTCCGCGCGACGTCCCAGAGGACGTAGCCTCCGGCCACCATGGCGAGCACGGTCGACAGCGCGAGGAGGTAAATCTCGGAGTGCTCGGGCCCGAGCGCCGGAACGACGTGGACGCCGACGACGTACGTCATCGCCATGACGGGCAGGACGGCGGACAGCACGATCGCCGAGAGGATGCGGTGGAAGACGCGCTCGCCTGTGAGGGTGATCGACCACCCGTCGTCCGTTTTCCGTGCACGCATCGCTTGTCTCCTCCCGCCGGTCTAGGGAATGGGGGCCCCGAAATGGCCCCCCAAACCCCCCGACGCTCGGAGCGCCCCGGGGGACCCGTGGCGCTCCTCGATTGGCCGTTTACAGGCTCCTAGCCGCGTTCGGCGGCGCAGGCGCCCGCCACATCGGCGACGCGGAGCGGGCCCACCTCGACCACCACGGCCCGGCTCACCGTCCCCACGTTCTTGACGATTGCCGAGATTCGCCGCGCCTCGCGTTCCGCCTCCGCGAGGATCGGCCGTGCACGCTCGGGCGGTAACGGGTACGACTGCAGGACCTGCAGGGCTCCGAGGAGTCCGGCGAGCGGGTTCAGCAGGGCGTCCCGGAGCCCGAGCGCCATCTCGAGGCGGGCTTGCAGCCGCGCTCGGTCCATCAGCTGGGTCGGTGTGGGCATCGTGTCCATGCCCTCGCCCTGGAGCAAGGGCAATGCCCCGACCGTGGCGAGACTGGGTCGCGTGCGAATCCGCTTGCGATCCGCGAACATCCGGCCGCCGTGGCAGCAAGGACGGCAGCGCCGTGGTGATGCTTCCGTGGCGGGGTCTCCCGAATTCCTGGAACGTGATCCAGGCCGCGCGCTAGAGTCGAAGGCATGCCGACCGTCCTCATCGTCGACGACGACGCCGGGGTCAGGAGCGTCGTCGCCGAGCTCCTGCTGCAGGAGAAGATCGACGTCGCGGAAGCCGCCGATGGCCGGACCGGCCTCGATCGCGCGCTCGCCGAGCGGCCGAGCCTCGTCATCCTCGATATCGGTATGCCGGGGCTCGACGGCATGACGGTCCTGCGTCGCCTGAAGAGCCAGGCGCCCGAGATGCCGGTGATGATGCTCACCGCGTATGGAGACCTCGGGACCGCCGTGGAAGCGATGCGCCTGGGCGCCTGGGATTACCTGGCGAAGCCGTTCGACAACGAGGATCTGCTCCTGCACGTCCAGCGGGCGCTCGACTGGCAGCGGCTCTCCGCGGAGGTCCAGAGCCTCAAGGAAGAGCTCGCGGGCGGCGGGGCCCTGCGCGCGCTCCTCGGCGCGAGCCGGGAGATGCACGACGTCGTCGCGCGCATCCGACAGGTCGCGGGATCGCGGCTGACCGTGCTGATCGAGGGCGAGACCGGGACGGGCAAGGAGCTCGTCGCGCGCGCGATCCACGCGGAGAGCCCGCGCCGGGCCGGGCCGTTCATCGCGGTCGACTGCGGCGCGATCGCGGAGACGCTCGTCGAGTCCGAGCTGTTCGGCCACGAGAAGGGCGCCTTCACGGGCGCCGATCGGCGCAAGGACGGCCATTTCCAGATCGCGGACGGCGGGACGCTGTTCCTCGACGAGGTCGTGAACCTCCCGCCGGCGACGCAGGCGAAGCTCCTGCGCGTGCTCCAGGAGCGCGAGGTGTGGCCGGTCGGCGCGAAGGCGCCCACGCCCGTCGACGTCCGGATCGTCGCCGCGTGCAACGTCGCCCTCGAGCCGCAGGTCCAGGCCGGGCGCTTCCGCCAGGACCTCTTCTACCGCCTGAACGAGTTCGCGATCCAGCTGCCCCCGCTCCGCGCGCGGCGGACCGACATCCTGCCGCTCGCGCGTCACTTCCTCGCGGAGGCCGCCATGGAGCTCAAGCGCCCCGTGCACCGCGTGTCGCCGGCCGCGGAGGATCGGTTGCTCGGCCACGCGTGGCCCGGCAACGTCCGCGAGCTGCGGAACGTCGTGCGCCGCGCGGTGCTGCTCGCCGTGAACGTGGTGGAACCGGAGCACCTCGAGCTCGGCGGCGCAGCGGCGCGCGCCGCGACGGGACACGACACGGGCGGCCCGGCAGCCGTCGAGACCCTCAAGGATGCGCGGGAGCACGCGATCGCCGAGGCGGAGCGGCGGGCGATCCGGCGCGCGCTCGACGCGGCGCACGGCAACAAGGCCGAGGCCGCACGCCTGCTCCAGGTCGATTACAAGACGCTCCACACGAAGGTGAAGCAGTACGCGATCCGCCCCGACTTCCTCGGAGCCTGACGTACCATCGTCCGAGTGAGGGTCCCCTGATGCCACCGAAGAGGACACCGCCCGCTCGCGTCGTCACGCGGGACTGGCCCGTCACCGCGATCGCGGCGGCCGGGCTGCTCGTGTCCGCATACCTGACGGCGACGAAGCTCACCGGCGCGACCGCGGCGTTTTGCGAGGCGGGCAGCGGCTGCGACGTCGTCCAGGCGAGCCGCTACGCGACCTTCCTCGGCGTGCCGACCGCGGCGTGGGGCATCGGCCTGTACGCGATCGTCGTCGCGCTCGCGCTCGCCGGCTTCACGGTCAAGCGCTGGCAGATCGCGTTCGTCCTCGGGGTCGTCGCGGTCTCGTTCTCGGCGTACCTCGCGTACCTGCAGCTCGTGGTGCTGCAGGCGATCTGCGCGTGGTGCGTGCTCGACGCGCTGATCGCCGTCGCGCTCCTCGGCGCCCTGATCTGGCGCCGCCCGCTTCCGACGGGGCGCCGCTCGCCGAACCGCCCGGCGCGCATCGGCGTCATCGGCGGCGTCACCGCCGTGCTCACGATCGCGTTCGCGATCGGCGCCTACGTCGGCGACGGGCCGGCCTCGAGCGGGAGCCACCGCGAGAGCCTCGCACGCCACCTCGCGAGCACGGGCGCCGTCTTCTACGGCGCGTACTGGTGACCCGCCTGCACCGAGCAAAAGGCCCGGTTCGGGCCCGAGGCGAGCTGGCTGCCCTACGTCGAGTGCGATCCGCGCGGCGCCGGCGCTCAACCCGCGCGGTGTGACCAGGCGCGCGTCCGCAAGTATCCGACCTGGATGATCCGCGGGACGCGCTACGAAGGCGTGATGTCGCTCGACGACCTCGCGCGGGCGTCGGGTTTCCAGCCGCCCGCGTCGCGCTGAGCGACGCGGCCCGTCACGGGGGCTGGGCCCGCGGCAGCGTGATCGTGAACGTCGTGCCGACGCGGACCTGACTCTCGACGCGAATCGTGCCGCCGTGGTCCTCGACGATGCCGCGCACGATGGAGAGGCCGAGACCGGTGCCCTCCGGCTTGGTCGTGTAGAAGGGCTCCCAGATCGCGGCCAGTCGATCTTCGGAAATGCCCGGGCCGGTGTCCGCGATCTCGATCCTCACGTCGTGGTTGGCGGCGACGCGCAACGTCAGCCGGCCGCCGCCGGCGTCGGCCATCGCCTCGACGGCGTTCGTCGCGAGGTTCAGCAGCACCTGCGTGATCTGGCTGGGATCCGCCACGATGCGCGGAACCTCGCGATCGGCCTCGATCTGGACGGTGACGCCACCGGTCTTCACCTCGTGCGCGATCAGTCCCAGGACCCCTCCCAGCAGGTCGCGCACGTCGAGCATCGCGCGCATCGGCTTGACCGGCTTGGAGTAGCTCGAGAGCCCCTGCACGATCGACTTCATCCGCTCCGCGGCTTCCTCCAGCGACGGCAGATGCCGCGCGGATGGCGTGCCCGCGGGCAGCTCGTTGCGGAGCAGCGCGATCCGGCCATTCAGCACCGTGAGCGGATTCCTGAGCTCGTGCGCGAGGCCGGCCGCGAGCCGGCCGAGCGCGGCGAGCTTCTCGTTCCGTGCGATCATCTCGCGCTGCCGGCGGACCTCCTCCTCGGCGCGATGGCGCTCGGTCACGTCGCGAGCGTTGATGACCAGGCCGCTCACCACGGGGTCGCGCAGGAGGTTGGTCGCGACGCCTTCGAGGATCCGCCAGGCGCCGTCGCGGTGGCGAGCGCGGCACTGGATCGGCCCAATGCTCTCGCCGGTCGCCGCCGACTCCTCGATGAGGCGGCTGACACGCCGGCGATCGTCCGGGTGGATGAAGTCGAGCACGTCCCGAGCCAGCACCTCGCCGGGCGTGTAACCGAGGATCGGCTCGATCGCCGGGCTCTGGTACCGGATCCGCGCCGAGGCATCGAGCACGGTGATGCTGTCCTGCGCGTTCTCGATGAGCGCGCGGAAGTGCGCCTCGCTGCGCGCCAGCCGCTCCTCCGCGGCCTTGCGCTCCCGGATGTCGACGTAGACGACGACGGCGCCGATCACGCGCCCGGCCGGGTCGTGCACGGGGGCCGTGGAGAGGCTGACGTCGATCAGCTCGCCTGCCGCCGTCCGCCGTCGCGTCTCGAGGTCGACGATGCGCTCGCCGCCCAGCGCGCGGTCGAGGATCGAGTCGAACTGCGGTTGGGCGTGTTCGGGCACGGCCGGATTGCGCCGTCCGAGGACGTCCTGCTTGCGCCAGCCGAACATGCGCTCGGCGCCGCCGTTCCAGATCGTGACGTGCCCGCGGTCGTCGAGGGCCACGATCGCGGGCGGCACGGCAGCGATGACCGCGGCAAGCGTCTCGTGGCTTGCTTCGAGCTCCTCGCGCGCGCGCTCGGTCTCGCGCTGCCGTGCCTCCACCGCGTTCGCCATGTCGTCGAACGCCCGCGCCAGCGCACCGACCTCCCCGGTGCCGTACCGCGGACCAACCCGGACCGACACGTCCCCGCGGGCCATCCGTGTCGTCGCCGCCACGAGCCCGTCGACGTCGCGGAGCAGCCAGCGGCCTGTGCCGATCACGAGGACGACGATCACGAGCGCGGCCGCGAGAACGACGGCACCGAGGCCCCAGGCGAGCTCCCGGCCGGCATCGGCCACGAGGACGCCGCGCGGGATGCCGACGGCGATCGACAGCCCATGCAGGTGGTACTCGACGGCCTCGGCGACCAGGAGCGCCACTGACGGCAGGGTCGCGAGCAGGACGACCAGAACGAGGCGGCCGCGAAGGCCCGACGGCAACCACTTCAGAGCCAGATGCGTCGTGCCTCCATACCGGAATGGTAGGCCTTTCGAGTCAACTACGACAATCCCGCAGTTGGCTCAGAACGATGCGCCTCGATCACGAAGCGCTAGCCGCTCCAGTCGGCGATGAACACGTTCAGCTCGCGCCGCGCCGCCGCGCCGCGGCTGGACGAGAACACGAGCTTCGCGCCGTCCCGCGAGAACATCGGGAACGAGGCGAACGTGTCGGCCCACGTGATGCGCTCGAGGCCCGTGCCGTCGACCTGGATGCGGTAGAGCGCGAACGAGCGGCCGCCCGGGTCGTGGAGGTTCGACGAGAAGAGGATGTCGCGACCGTTCGGGTGCATGAACGGCGCGAAGCTCGCCGCGCGGTTCCGCGTGACCTGCACGAGGCCGGAGCCGTCGGCGCCCATGACGAAGATCTCGAGGCGCTGCCCGCGCACGAGCGACCGGGCGAGCAGCGCGCGGTACTCGTCGGCCTCGGCGGCCGTTTCCGGCCGGTGCGCGCGGAAGACGATGGAGCGTCCGTCCCACGAGAAGAACGGGCCGCCGTCGTAGCCGAGGCCCTCGGTGAGCCGGCGCACGTGGCCGCCGTCCGCGTCCATCACGTAGAGGTCGAGGTCACCCTCGCGCAGCGACGTGAACACGATGTGCCGTCCGTCCGGCGACACGGCGCCCTCGGCGTCGTAGCCCTCGTTCCGCGTCAGGCGCACCAGGTTCGTGCCGTCGACGTCGGCCGCGAAGATCTCGTAGCCCGGGTAGACCGGCCACACGTACCCGCGGGAGCGGTCCGGCGGCGGCGGGCACGCGGCATCGGCGAGGTGCGTCGACGCGTAGATGAGGCGCTTGCCGTCGGGAAAGAAGTACGCGCACGTCGTCCGTCCCTTGCCCGTCGAGACCAGGCGCACGTCGCCGCCGTCGGCTCGCATCGTGAAGATCTGGTCGCAGCCGAACGGCGGGCGGGTCGACTGGAAGACGAGGCGCGTTCCCGTCCAGTCGAAGTACGCCTCGGCGTTCTGGCCGCCGAACGTCAGCTGCCGGACGTTCGCGAGGCGCGTCTCGCGCGGGTCCGTCGCCACCGGCCGCGCCTGCGCGCTGGCGCGCCGCGTGCGGACCGTCTCGACGAGGGCGTGCGCCGCGCCGACCAGGCCCAGCTTGAGCACGGCGCGGCGATCGAGCGCCCACCTGAATCCTCCCGGGCCGATCTCGGAGGCTGGGAGCGAGCCGGGTGGTCGAGGAGCGCCACGGTTGAGCCCCCTCATGAACTCGGTCATTTCCGTTCCTCCAGCACGGCCTGGGTCTCGTGCTCGCGGCCCTCGCGAACGATCGTCACGTCGACGCGATCGCCCGGGCGCCGGCCGCGCAGCGCGAACGTGAAGTCCTCGAGCGTCTTCACCGTCATCCCGGCGAAGCGCAGGATGACATCGCCGGCCCGCACGCCGGCCTTCTCCGCTGGGCTCCCGGGCCGCACGCCGCCGACCTTGATCCCCGGCTCCGTTCGCTCCCCGAACTCCGGCACCACGCCGAAGAAGGGGCCGTAGCCGCCGCGCTCGCGCACACGCGCGGGCGCCGTGCTCACGACCCGCGCGTACACGGGAGCGGTCGGTGCCGTGCCGACCGCGGTCACGAGGCGAGCGGCCAGACGCGTCACCGTCTCGAGACCTCGACCGTCCACCCGGTCCCACGTGTCGGTCGGACGGTGGTAGTCCGCGTGCGCGCCGGTGAAGAGGAACAGCACGGGGCGGCCTGCCGAGTAGAACGTCGTGTGATCCGAGCGCGCGAACGGATCGCCCCGCAGCTCTACGCTCACACCCGCGGCTCGCGC
The DNA here is from genome assembly GCA_016184125.1 of Candidatus Rokuibacteriota bacterium. Classification (GTDB taxonomy): domain Bacteria; phylum Methylomirabilota; class Methylomirabilia; order Rokubacteriales; family CSP1-6; genus AR8. Next base: position 31,430 of record JACPDG010000042.1, on the reverse strand, counting down.
GGCCGCGTCGACGAGCGCTCGCAGTCCGGTGCCGCTGTCCACGCCGCCCACGTAGAGCTTGTCGCGCAGCCGTCCGACCATGTCGAGGTTGAGCATCAGGACGGTGCGGTCGAGCGGGACCGCGGGGCTGCGGGTGTAGTGAGCGGATCCGAGCAGGCCCATCTCCTCGCCGGAGAACGCGGCGAAGACGAGCGTGCGCGGAAGCCCGCCCGATGCCGCGAACGCGCGCGCGAGCGCGATCACCGCCGCCACGCCCGACGCGTTGTCGTCGGCGCCGTGGTGAATGGCGCCGACGGCGTCGGGGGCAAGCGATCCCTCGCCGCCGCGTCCCAGGTGATCGTAGTGCGCGCCGACGACGATGGCCTCGTCGCGCCGCGCCGGATCGTTCCCGGGCAGCACGCCGACGACGTTGGCCGTCGTGCCGTGCTCGCGCACGAGCGTGACCGTGACCTTGAGTCCCGCGGCGCCGAGAGGCGTCGATCGCGGCGCGGAGGCACGATCGATCGCGTCGGCCAGGCCGGCGAGGCGATGTCCGGCCGGTACCAGGAGCCGGTCGGCGGCGGCGCGCGTGACCGCCGCGGCCGCGATGCCCCATGGCTGGGTGATGCCGGTGAGCGCCGGCAGCTCGTCCGTGCCCGCCGTCGGATGCGGGACGAGGAGGATCGCGCGCGCGCCGCGGGCGCGAGCGTTCAGGACCTTGTGGCTGCGCTCCGAGTAGTGATACGCCTCCGGCTTCCTGAACGGGCTCGCCGGGTCGGCGGGACGCGGCTCGCGCATCATGACGAGGACGATCCTGTCGCGCACGTCGATGCCCGCGTAGTCGTCCCAGCCGAGCTCGGGTGCGGTGATGCCGTAGCCGGCGAAGACCACGTCGGCCTCGAGCGCGCCGTCGTCCGAGACCGCGAGCGGAACCCACTCGCGACCGAGCGCGAGCGTCGCATGGACCGGTCCGAGGATCTCGAGGACGTTCGTCGGCCCCAGGCGGATGCCGGTCGGCACGGTGAAGGCCTGGAGGAACGTCCCGCCGTCGCCACCGGGACGCAGTCCCGCCTCCTGGAACATGCGTGCGATGTGACCTGCGGCGCGATCGGCGCCCGGCGTGCCGGGACGCCGGCCGTCCATGTCCGGCGCCGACAGCGTCTTGACCTGGTCCAGCAGCCATGCGGCCGTGGGCTCCGCGGCCGGAGCCGCCGGCTCGGCGGCCGGCGCGGCAGCGGCCAGACCGACCGCGATGGCGAGGAGACCGACGGCGCGCAGCCCCGACGACGCCAGGCGGCAAATCGAGGGGCGCGCCGGATGACGGTCACGCGAACGAGGCACGGGGGTCGCGGATGGGCGTGGCGAGGCGTGCATGCCGATCATTTTATCGGTGCTTCGGCGGCCGAGCCCAACGACCCGCGTTGCCATGGAAGCCTCTGGCATCGATGGACTTCCTCCGGCGCCATGGTCAGGTGCTCGAGCTCGTGAGCTACGACGATCGGCTCGTGGCTGCGGCGCGAGCGCTCGGTATCGCCGTCCGGGACGTCTGAGAGTTCGAGCAACAATCGACCGCCGCGGCGGTCGGTTGTTGCTAGAACTGAGACGCCGTCCTCGACGAAATCGTCGAGCGGCTCGACGCGCTCGTCGAGCCCGAGAGGCGCCCTCGCGCGTGGTGTTCCCGTAAGTCGCGTCACGATGCGCTCTTCTCGACCGGCCGGCATGGCACGCCGGATGCCCTGGGGTACGGGCGACGCAACCGAGCGGTTGCGAAACCGAGAGAGGAGACACGACGATGAAGCGAGTGCTCGGCGTGACGTTGGCAGTGGCCCTGATCGGCGGACTGGCCGGTGTTGCGCTCGCCTGGGGGCCCGGCATGGGACCTGGATGGCGAGGCGCGGCAGCCGGCGGTTACGGTCCCGGCTGGATGATGGGCGGCGGTCGGATGATGGGTGGAGGCGGCGGCTTCGAACCGGGCGGCTGTCCGGGCGCTGGTTTCGCCGCGGGCGGGGCTCCAGGCGCCCCCGCCGAGGCGATCACCGAGGAGAAAGCGAAGGAGATCGCGAGCGAGTACGTGTCGAAGTACTTCAAGGGCTACACGGTGGAGCGGATTGTCCCGTTCACCGGCCGGTTCCAGACGATGTACCAGGTCGAGCTGAAGGGCCCGAAGGGTGAGACGCGGATCCTCCACGTGAACCCGTGGGGCAACGTGCGTCCGTGGGGGCCGCCTACCGCGGGCTGAGTCTCATCGCCGCCCGGCTCCGGGCATCGCGCGGTCACCGTGGCCGCGCCGAGCCGGGAGCCGGGCATCAGTGTCGTTGCCGAGGTTCGCTCAGCACGGTGTCGCAGCCAACCCCGCGTGTGTGGCGGAGTTCCGCATCCACGAAGGCCTCGAGACAATCGGCCAGCGCCCGGTAGAAGACGGTGTTCGCTCCGCGCTTGATCGCGGCGCAAAAGGCGGGCGCCCACGCGCCGAGATGGTCGTTCAGGAAACGGTCCCCTTGCCCCGTGAGCCGGGCCGTCTGTTCGTCGTCTCCGCGATGCGCGGCCTGCGCGGAGAGGGCGGCGAGGTAATGCATGAACTCCAGCTCCACCGCGATATGGTCCGCAGGCTCGTGCAGGGTCAACTCCAGCCCCGCCTCCGCATAGCAGACCGAGGCCGCGAGCGTCGTGTCCCCCATGAGCAGGTTGTTGCGCTCGAGATAGATCGATCCATACGGTGCAGCCTTCAGCCTGAAGGGCCCCACGAACAAGGCGGCATGATCGACGCGCACGTCGGTCTCGCTCAGCTGCGTGAGCTGCTCGTGCAGGACCATGGCATGGGCCGCGGCCGCGGTGTCCGGATAGAGCTCGTTCAGCGTCTCCGCGAGCTCGATGCAGATGCGATGCTGCAGAAGCTGATCGCGCTCGGGCGGGTAGAAGCACGTGCTGAACAGCCTGTAGCAGTCGGCGCGGCGACCTTCCCGGAGGACCCGTTCCGTTTGGTTCATGCGCGTGTCGCCTGATAGCTCCTGATGTAGAAAACGTTCGGCTGGGTGCCGGCCTCGGGCTTGAGAACGGCGGCCTTGTACTTCGAAAGGAGCCGGGCAACCTCGCTCGCCGGGTTGTCCCGGTCGCCGAACACGCGGGCCCCGGCCGGGCAGGCGGCCACGCAGTAGGGCGCCTCGCCCTTTTTCACGCGCTGGTCGCAGAACGTGCACTTCTCCACGACGCCGGCGCGGCGCACGTCCTCGTAGTCCGGATGAGCGTAGCGGGTCCGGTGCGGCGGATTGGCGCCGGCCTTGTTGGCGATCTCGGCACCGGAGGCGGTGCCGTTCCTGATCAGTGGCCTCCTGTCGGAGGCGTAGGGCTGGCTCGGGGCATTGAACTCGTTGAAGCTGATGACGCTGTACTCGCCTTCCTTGACTTCCTCCTTGCTGTACGGGCACGCGGCCTGGCAGAGGCGGCAGCCGATGCAGCGCTCGTTGTTGGTCATGGTGAGGCCGTCTTTGGTCTTGAAGATCGCCTTGGGCGTCACCGGACAGGCCTCGACACACGGGGCGTTGCTGCAGTGATTGCACATGACCGGCCGGGCAGTGTACCTGAAGTCCGGATAGGTGCCGGCAGTCTCGATGGAGAAGTCACCCCAGTTGAAGGTCTGGCCCTTCGCGCGGTCCCGGTCCCGGGTGTTATTTCCCGACTTGCAGGCCAGGGCGCAGGCGCCGCAGCCCGTGCATTTCAGCAAGTCGATGACCATTGCGATCTGCATTGGCTATTTCCTCCTCGCCTCAGGCCTTCTCGATCTTGACGCCGGTGAAACCGCCGTTGCGGGCCGTGGAGCCGCTGAGCCGGTCGTAGTCGTCGGGCATGATCTCGTTGAAGTTGGCGCCACGGGCCGTCTTGCCGTAATCCGCGGCCGCGACCCGGCCATATGCCCAGTGTCCCTGGCCGTAGAACTTGACGACGGCCCCGGGCCTGACGCCTTCCCAGAGCCGGGCGCGCACCGTGATGCTGCCCAGCACCGAGGAGACCTTCACCAGGTCGCCTTCCGTGATGCCGAGCTTCCGGGCGTCGGCGGGATTGATCTGGATGACCTCGGCGTTGCTGACCTCGCCGGGGTCGACCTTCTTGAACTCGTGGTACCAGGTGAGGTTGGCGCTCCGGCCCTCCCGGTTGAGGCGAGACTTCGCGTCGACGAGGTCGAAGGGATACTCCCTGACCGAGCCGTGGCGCCGCGGCGGCTCGTAGTGCGGCACGAACGCCTTCTCGCCGCGCGCCTCGTAGTTGGTGACGGTCAGGATGTCGTCCACCGTGGTCTTGTGGTTGGCGGCATGCGCGCTGAGCGCCTTCTTGAGGGTCTCGCTGTAGAACTCGAACTTCTTCGTCCGGGTCTTGAAGCCCTCCGCCCATTTCTTCCGGAAGGTGAACCGCGGCGAGTTGACGACGCCCTTCTTGACGAAGTCCTCCCAGCCGCCGGGCCGGTCGCCCTTGTAGTCCTTGCTCTCGGCGAGATCCCACGCCTTCCGCGAGCGTAGCTTGGTGGCGTACAGCGCGAGCTCGGCATCGGTCGCGGGCTCCTTGCCCGTCTCGGGGTCCTTGTATTCGTTGTGGAGCCAGTCGTAGACGCTGGGGAAGCCCTTGGCCTTCAGCTTCTCCGCGAGCAGCCAGACGATCTCGGTCTCGGCGGCCTTGACGTCGAACATGCGCTTGATCACCGGCTGCTGGATGGAGGTGTGGCCGTAGAGGTTGGCCTTGCTGCGCACGATGGCCCACTGCTCGGAATGGTGCAGGGCGCTGGGCAGCACGATGTCGGCGAACTGGGCCATCTCCGAGGCGTGGGGCACGATGTGGACGAAGAACGGCACCTTCGCCATCGCCTGGTCCCACCGGCCGGAACCGGTGCCGGAGAAGTTGAAGTTGTTGAAGTAGCCGATGACGACCTTGATGTCGTACGGGTCGGCGGCCAGGATGGCGTTGGCCACATTGTTGGTGCCCACACCGCTGCCCGGCTTGCCTTGGCCGAGGTTGGGGAACGCCTTGGTGCCACGCTGATCGATCTTCTTCTGCTTCGCGCCGGCCTTGGCCACGTCGTCGAGGTAGGCATCGATCTTTGGATAGTCGCTCGACGGGCCACTCATGCCCGTGCACAGGCCGCCTTCGCTGTCCGTCGCGCCGACCAGCCCGTTCAGCGCATGAATGGCCATGGCGGCATACGTGCCGCGCGGCATCATCATGGGGCCATACCAGATCGCGCACTGCGGGGCGGCCATGGCGAAGCCACGGGCGACGCGCAGGATCTGCTCCTTGGAGAGTCCCGTCGCCCGGGCCGCCCAGGCGGCGTCCCTGTCCTTCAGCTCGATGTTCCACCACTTGACGACGCCGCTGGTGACCTTCTCCTCGAAATCCGCCTCGTTGACCGTCTGCCCCTTCACGAACTTGTTGCCGCCGTCCTTGAAGCTGCCGACGAACTCCTTGTGCCACAGCCCGTCCACGAGAATGGTGTGGGCCATGGCGACGGCGAGGGCGCCGTCGGTGCCCGGCTTGATCGGCATCCACTCGTGGGCCTTGGCCGCGGTGTTGTTCATCCGCGGATCGACGGCCACCACGGTGCCGCGTTCCAGCAGCTTCCCGAGCTTGTTGATGGCGTTGGGCACCTGCCGGTTGGAGGAGACGGGATCGCAGCCCCAGACGATGAGGTACTGCATCTTCTCGAGATCGTAGTCGCGGTACCCGAAGTACCCCTCGGTGTAGAAGGCGCCCATCTTCTCCACTTCCGCGCACAGGGCGCTGTGGGAGATGCTGTTGGGTGAGCCGATGATCTTGGTCAGGTCGCCGTAGAGCAGATGGTTGTGCTCGGAATAGCGGCCCCGCAGGAGCAGGTACTTGTGCGTTTCCTTGGCGCGGCGCAGCTCCATGATCTTCTCGGCGATCGTGTCCATCGCCTCGTCCCAGGAAATGGGGACGAACTGCGGATCGATCCCGCGGCCCTTCTGCGGGTTGGTCCGCTTCATCGGCGTCTTGATCCGATCCGGGTCGTAGATCTGCTGCAGGATCAAGTGCCCGCGCACGCAGCAGTAGCCGTTGTTGGCCTTGCTGAGCTGGTTGCCGCGCACCTTCACCGCGCGTCCGTCCTGGACGAAGGTCTCGATCGGACACCAGGTGGTGCAGCCCTGGCAGGTGGAGGCCTTCCACTCTCCCGGCATCTCGCCGATGGCCGTGCCTGCCGCCGTCTGGGCGAAGGCTCTCAGTGAAGGGCCGTGGATCGCCGCCATGGCGCCGGTCGCCGTACTCATCATGAGAAAATCCCGGCGGTTCATCGTCATCCCGCGTTCCTCCGTGTGATGTGCTGGCCGAGCTCGAACATGCCTGTTCCGTGGCTGCCGGCTCCATCGAAGCCGTTGTCCTCGGCAGATTGGCGGGGACGGTCCACTTCGGGACAAGCGTAGACGGCGAGCCCCGGGACGTCTGTCGGGGAACTCCTGAAATCGTCGGATGCTGGTGGCCGGGGTGGCTCCTAACGCAACGGGGGGGTACGCGGCTGAGGCACGTAGGCTATTCGGGAACCAGCAGCCCCGTGGAGAGGGCATAGCGAACGACATCGGCGCGCGTCTTGAGCCCGAGCTTGCCCATCAGCCGGGCCCGGTACGTTTCCACCGTCTTGACCGAGAGGATCAGGCTCCGGGCGATGTGCTGGTTCGTGTGGCCCTGAGCGACCAGGCGCAGGATCTCCAGCTCGCGCTCGGACAGCGCGTCGCCGGGCACGACGTCGCGGCGACGGCTCTTCCGGCCGAACGCCTCCTGGACCACCGCTCCCGCCAGCGACGGCTCGAGGTATGTCCCTCCGCGGTGCGTGACCCGGATCGCGGACAGCAGGTCGGTGTCGGCCGATCGCTTGAGCACGTAGCCGGACGCGCCGGCGGCGAGCACGGTGCGGAGGTACGCGACGTCGTCGTGCATCGTGAGCACCAGCACGCGAGCCCTCGGGCAGCCGCTCGCGATGCGGCTCGTTGCCTCGATGCCTCCCGCGCCTGGCATGGCGATGTCCATGAGCACGACGTCAGGGATCAGCGCGTGCGAGAGCTGGACGGCTTCGTCCCCGCTCGCGGCCTCGCCGACGACCTCCATGTCGGGCTGCGCATTGATCAGCATCCGGAGCCCCGCGCGAAGGACCGCGTGGTCGTCGGCCAGCAGGATCCGGATCTTCGGCGCCATCACCCGCGTGCGCTCGCGAGAGGAACCTCGACGAAGATCGTCGTCCCATGTCCGGGTGCCGACTCGACGGTGAGGCTGCCGCCGAGGAGGGCGGTGCGTTCCCGCATCCCGTGGAGTCCGAGCCGCCGATCGATGTCCTGCGCTGCGAGAACGCCGTCGACCTCGAATCCACGGCCGTCGTCTTCCACGATCAGGTGGAGCGAGCCGTCACGGCGCTCCACGAGCACGCTGACCGCGGTGGCGTGCGCATGCTTGGCCGTGTTCGTGAGGGCCTCCTGGACGATCCGGTAGACCGCGGTCTCGACCGGGCCGGGCAAGCGCTGTCCGTCGAGCCCTCTGGCATGCAGGTCGACGGCGAGGCCGTGGCTCACGCCGTACTCGTTCAGGTAGCGCTCGAGGGCCGCCAGGAGTCCGAGGTCGTCGAGCACGCTCGGTCTGAGGCCACGGGAGAGGTTGTGGACCTCCTCCAGGGTTCGGGCGGCGACCGAGCGGAGCTCACGTGCGCGCTCACGAACGGCGCCGAGGTCACCGGATGCCGCGATCGTGGTCAGGCCAACCACCAGCGTCGTCAAGGACTGGCCCGTCTCGTCGTGGAGCTCCCGCGCGATCCGCCGTCGCTCCTCTTCCTGGGCCGTGATGATCTGCTCCAGCAGGCGACTCCGCGCCTCGTCGTGCCGCCTCAGCTCCTCCCGGAAGTGTGCGAGCCGCTCCTGCATCCTCGCAAAGCTGGCTCCGAGCCGGCCGATCTCGTCGCGGGCCCAGCGAGGTGGACGCCACGTGAAATCCCCGCGTCCGACGGCCTCCGCCGCGGCGGCGAGCTGGGCCAGCGGGCGCGTCAGGATGGTCGCCACGGCGAACGCGAGCACGCCGCCAAGGACGAGCACCGCCGACGTGATCGCGACGATCCGCTGGATGTGGCCGGCGATGATCGCCTGCATCTCGCTCGTGGAGATCCCCACGTGCACGGCCCCGGCTCGCCCGCTCAGGATCGGAGCCGAGATGCTCTGGACCACCGCGGTCTCGGTGTGCAGCTGCACGACGCTGTGCCGCGCGCCCGCGGTGATCGGAGGCAGCGTCAGCAGGTCCTCCGGTATCCCGCGGTCGAAGGTGTGGACCAGGACCTGACCGTGCCGGTCGGTGACGTACACGTACAGCACGCCCTTGTTGTTCCTCACCGTCTCGTTCGCGAGGGTATAGAGCGTGATCAGGCTGTCGGTCAGCACCGGCTCCTGACTCCGGCTGGCCAGGTTCACCGCGATGGCGACGCCCCGCTCCTCGAGCTCACGCTCGAGCGTGGTGGTGAGCCCCCGGTGGAGGAGCACCGTCACCGCTGCGCCGAGCGTCAGGATGAGGCCGATCACGATGCCCATCACCTTCACGCGGATTGACACGGCACCCGCGATGCTCCAGAAGCGTTCCACCCAGCGCGCCCACCGCATCGCTCAGCGCCGCCTCACCCGGGCTTCCATCTCCCGGATCGAATCGAAGAGATCCGGGCTCGGCTCGACGAAGCGATCGATCAGCAACCGATCGAGCAGCCGCTTCCCGAACGAGTCGGCGTGGATCGAGAGCAGGAAGCCCTCGAGGGCGGAGTGAAGCGCCGGGTCGAGATCCGGGTGGACGACGACCGGAGGATTGCCAAACGGTCCCCACCGCGCGATCACCCGCGTCTGCTGGATGGCATCGGGATCTCGAGCCCGGAGGTAGTCGTACACATGGCTGCCGACGACAGCACCGTCCACGAGCCCGTCCGCCACCGCGAGGATCGAGTTGTCGTGGCTGTGGGTGAACACCGTGCGACTGAAGAAGCGCTCGGGGGTCTGGCCACGGAGCGCGAGCTGATAGACGGCCGCGACGCGGCCGGAGGTCGACAGCGGATCGGAGAAGGCGAAGCTCCTCGCAACGAGATCGCCGAGGCTCTCGAAGCCGCTCCGGCGGTTCACGATCAGGTACGCGTGGTACACCGTCTTTCCCCGGATCTCGGGCACCGCGAGCACGGTCATCCCGAAATCCCGCTCGCCGGTGGGCAGCGCACCCCCGCACACGAAGGCCACGTCGATCTCGTGGTGCTTCAGGAGGTCGTTGACCTCGGCGTACGTGGGACGCTGGATGAGCCGCACGGGGCGCCCGAGACGCTGCCCCATGTAGATCAGGAGATCGTGGTACGCGTCGAGCGTGCGGGTGGGTGAGAGCATGGCGGCCACCGCGACGCGGAGTGGACCGGCGGACGGGTGCGGCGGCTCGTGGTCCGGAGCGGGGCGCACGGACGGAGTCCCCGCTCGCCGGGCGAAGCTCACGCGAATGGGGGCAGGGGTGCGCTCGCAGGCCGCGCTGCTCACCAGCGCCACCGCGAGGGTGATGGCGGCCCGGAGGAGAACCCGACGGCCGATCGTCCGCTGCCTGGGCGCGATTTTCACCGGTCCATCTGAGTTACACGGCTGATGCCAGACCGAACGCCTGAGAAATCAGACGCTTGGCGTGCAGGAGGCGCAGGCGACCTGGGGCAGAGCGGGGACGCGCTGCCCCGACGCCACCGCGGCTCCGCCGCCGGGCTCGGGCGACTCCGGATCTCGCCGGTCGGCTTGAAGCTGGGCCGGCCAGCCCGTCGTCGCGCCCATCGTTGTGGCTCGTCCGCCTCAAGCTGTGGGCGCGGGCGTCCCAGCCGGGCGCACAGTTGCGAGGGGACGTCCATAAATCATGGGGTTGCGCCACCGGTGGCGTGGCACGGCCCGTGCTGCGGCCACCTGCGTGGTCTCGCGTGTCCCCACCAGGTATTTCCTCGCGTCACTGGTGCTGCTCGTGGCGCTCGTGGCCGGCTACGCGGTCACGTCGGCGCGTCGCACGCAGGCCGAGCTTCGCGCGCAGCTCGTTGATCGGGGGCTCGCGCTTGCGGAGGCCTTCGAGGCGTCGAGCAGGAACGCGATCCGGTCGAACGCGCTCGTCGAGGAGATGATCGCAGAGCGCCTGTTCGACAACGCGCGACTCGTGGACGAGATGCTGCGGCGGCCGGTGCTTCCCGGCGAGATCGAGCTCATCGCCCGCAGGAATCATCTCCGGAAGATCGACCTCCTGGATCTCGAGGGGCGCCCGTGGACACCGCCGCCGGCGCCGCCGCGGATGCCGTCCGGGCACGGCGAAGCGCCGTGGCCGGCGATGCCGGGACCGGGTGCGATGCACGGCCGGATGATGGGCATGGACAGCCCGCCGGCGGTGGGCCGGCCGTCCGGGGATGTGCTGGGGCGCCCGGACGGCCCGATGATGCGGTTCATGTGGGGGCGGCGATGGGGCCGCCCCGTGGAGCCGGCGGACGGCGCGCCGAGCTCGATCCGCGACCGCAAGTTCTGGGAGGGGACGGTCTTCGGCGTCGCGACGGGTGCGCGCAGCTTCCGGGGCATCATCGCGGTCCACGCGGATGCCGAATCCATTCTCACCTTCCGCCGCGCGATCGGTGTCGAGCGTCAGCTCGAGGAGCTCGGACGCCAGCCGGGCGTGACCCAGGTGGCGCTGCTTGGTTCCGACCTCACGGTCGTGGCTCACTCGGATCCCACGCGCGTCGGCACGCGGATCGACGACGGCGCGCTCGCGCAGGCGCTGGCCGAGCGGCGAAGCGCCAGCCGCGTCGTCGAGCGAGCGCCGGGGACCAGCGTGCTCGAGACCGTCCGGCCGCTGGCGGCCGACGGCGGACACGTGGGCCTCCTCGCCATCGACTTCTCGACGGACGCGATGGAGCGCGCCTGGCAACGCGACGTGCGCGGCGCTCTCTGGCTCGGCGCCGCCGTCCTCGGTCTCGGCATCGCGGGCATGGGGCTGATCTTCTGGACACAGCAGCGCCACCTGCGCGAGCTCTCCGCGCTCGAGGCCGAGATGGAGCGGCGCGAGCGGCTGGCGGCGCTCGGCGACGTCGCCGCCGCGTTCGCCCACGAGGTGCGCAATCCGCTCAACGCCGTCTCGATGGGGCTGCAGCGGCTCGCGTCCGAGTTCGTGCCCGAGCCCGCGGAGGAGTACGGGCGCTTCGTGAGCGTGATCCAGGGCGAGGTCCGGCGGCTCAACACGATCGTGGAGCAGTTCATCGCGCTCGCGCGTCCGCTGCCGCTCAAGCCGGCCCGCTTCGCGCTCGGCGACCTCTTCGGGGAGCTGGCCGCGCTCCTCGAGCCCGAGGCGCGGCGCGCGGGCGTGACGCTCGCGGTGGAGGGCGGGGGCGTGGCCAGCATCGTCGCCGACCGGGATCGCCTGAAGCAGGTGCTGCTGAACCTGGTGCTGAACGCGATCCAGGCGATGGGGGGCAGCGGGCGCGTCGCGATCAGCGCGGAGCGCGCGCGTGACGGGGTCGTGCTGGCCGTCGCCGACACGGGTCCGGGGATCGCGCCCGAGGCCCTCGCACGGGTCTTCGATCCGTACTTCACGACGAAGCGCGGCGGACTCGGTCTCGGGCTCACGATCGCGCGCCGCATCGTCGAGGCACACGGCGGCGCCATCGACGTCGAGAGCCACGCGGGACGAGGCACCCGCTTCCGCGTGCGCCTGCCCGAGCGCGAGCGGTGAGCGCCCCGTTCCGCATCCTCCTCGTCGACGACGAGCCGCTGCAGCTCGAGCTGCTCCACGGTTTCCTCGGGAAGCGCGGGTTCGACGTCGTGACCGCCGGCGATGGCGAGCAGGCACTCGCGCACGTCCGCGTGGCGCCCGTGGACGTCGTCGTGACGGACCAGAAGATGCCGGGGCTGTCCGGTCTCGACCTGATCGACGCCGTGCGCGCCATCCATCCCGAGGTCGCGGTCATCGTGCTCACGGCGTACGGGACCATCGAGGACGCCGTGGCCGCGATCAAGGCCGGTGCGACGGACTACCTGACGAAGCCCGTGAACCTGGACGAGCTGCTCCACCGGCTCGCGCAGGTGCGCGACCGGCAGCGTCTGGTCGCCGAGAACCGCGAGCTGCGCGAGGCGCTCCGCGAGCGCCACCGCGTGGAGGGCATCCTCGGCGAAAGCGGCGTGATGCAGGAGGTCCTGTCGCTGGTGATCCGCGTGGCGCCGAGCGACGCGACGGTCCTGATCCGCGGCGAGAGCGGCACGGGCAAGGAGCTGATCGCGAAGGCGATCCACTACGCGAGCCGCCGGCGGGAGGGGCCGCTCGTCCGCGTGAACTGCGCGGCGCTCCCCGAGACACTGCTCGAGTCCGAGCTGTTCGGGCACGAGAAAGGCGCGTTCACGGGCGCCGCCGTCGCCCGGCGGGGGCGCTTCGAAGCCGCCCAGGGCGGCACGCTCTTCCTCGACGAGATCGGCGACGTGCCGCTGCACCTGCAGGTGAAGCTGCTCCGGGTGCTGCAGGAGCGGGAGATCGAGCGCCTCTTCCGCGACGACCTCTACTACCGCATCAACGTGGTGACCGTCACCGTCCCGGCGCTCCGCGAGCGCCGGGAGGACATCCCGCTCCTGCTCGAGCACTTCCTCGCGAAGGTGGCTCGCGCGAACGGCAAGACGATCCGCGGCCTCACCCGTGACGCGCGCGACGTCCTCCTCCGCTACGACTATCCCGGCAACGTGCGCGAGCTCGAGAACCTCGTCGAGCGAGCCGTCGTGCTCACGCGAGACGACGTCATCGACCTCGCCGACCTGCCGCTCTCCGTGCGGGCCGCCGACCGCGAGGACCAGGGCGCGCCGGCGACGCTGCCGGCTGCGGTGGAGGGGCTGGAGCGGCGGATGATCCGCGAGGCGCTCGCACGCGCCGACGGTGTGCAGACGCGGGCGGCCGATCTGCTGGGCATCAGCGAGCGCGTCCTGCGCTACAAGCTGCAGAGGTACGGGGTCTGATGTCATGGGGGGCCCCGACATGGCCCCCCATACCCCCCCGCGCTCGCACACGGCCCGGGGAACCCGGGCCGTGGCTCGACTCCCCGCGAGGCCGGGGCCCCGACATGGCCCCCCAATACCCCCCCGCGCTCGGAGCCGTCCCGGGACCACCCGGGACGGCCCTCGATGACGCGATTCGGGCACCTGACCGAGCCGGGCGCCCGGACTGATGGCGGTGGCGCGGTCAAAGCCCTGGGACGCCGGCACCCCGTTGCGGGAGGCTCACCTGCGACCCCGGGCGGGCGCATCCCGTCGTGTTCCTCACATCGCTACCGCGTCTGCGGCAGTCGATCGCGGGCACTCAGTATGCAGGTTGTCGTCCGATCGACTCAGTTCGAGCAACAATCGACCGCCGCGGCGGTCGATTGTTGCTCGAACTCTCACCGGCCGCGCGCCAGATCGACGGACATGCATCCACGGTCGAGCGCGGAGGAGGGACAAGCCATGATCACGAAGCTGACCGAGATGTTGACGCGGGAGGGCGTGCGCTTCGAGGTCATCCCCCACCGGAGCGTGTTCACCGCCCAGGAGCGTGCGGCCGCCTGCCATCTCTCAGGCCGGATGGTCGCCAAGGTCGTCGTCGTCCACGACGAGACGGACGACTGGTTCGGGCTGGCCGTGCTGCCTGCCGCCGGTTACCTCGACGTCCCGGCGCTCCGCGAGACGACCGGCCGGCCGCGGCTCAGGCTGGCCGGCGAGCGGGAGTTCGCGAGGCTGTTCCCGGACTGTGACGTCGGCGCGATGCCGCCCTTCGGCCGGCTCTACGGTGGGCTCGACGTGTTCCTGGACCGCGCGCTGGCCGAGGCGCCGGAGCTGATCTGCGAAGCCGGGGTACACAACGAGGAGCTGCGGATCGGGATGAAGGACTACCTCCAGATCGAGCGTCCGGACGTCGTTCCACTCACGGCGAGACGCAAGGCCGCGTAGCGGTTCCCAAGCTGGGGTTGTGGGGGCGGTTTCCGGGCCCCCACGCTCATTGGCGTCCGGCGCGTTCGTCGCGGCGCTTTCGCTCGAGGAGCTCGCCCCGGATGTGCGCCCGGCACGGCTCGCAGATCAGATCCTCGGAGGTTCGTGCGCACACGAGACACTGTCGCGGTTCCGCGTCCGGCGCTTCGTCCCATCGCATCGGCGTCGTCCGGACCGTCCCCGCGACGGTCAGAACCGGGCACGGCGCCGTGCGCACGACACGCTCGGCGACGCTTCCGAGCAGCGCGCGAGACATACCCGTCCGGCCGTGCGTGCCCATGATGATGAGGTCGATGGCGTGGTCGCGGGCGTACTTGACGATCTCGCGCGCGGGCACGCCGCCCGGGATCGTGCGCACCACCGTAGCCGTCGGTGTGAACGTGTCGGCGAGGCCGGCGAGCAGCGGCGCCAGGTTGCCCTCTTCGGACGACGCGACGTGCAGCAGGTGCACACGCGCGCCGAAGAGGCGGGCGTAGTCACGCGCCGTCTGCACGGCCGGCTCGGACGCCTCGGAGAAATCCGTGGCGAGGACGATCTCGCGAACCGGTGGTCCTGCCCCATGCGCCATGACGGCCCCTCCCGCAGGGCTCAGCTCTTCCTCGGCCATGCTTGCCCTCCTCGTCACGGCCGAAGCGCGGCCGTGAGGTCTCGCCGTGTCACGACGCCGACCCAGGTCTCCTCGGTCGCGGGAAGGCGATCTCGGGTGTCACGCCTTCGGCTCCCCGGTCATGAGCCGCTTCGCCACGAAGTACTTCTTCGGCCGCCGCCTGAGCGTGCGTCCCCGCTCGGAAAGCTCTTGCAAGCGACGCGTGAGGGCCTCCATGGCGGTGTCGAACGCCAGGCGCGGGGTCTCGCCGACATGCTCGACGTGGATCGCCCGCCGGCGCGGCAGGCGCACGGTGCACGCGCAGCGGGTGTCGCGTCCGCCCTTCGGCCCGTTGTCGTCGAAGAACGCGACGCTGGCGACGACCGGCTCGTGGTGCACGGTGCGGAGCGCGTGGGTGAGCCGCGAGGTGACACGCGCGCGGAGCGCGCGGTCGATGGCGATGCCCGAGATCTCGATCGGCATAGGCTCCTCGTGCGAGCGCTGAGGATCGCCGCCGAAGCGGTCACGCCGTGGTTCGAGCAACGCGGGTGCCAGAACGACTCGCGGGACTCGCCAGCAGTTGTGCTCGGTTCACGCGCATCGATCGCACGGTGTCTGTGGCGCTCTCACCGCACTGACCCACCGCGGTCCCACTGCCGGGCTGCGAGGCGATCATGGTCTCGAGGACCCAGGTTGGTCTGGTCGACGTCTGAGCACCACGATCCGGCCCGAGTCGCTGACGAACGCGTTCAGGATCCAGCTCACGACGCTGACGAGGACGGCGCCGAAGAGCGCCGGCCAGAACCCGTGGACGGCGAAGCCTTCCACGAGCCAGCTCGTGAGCCAGAGGCAGAACGCGTTGAGGACGAGCAGGAAGAGGCCGAGGGTCACGAGCGTGACCGGGAAGGTGAGGACGACGAGCACGGGGCGCACGATCGCGTTCACGAGGCCAAGCACCAGCCCGGCACCGAGCGCGGCGAGGACGCCGCTCAGCTCGATACCGGGCACGACCGCCGCGACGAGGTAGATGGCCGCGGCATTCGCGAGGATGCGCAGCAGGAAGCCCATTCACGTGCTCCACGGGCCACGGACGGCATAGCCTTTCGCCTCCAGCGCCCGGACCGCCGCGTTGGGGTTGATCGTCGCGATCCTCACGATCGCCTCGCGCGACCCGCGGGAGTCGACGAGCGTCATGATGCTGGAGATCGGCACGCCCGCCTGCTCGAGGGTCGTGACCATGTCGGCCAGCGCCGTCCGCTCGCGCCCGAGGAGCACGTCGAGCCGGCTCGACGGCTCGCCGGCGCCGAGCGCGCGCACGAAGAGCTGCATCACGTCGGTCTCGGTCACGATGCCGACCAGGCGGCCGGCGTCCGTGACAGGCAGGGCGCTGATCTTCTCCTTCACCATCAGGCGTGCCGCCTCCTCGACCGGAGAGGCGCGCTTGAGATCGCGGTCGGAGACGATGCCGGCGAGCGTGTCGCCGTCGAGCACCGGCAGGTGCCGGGTGCCCCGCTCCCGGGTGAGCGTCACGGCGTCCGGCAGGCTCGTGCGCGGCGTGACCGTGACCAGCCCAGCGTTCATGATGTCCTGGACGAGCATCGCTGACCTCCTCGGGCGTCCGCGCGGCGGACGCCGGCCGGCGGTTCGCGCGGCGCCTCCAACCCTCCCGTCGGGAGATGGTGCAACGCGAGCGCCACACACGGGTTCGTGCAATATCGCGTGCCTGACCGGCCTGCGCTAGCGCTCCCGCGCCACGCGTCAGGGCGACCGCGCCCCACGGTCGCCAGGAGCCATGCGCTAGTATTCCGGCTCCCAGCTTCTAGCTCCGGGCTCCCGCCTTCGCCGAGCGTGACCCGAGGAGCGGCCCGGGTCCCCCGGGCCGCTTCCGAGCGATGGGGGGGTGTGGGGGGCCATTTCGGGCCCCCCCACTCCCTGGTGAGGCGAGGCTGCCCCGGCGATCTCTGCCGTCGCGCCCCCGAAGTCCTTGATTCCCTGGACTTCTGCACTAGGCACAGCCCTTGCCGGATTCCGCGGTGTGTCGATGATTGTGTCCGGTGCCTGGCAACCACGTGTCGCGAGCGCGTGGCGCCTGGCCGGTCGGCTTCCCCTCTTCTACAAGATCCTCCTCGGCAACTCGGTGATCGTGGCGCTCGGCGCCGTGGCCGGAACCATCGTCACGGTCTGGCACGTGCGGACGTTTCCGGACGACTATCACTACGAGCTCATCGCGGTCTTCGCGACGGCGGGACTGATCCTCTGCTTCGTGGTCCACTACGGCGTCCTCCGTCTCGCGCTCGCGCCCCTGGACCGTCTGCAGGCGGCCGTCGACGGGGTGCGCAGCGGCGACCTCGACGCGCGCGTCGCGGCCAGCCCGCTCGACGACGAGCGCTTCACGCGGCTGGCCGACACGTTCAACCAAATGGTGGCCACGATCGCGCGCGGAGCCCAGGAGTCACGCCGGCTATCCCAACGGATCCTCGAAGCCCAGGAGGACGAGCGCCAGCGCGTGGCTCGCGAGCTCCACGACGAGAGCGCCCAGTCCCTGACGCTGATGCTGGTGCGGTTGCGCGTGATGGAGCTCTCGGAGGACCCCGCCCAAATCCGGCAGCACGTGCACGAGCTGCGTGAGCTGACGGCGCGAGCGCTCGAGGAGATCCGCCGCATCGCGCTCGAGCTGCGCCCGAAGATTCTGGAGGACCTGGGGCTGGGAGAGGCGCTGGCGTGGCGCGTCGACGAGGTGAACGCCAGCGGAGCCGTCCGCGCGACGATCCAGCTGGTCGGCATCGAGCGGCGCCTGCCACGGGACGTGGAGCTGGCGCTGTATCGCATCGCGCAGGAAGCCCTGACGAACGTCGCCCGCCACGCCGGCGCCGAGCACGCCCGCCTGATGCTGGTTCAGCGCGACGGCATCGTCTCGCTCGCCGTGGAGGACGACGGCGCCGGCTTCGACGTGCACGCGGAAGAGGCGCGGGCCGGCGGGCTGGGACTGTCGGGAATGCGAGAGCGCATGACGCTGGTGGGCGGGACGCTGCACATCGAGTCGGCACCGGGCCGGGGGACGCGCGTCACCGCCGCCGCGCCCGCATCGCGGGGACGGGCGTGAAGAAGATCCGCGTGCTCGTCGTCGATGACCACCCGGTGGTGCGGGTCGGTCTGCGCACCCTGCTGGAAAGCGAGCCGGACCTCGTCATCATCGGCGAGGCCGGCAACGGCGTCGAGGCGGTCGCGGGCGCCCAGAGACTCGGGCCCGACGTCGTCGTGATGGACATCTCCATGCCGGAGATGGACGGCCTGGAAGCGACCCGACGGATTCGCGCCACCTGCGCCACCACGCACGTCCTGATCTTGACCGTTCACGCCCAGGAGCGCTACCTGTTCCCGGTGCTCAAGGCCGGCGCGTCGGGGTACGTCCTCAAGTCCACCGTCGACACCGAGCTGGTGAACGCGATTCGCACCGTCGCCGGCGGCGGCGCCTTCCTCTATCCCTCCGCCACGCGGATGGTGCTCGAAGGATACCTGGCGCACGTGCAGTCGGGCGCCGAGCAGGACGCCTACGAGCGGCTGAGCGAGCGGGAGCGCGAGGTGCTCAAGCTGATCGCCCTCGGCCACACGGCCGCCGACATCGCCGACAAGCTTGCGCTCAGCCCCAAGAGCGTGGAGACGTACCGGGCGCGCATCATGGAGAAGCTCGACCTCGACAGCCGGCCCGCGCTGGTGAGGTACGCCCTGGCGCGCGGCCTGCTGACCGACGCCTGACCCATCCCGCTGAGGGTTCAAGCGAGCCCGAGGGGCGCCCCGGGTCCCCCGGGGCGCCTCCGAGCGTGCGGGGGGCCCGAGGGGCGCCCCGGGTCCCCCGGGGCGCCTCCGAGCGTGCGGGGGGTTTGGGGGGCCCTTCGAGGCCCCCCATGATATTTGTCGGGAAAACTCCGCGCGATTTGTCCCGCTTCCCCTGATAGTCGCCCCGGCCGCCGTCTGCTGAGATGAGGTCATGGCGATCCGGCTGCTCATCGGCGCCGCTGATCAGGACTCGCTCGAGCTCTACGCGATACTGCTGGACAGCGCCCTGCGGCTGCTGCCGCTCGACGTCGTCGCGCGCTACGTGAGGGGCCGGCAGGAGATCACGGAGCGGGTCACCGCGGGGGAGACCGACGTGCTGCTGCTCGACTGGTCGGTGGCCAACGCCGACACGGTCGACTACGTGCGCGGGCTGCTTGCGGCTGACAGGCGACTGCGCACCATCATCGCGATGCCGTCGCACATGCGCCAGTACCGCACGTGCCTCTGGGAGGCTGGCGCCTGCGTCGGCCTGCCCACGGAGCATCTCGACCAGGAATGGTTGCTGAGCATGCTGTGCCTGATCACGCGCGCGATGGAGCGCGAAGACCGCGCGGCGCTGGCCCCGGCCAAGCCCGCCCCCGACGGGCCCGACGCCCTGCGGGAGGCATCGGAGCGCTAGCTGGATGCATGGGAGGTAGTGGATGATCGGACGACTCCTGGTCGCATGTCTCGCGGTCGCCGCCCTCGCGGCGCCCGGCATGGCGGTCGAGCCCGAAACCTGCACGACGTGCCACACCGACGAGAGCCGTCTCAAGTCGCTCTTCGTGCCCCCGAAGACCGGAGGAGGCGAGGGCGAAGGCTGAGCGGGCGCGCCTCCGCCGGTCAAGGCGGAAGAGCTGTACAAGGGGCTGCTCGTGGATCGCGCCGTCGTGGAACGGGATCCTCACCTGGCGCGAGGCTGCTCGGCCTGCCACAAGGGCGACGGGCGCGCGAGCGACAAGCAGGCCGCGCACGCCGGGCTGGTCAAGCGGCCGTCGGACGACGTCCGCGTCTGCGGCGAGTGCCATGACACGATCGCGGGAACCTATCGCACGTCGCTGCACTACACGACCGCGGGGCTCAAGCACGGCGCGCTGCCGCGCTTCGGACCTGCCGAGGCGAAGCAGTTCGCCGAGCGCGTGTTCCCGGCGTCCTGCGCGAGCTGTCACGCCTCGTGCGGCGAGTGCCACGTCAAGGCGCCGACGGTCGCGGGCGTCGGCACCGGGCTCGTGAGCGGTCATCGATTCGTGCGTCGCAACGAGGGCCGCACCTGCGCGGCTTGCCACGGCGGCCGCGTGTATCCGGAGTTCACGGGCGAGTACGGCGGCATGCCCGACGTGCACTACGAGAAGGGCATGATGTGCATCGACTGCCACTCGGCCGCCGAGATGCATGGCGACGGCACGTCGTACACCTCGCGCCGCGAGGTGAAGAGCCGTCCGTCATGCGCGAAGTGCCATCCTCCGGGGAGCGAGAAGACCCCGAAGGCCAGCGCGGCCCACCAGCGGCATGCCAGCACGGTGAGCTGCGTGGCGTGCCACGCCGCGACGCCCTATCGGAACTGCTCCGAGTGCCACCTCGGCCGGGGGGCCACCGCGCGTCCGGATTTCGTGCTCGGCGCCAGCCCGCGCGACCCGACCCGCGTCACCACCCTTCGCCGCGTTCCGACGGTGAAGGGCACGTTCGATCCGGCGGGCCTGGGCCTCGCCGCGTTCGACGCCGCACCGAACTACTGGGACACCGTGCCGCACAACATCCGCAAACGCACCGACCGCACCCGTTCCTGCGATGTGTGCCACGTGGAGAGGCGGGGCTTCCTCACTCGGGAGACCCTGCCGCAGGACGGCTCGAGGGCGAACGAGGCGCTCGTGCGCGTGCCTCGCCAGATCAAGGAGTGACGAATGAGAACCATGTGTCGCGCGCTGTTCGTGCTGATCGCCATCGCCATCGCTCCCGGGCCCTCCACGGCCGCGGACCTCCCGGCGATCGTCACGACCGAGTGGCTCGAGAAGAACGTGCAGACCGGGCTGACCATCGTCGACATCCGCAAGGTCGAGGAGTACCGCGAGGGCCACATCCCCGGGGCGATCAACGTGTTCTACGGCACGTGGGCCATGAAGCGTGGCGGGCTCGACAACGAGTTGCCCGCCGCCGAGGACCTGGCGGACGTGCTCGATGCCGCCGGGATCCGGCCGGAGTCGCGGGTGGTGGTCGCGGGCAAGGTCGACACGGTCCCCGACCGGGCGAACAACACGCGGGTCGCGTGGACGCTCGCGTACGCGGGCGTCGGCGCCGTCGGCATCCTCGACGGCGGATACGCGAAGTGGCAGGCCGAGAAGCGAGCCGTGTCCACCGAACGTCCCCGGCCGGCGCCCGCGACGGTGGCCTGGAAGCCGCGCACGGAGATCTTCGCGGACAAGGCGCACGTGCTCGCACGGCGCGGGCAGGCGCTGGTCGTGGACACGCGGATGCCCGACTTCTTCTTCGGCGTGGCGAAGCTGGACTTCGTCGACCGCGCCGGCCGCGTCGCCGGCGCCGTGAGCCTGCCGACGCCCTGGATCTTCGAGAAGGACGGCCGGTTCAAGAGTGTGGACGACCTGCGGGCGATGGCCGTCTCGGTCGTCGGGAACGATCCGGGCCGAGAGATCATCACGTACTGCGACACGGGCCGGCTCGCCACGGGCTGGTGGTGGGTGCTCACGCGCGTGCTCGGCTACCAGAACGTGCGGATGTACGACGGGTCGTCGCAGGACTACGCGAGGGACAGCAGCGCGCCCATGGCGCGCTACGGCTGGCAGTGACGGCTTGAGTCACAGGGGGGCCTCGAAGGGCCCCCCTGATTTCACGGGACGCCCGGGAGTCCCGGGCACGATCCCCACGCTGGAGCCGTCCCGCGGGCGGCGGTGACCGGCGCCGGTGCTATCATCGGCGCGCGATGCCGAGTCAGGACGCGCTGAAGCTGCTCCGCACCAGTCCCGTGTTCTCCGCGCTCCCCGCCAAGGAGGTCGAGGCGCTCGCCGGCGTCCTTCGTGAGGAGCGCTACCGGCCGCGCGACTACGTCTTCATGGAGGGCGACCCGGCGCAGTGGCTCTGCGTCGTCACGAGCGGCCGCGTGAAGATCGTCCGGCACTCGCGCACGGGCAAGGACGTGGTTCTGGAGCTGCTCGGGCCCGGCGAGGTCTTCGGCGGTGTCGCCGTGTTCGAGCGGCGGCCGTATCCCGCCGCGGCCCAGGCGACGGAGACCGCGGTGATCATGAAGCTCCCGGCGGACGCGGTGATCGCGCTCTCCGATCGCTACCCGTCCATGATCCGGGAGATGGCGCTCATGATCGGTCGCCGGCTGCGCGCGGCACACGATTCCGTGACGTCGCTCGCGGTGGATCCTGTCGAGGCGCGCCTGGCCTCGACGCTGCTCCGGCTCGCGGAGCGCGAGGGGACCCGGACGCGCGAGGGCCTCATGCTGCCGTTCCACCTGACGCGCCAGAGCCTCGCCGACATGACGGGGACGACCGTCGAGACCGCGATCCGCGTCGTGAGCCGCTGGATCAAGGACGAGCTGGTGAGCGACGAGCGGGGACGGCTCGTGCTGCGCGATCTCGACGGGCTCCGCGCGCTGTCCGAGGGCGAGGGCGTCTGAGCGTGTCCGTCCTGGCACGCTCGCTCCACGTCATCGCGGCGATCACGTGGATCGGCGGGATGCTGTTCGTCGCGCTCGTCCTGGTGCCCGTCGCGCGCCGTCTCAACGATCCGGCGCTCCGCGCGCGGCTGTTCCACGAGACCGGGCTCCAGTTCCGGACCGTCGGATGGGTCGCGCTCGCGGTGCTCGTGGCCACCGGCATCGTCAACCTCGTGCTCCGCCCGTACCTGCTGACCGTGCCCCGCTTCCAGGTGAAGCTCGGTCTCGTCGTCGTGGCGCTGCTGCTGGCGCTCGTGCACGACTTCGTCCTCGGGCCGCGCGCCGGCGCGCCCGGCGGAAACCCGCGCGCGCGTATCTGGGCGTCGTGGGTCGCCCGCGTGAACGTCCTGGTCGTGCTCGCGATCGTGGTGCTCGGCGTCGCGTTGCGCGGGTAGCCTCGTGCCGCCGCTCATCCGCCGGTACGTCAAGACGAGCTTCGCGTTCCTGCTGATCGGGCTCGCCCTCGGCGGCTGGATCACCGTGTCCCAGTTCGTGCTCGGCGCCTACCCCCCGCGCCTCTGGATCACGGCGCACGTGCACCTGCTGCTGGTCGGCTTCATGCTGATGATCGTCATGGGCGTGGCGACCTGGATGTTCCCGCGTCCGGCGCGCGACGACAGGCGCTACCGGCCGGAGCTCGCCGAGGCGGTGTACTGGGTGATGACCGTGGCGACCGCGCTCCGCGCCGCTGCCGAGCTGCTCGCGGGCACGACGCCTGCCCCGGCGGTTCGCTGGATCGTCGCCGCCGGCGGCCTCGGTCAGCTCGCGGGCGCGGTCCTGTTCGTCGCGAACATGTGGTTCAGGGTGCGCATGCCGCAGGTCGCACCGCCGCCCCGCTGACGAACCCGCTGACCGAGCGCCTCAGGTCGAGCAACCATCGAGCGCCCCGGCGCTCGATGGTTGCTCGACCTCTCAGCTTTCCACGAACACGCGGAGCGTCGCGGCGCGCCGCGGGTGACGCAGCTTGCGGATCGCCTTGTCCTCGATCTGCCGGATGCGCTCGCGCGTCACCGCGAACCGCTTGCCGATCGCCTCGAGCGTGTGCTCCGTGGTGTTCCCGAGGCCGAAGCGAAGACGGAGGATCTCGCGCTCCTTGGGCGACAGCGTGTCGAGCACGCGCTCGACCTCGGCGATGAGCGAGCGTTCCACGAGCGCGTTGGACGGGTCTTCGCGCGCGGCATCCTCGAGGAAGTCCGACATGTCGGAATCCTCCCCGATCGGCGCGTCGAGCGAGACCGGCTTGCGCGAGGAGGCGAGCAGCAACCGGACCCGCTCTTCCCGCACGCCGGCCCGGTCGGCCAGCTCCTCGGCGCTGGGCTCGCGCCCGAGCTCGGCAGCGAGCTGCGTGGTGAGTCGCCCGATGCGGTTCAGCATCTCCGTCTGGTGGACCGGCAGACGGATCGTGCGGGAGTGATCGGCGATGCCGCGCGTGATCGACTGGCGGATCCACCACGTCGCGTACGTCGAGAACTTGAACCCGCGACGGTACTGGAACCGGTCGACGGCCTTCATGAGGCCCATGTTGCCTTCCTGGATCAGGTCGAGCAGCGGCAGGTCGCCACCCGTGTACCGCTTGGCGACGGAGACGACGAGCCGGAGGTTCGCCTCCACGAGCTCCCGCTTGGCCTGCCGGACGGTCCGGTCGATGGCCTCGAGCGACTGCACGAGCGGGAGCAGTTGGCCGTGGGTCACGCCCGTGGCGCGCTCGAGCTGCCGGCGCGCGCGCGGGGCATCGGCGTCGCCGGCGCCGGCCCGCGCCCGGAGCGCCTCCATCTCCCGGGCGCGCGCGGCGATCTTCCGGACGAGATCCTCCACGAGCGACGGCTTGAGGGCGAGGCGTGCGATGGCGTTGCGGATCGCCCGTGTCGGGTCGCGACGAGCGCCGGTCGCGCTCTTGCCGCCGGTGCGCCGGCGGCGTGCTCGCACGGTCCGCCGGCCGGCGAGTCTCCGGAGCCGGTCGAGGCTGGCCAGGAGCGTGATCGTCTCCTTCGGGTCCGCCTCGCTTCCGTCCGGCAGGACGATGACATCGTCGGCGCTGAGCTCGCCGTGGTGGATCCGCGGCCCGAGCTCGCAGAGCGCGGTCACCGCCATCGGGATCGCCGCCAGGGTCCGGCGCATCGCGATCTGCCCCGACTCCATGCGCCGGCCGATGGCGACTTCCTCGTCGGCGCTGAGCAGCCGGATCTTGCCGATCTCTCGCAGGTACATCCGCACGCTGTCGGCGGCCGGCGTGCGGTCGGTCTTGGACGGCTCGTCCTCGTCGGTCACGACGTGACCGTTGCCGTTCACCGCCGATGCGACGAGGATGCGCTCGGGTGTATGGATCATGTCCTGCCAGTCCGCCGCGTCGCGCTCGAAGCTCATCAGGCCCCCCAATCAGGCCCCCCAATCAGGCCCCCCAAGGCCCCCGTTGCAGGTAGGTGCCCCGGGCGCGGTGCAAGCGAAGTGCCGCAGGTGGAGCGTTGAAAAATCTCTCGGTTGCCGCGCGCCGGGGCAGAGTTGGTGTGACATCCCGGGGTTCCCGAGCCGATGATTGGGGCGCCGGCGCCCCGTCCCGTGTGGCGAACCGGTCCCATCGAAGTGAGCCATGCGCGCCATGGACCGCGCTATGACTCTCGTCATAGGCACATGTCGCAGCGGCCGGTACTCTCACGGTGAAGGAGGATGCAATGAGCCACGGATGCAGCTGCTGCCAGCACGACCACGGAACGACGCGCGACCTGCTGACCATCGGTGCGCCCGCGACGCCCGCCGTCGACCCGCGAGAGACCGTCGCCGAGGTCGCACGCCGCTCGCCGCAGGCACTCGCTGCCCTGCAGGAGCTCGGCATCAACCACTGCTGCGGCGGACATCTCTCGCTGACGGAGGCCTCGGCCGCGGCCGGCGTGCCCGTCGAGGACGTGATCGCGGCGGTCGCTCGCGCGCTCGCCTCGCCGGTCCCCGCCCGATGACGCCGCCCGATCCGCGCAGGATCGCCGAGCGCCACGGCCATCGATCGCCGGAGCGAGCAGAGCCGCGGCCGGCCGTGCTCGACCGGCTGCGCCCGGTCGAGCTCGACGTGCGCGACGACATCGCACGCGGCGAGGAGCCGTTCGCCCGGATCATGAGCGCGGTGCGCGCGCTCGCTGACGGAGAAGCGCTCGCGCTGCGGGTGCCGTTCGAGCCCGTGCCTCTCTACGGCGTGCTCGGAAGCCGCGGGTTCGAGCACTGGACCGAGATCATGGGGGGCCCCGAAATGGCCCCCCAATCCCCCCAGCGCTCGCAGCCGTCCCGGGAAACCCGGGACGGCCCTCGAGAATCCGGTTCGTTCACGGGCCCCGAGTTCATGGGGGGCCTCGAAGGGCCCCCCAAGCCCCCCCACGCTCGGAGCCGTCCCGGGGGGTGCGCGGACGCACCCGGGAAACCCGGGACGGCCCTCGGGATTCGGATTCGTTCACGGGCCCCGAGCCGGGTGGACCGGGGGACTGCACGGTCTGGTTCTATCGCGAGCCGGCGCGCGAGGCGTCCGCGCCGCCGACTGAGATCGCGCGCCGACGCACCCGCCAAAGCCGCGGCGCTCCTCGACCATCCGATTCGTTCACGGGTTCTGAGGCCGCTCCGGACCTCGCCACGATCGACGTGCGCGGGCTCGAGCCGCCGCTGCCGATGGTCTCGGTCCTCGAGCGGCTCGAGACGCTCGCGCCCGGCCAGACGCTCGTCGTCATCCATGACCGGCGGCCGATGTTCCTCTACCCCCAGCTCGATGAGCGGGGCTTTTCCCACGAGACGCACGAGCCGAGGCCGGGCGTCGTGCGCATCGTGATCCGGCGTCCGGCCGCCTGAGATGCGCCCCGGCGCCGGCCGCGCTCCCGCGCCGATCCTGCCGCTCGCGTACCTCGTGACGGCGTCGAGCGCGCTCGTGCTCGCCGCGCTCGGCGTCGTCGTCCTCGCGCCGGCGCTCGCCGGCCATTACTACCAGCCGCGCGTGCTCGCGTTGACGCACACGGTGACGCTCGGCTGGATCACCACGACCATTCTCGGCGCCAGCTATCAGCTGGTACCGCTCGTGCTCGTGCGAACGCTCTGGAGCGAGCGGACGGCATGGTGGACGCTGGCGGCGCTCATGGCCGGCCTCGTCGGGATGGTGAGCCACTTCTGGCTCGGGCACTGGTCGGGCCTCGCCTGGGCCGCGGCGCTGGTCCTCGTCGCGGTCGCAGCGCACGTCGTGAACGTGGGGCTCACCCTGCGGGGTCTCGGGCGCTGGAGCTTCACCGCGCGGCTGCTGGCCGGTGCGCTCGCCGGGCTCTCCGCGACCGCCGTCCTGGGGCTCGTCCTCGGCGCCGACAAGGTCTTCCACGTGCTCGGCGGCGATCTGTTCGCGACGCTCCACGCGCACGTGCAGCTCGCACTCCTCGGCTGGGTGTTGCCGATGGTGGTCGGTGTGTCCGCCCGGGTGTACCCGATGTTCTTGCAGGCCCGGGAGCCGGAGGGACGCGCGGGCTCGGTGCAGCTCGCCGGGCTCGCGCTCGGAGTGCCGGCCGTCGTCCTCGGCCTGGTCACCGGCCTGCGTCCGCTCGTGGTCCTCGGTGCCCTGGCGGTGGCTGCGGCCGTCGTCGGACATCTCGTCTGGATCGGGACGATCGTCCGGACGGGCCGGCGCCCGGCCATCGACTGGGCGCTGTCGTTCGCGCTCACCGGGACGCTGTTCGTCGTTCCCGCGACCGCCGTCGGGCTCGCGCTCGCGCTCGACGTCGTCTCCGGCCCGCGGTTCGCGCTCGTCTACGCGGTGCTCGTTCTCGGCGGGTGGGCGTCGCTCACGATCGTCGGCATGATTCTCAAGATCGTCCCCTTCCTCGTCTGGTACCTGGCCTACGGGCCCTTCGTGGGCCGGGCGAGCGTCCCGAAGCTCGGCGACGTCTCGGTGCCCGCCGCGGAGCGGATCGCGTACGCCCTGCTGGTCCCGGGGATGGCAGGCCTCGCGTTCGCCGTCGGCGTCGGCAGTCCCGTCCTGATCCGGCTCGCGGGTCTCGTCGTGCTCGCGGGCACGCTCGGCTTCGCGGTGGCGCTGCTCCGGATGCTGCGCCACGTCACCGCACGGCGCACCGTCACCCCGGCCGCGGCACCATCGTTGCAGACACCCGGCGTATGATGAGCGCCTTCGATCGCACGCCCTTCATCGCGATCTGGGAAACGACGCGCGCGTGCGCGCTCGCCCGCGTGCACTGCCGCGCAGCGGCGATTCCACGCCGCGATCCCCGCGAGCTGACGACCGAGGAAGGCACGCGCCTCATCGATCGCGTGCGCGCGTTCGGCGATCCGCCGCCGATTCTCGTGTTCACGGGAGGCGACCCGCTCCGTCGGCCGGACATCGCCGAGCTCGTCGCGTACGGGACGTCGCTCGGCCTGACGGTGTCGATGACGCCGAGCGGGACCGGCGCGGCCACCGAGGCGCGGCTCGCGGCACTGCGGGACGCCGGCCTCGCACGACTCGCGGTGAGCCTCGATGGCGCCACCGAGGACGTGCACGACGCATTCCGGCGGGTGCGTGGCTCGCGTCGCCACACGATGCGCATCATCGAGCGGGCGCGCGCCCTCGGCCTGCCGATGCAGATCAACACGACGGTGTCGCGCCTGACCGTGGCCGATCTGCCGGCGCTCGCCCGGCAGATGGAGGGCTGCGGTGTCGTCCTGTGGGCGCTCTTCTTCCTCATCCCCGTCGGGCGCGCGCAGGCAGACCAGGCTCTGTCCGCTCACGAGATCGAGGACGCGCTCTGCTGGGCGGCCGATCTCGCCCCGCGCGCCCCGTTCGGCGTGAAGACGACCGAGGCGCCGCACTACCATCGGGTGCTCGCCGGGCGCAGCGGGGCGCGCGCGGCGGCACTCGCCAGCGCGTCGTCCAACGGCGCGGCCCGCGTCGGACCCGCGCGCCCCGATCTCATCGGACGCGCGGGGCGCGCCGTCACCGACGGCAACGGGTTCGTGTTCATCGACCACGTCGGCAACGTCTGCCCGAGCGGCTTCCTCCCGATGCCCGTCGGCAACGTCCGAAGGGACGACCTGGTCGGCCTCTACCGCGAGTCACCGCTCTTCAAGGCACTGCGCGACCCCGATCGTCTCGGCGGGCGCTGCGGCGTCTGTCCGTATCGCACCACGTGCGGCGGCAGTCGCGCGCGTGCGTACGCGACGACGGGGGACCCCTTCGCGGAAGACCCGGGCTGCGCGTTCGTACCGTCGCTCTGGACCTGACGAGTGGGTCAGCCGGTCTGGGGTCTTGGCGCCGCCCGTGACGCCATGCCTCGGCCGTACCTGACGCGACGGGACTAACTGCCAGACAACCTGCGCTACGTCCCGACATGCCCGTCGGGCCCCCGACTTGCGCCGGTCTCGCGTGCGACCTTCAAGGAGGGGGCATGGATCACCGGTGTTCGATCTTCAGCGTGCGGTGGTCGTGAGCTGAGCCGCGAGCTTGTCCAGCGCCGTCTCCGCATGGCCGTACGACGCCTCGGCACCGAGCTCCGCAGCGAGCGCCTCGAACCGGCCGGCGAGCTGCGTCTGCGTCCGATCGTCGAGGACGGCCTCGGCGATCCTGAACAGGACCTCGTTCTCCTTCTCGATGTGCGCGCGGAGCAGGCGGACGTAGCCCCGGGCCGCGCCGGCGCGCTGCCGGCCACCGAGCTCCATCGCGCGGATGAAGGCCCGGCCGTCGACGTGCTCGGCGAGCATCACCCCGATCGGTCCGCCTTCCGACGGCACGCCGGCCTTCTGCATCGCCGGGAACAGCGCCTGCTCTTCCTTCCCATGGTGATTGCGGTCGGCGAAACCGCGCAGCCAGCCGACCAGCCCGGTCCAGAACGCATCGCCGGGGTCGTCGCCACGTTCGAGGGTGGCGGCAGCGGCCTCGGCAACGTCCAGGGCGCGAAGAATCAGCACGTGCTCGTGACGGAGGGTCTCGGTCGGCGTTGTCATCGGTGGGGTCCTCCAGGTCGAATCAGCTTGGGTCGATGATGCCGTGCCCCGAGCCGTGCCCCTATGATCTGCGTCAGAAGCGGCGCTAAGATAGCCGCCGTGCTCGAGCCCGTGGACCGCCTGGAAGCGACGATCGTGGTCGAAAGGACACCTGCCATGCGAGAGCGGATCAAGGTCGGCGCGGCGCAGATCGCGCCCGCGTTCCTGGACAAGCGTGGAACCCTGAAGAAGATCGCCCACACGCTGGACGAGGCGGGCCGGCTCGGCCTCGACCTCGTCGTGTTCCCCGAGACGTTCCTCGCCGCCTATCCGTTCTGGCGCGGTGCGGTCTCCGTGCGCCGGGAGACGGAGCTCATCGTCGCGATGCAGCGCGAGGCCGTCCGCATCCCGTCGGACGACACCGAGGCGCTCGCGGAGCACGCGCGCCGGGCGAACGTGAACTGCGTCATCGGCCTCAACGAGCTCGACGACCGGCCGGGCAGCCTGACGATGTACAACACGCTGCTCGTCATCGCGCGCGACGGCCGGATCCTCGGCCGTCATCGCAAGCTCATCCCGACGCACTCGGAGCGCGTCTACTGGGGCGCGGGTGACGGGCGCGACATCCGGACGTTCGACCTGGACATCGGCCGACTCGGCGGGCTCATCTGCTACGAGCACCACGTGACGTTGCTGCGGGCGGCGATGGCGCTCAAGGGCGAGGAGCTGCACATCGCCGTGTGGCCCGGCTGGTGGACGATGGACGGCCACCTCGGCGCGAAGCGGCCCGAGGCGGGCTCGCATGCGTGCGACATCGAGCCCGCCGTGCGCGCGCACGCCATCGAGAACTCGGTCTTCGTGGTGTCCTCGTCGTGGTACCTGCCGGCGGCGGAGATCCCGGCGGAGGTCGCGGACGTGATGACGTACAACCTCGCCACCGGCGGCTCGTGCATCGTGAACCCGTCCGGCCTCTTCACGCGCGAGCCGGTCTTCGGGGAAGAGACGATCGTCTGGGCCGAGGTCGACCAGACCGAGCGGCGGCTCGCGAAGGCGTACTTCGACTCGGTCGGCCACTACTCGCGCTGGGACTTGCTGCAGCTCGTGATCCGCGACGAGGGCTGGGAGCCGACCCGTGCGCCCGAGCCGAGTCACGCGCGGCTTCGCGAGTCGTCGGAGCGGTGGGAGGTGCGGCTCGATCGTCTCGAGCGCCTGGTCGAGGATCTGGCGCGCCGGGTCGCTGGCAACGGCTCATGAATCGGGCCCGTGGGAGACCAGAAGTGGTGAACGTCGAGGCTCAGCGGAGCGGCGCGCGATAGGGCGATCGGCGAGCTGATCGGCCCGAGGTGAGAGGCATGGACATCAGACGGTTCCTCGTGTCGCGAGGTGTGGCGTGGGGCGTGATGGGGCTTGCGGTCGGCGGTCTGGCGACGGACGCGCTATGGCGCTGGCAGGGCGGTGACGTCGAGCAGCGCCTGGCCGAGAGCGAGGCGCGCGCGGCCGACCAGGCCGGGCAGATCGAGGAGCTCACGGTGAAACTCACGCGCGCGGAGTCCGAGCTGAAGGGGTTGCGGGACGAGCTGAACGTCGAGCGGGATCTCCGGCGGCGGCTGGAGGAGGTGGTGAGTCGCGGGAGGAAGTGACCCGGTGTTCGAGGAGCGCCCCGGACCCCCCCATGTCAACGGTCCACCACGCGGCCGTCGACCAGGTGCACGACGCGGTCCGCGCGCCTCGCGAAGTCGGCGTCATGCGTCACGATGACGAACGCTTTGCCGGTCGCCCGGTTCAGCGCACGCATGAGATCCCAGACCGCGTGGCCGCTCTTGCTGTCGAGGTTCCCGGTTGGCTCGTCCGCGAGCACGAGGGCCGGGTCGTTCGCGAGCGCGCGCACGAGCGCCACGCGCTGCTGCTGCCCGCCGGACAGCTGCCCCGGGCGATAGTGCAGGCGGTCGGCGAGCCCGACGCCGGCGAGGAGGGCCGCGACGCGCTCCTTCGCCTCCGCTTCCGCGGCGGCGCCGCGCATGCGACAGGGCAGCAACGCATTCTCGAGCGCGGTGAACTCGGGCAGGAGGTAGTGGAACTGGAAGACGAACCCGAGGTAGTCGCGCCGGAGCACGGCGCGCTCGTCCTCGCCGAGCCGGGACGCGTCACGGCCGGCGATCCAGACCTCTCCCTTCGTCGGCGTGTCGAGGAGCCCGACGATGTTGAGCAGCGTGGTCTTTCCCGAGCCGGACGGGCCGGCGATCGCCAGGAGCTCGCCGGGCGCGACCGAGAGATCGACGTCGAACAGCACGGGCGTCGGGACGCCGTTGTCGAACGTCTTCGACATGTCGCGGACCGTGGCGACCATGGTGATGGGGGGACTACCGAGGCCCCCCAAGCCCCCCGCGCTCGCACGCGCCCCGGGGGACCCGGGGCGCGGCTCGGGAACCCGATTCGTTCACGGGCTCTG
>JACPDG010000095.1 GCA_016184125.1 Candidatus Rokuibacteriota bacterium | reverse complement strand
CGACGCGGAGCAGTAGACGTCCGCGACCTCGAGGAACTTCTCCTTCGGGATCCCGCAGACCTTCTCGACCATCTCCGGGGTGTACCGGCTGTAGTGACGTCGGAGATGCTGGAAGACCGAGGCCGGGTCTTTGAGCGTCACGTCCTTCTTCGGATTGCCCTCGGCGTCGAGCTGGTACTTCCAGGTGGACTGGTCGTAGCTCCGCTTCGTCGCGTCGTAGCCCGTGAAGAGACCGTCCAGGTCCGTCGGCGTCTTGAAGCCGGGGTCCATCAGGAACGCCGCGTTCGTGTAGTGCGCGACGTAGTCGTGGAAGTACTTCTTCTCCTCGATCGCGTAGCGGATCATACCGCCGAAGAAGACGATGTTGGTGCCCGAGCGGATCGGCACCCAGTAGTCTGCCGTGGCCGAGGTCCGGGTGAACCTGGGGTCCACGTGGATGATCTTGGCGCCGCGCTCCTTGGCCTTCATCACCCACTTGTAGCTCACCGGATGGCACTCGGCCCAGTTGGACGTCGGCATGATGACGTCGGCGTTGACGACGTCGATCAGGTTGGTCGTCATCGCGCCCCGGCCAAACGTGGCCCCCAGGGCCGGGACGGTGGCCGAGTGGCAGAGGCGGGCCGAGTTCTCGAGGTTCACGAGCCCCATGCCGCGCGAGAGCTTGGCGATCAGGTAGTTCTCCTCGTTGTCCAGCACCGAGGAGCCGAGCCATGCGATCCCTTCGCACCGGTTGACGGTCACCTCCTTGTCGCCGACCTTCGCCTTCTCGACAAACGTTTCGTCGCGGGTCTTCTTCACCCGCTGGGCGATCTCGGCCATCATCCAGTCGAGCGGCTTCTCCTCCCACTTGTCGCTTCCCGGAGCGCGGTACATGGCCTTCGTGATCCGCCGCTCATTGACCGACACCTGGTAGGTGGACGAGCCCTTCGGGCACAGGGCCCCCTCCGTATGGGGCGTGTCTGGATCGCCCTCGATGTCGATGATCTTGTTGTCCTTGACGTAAATGAGCTGAGCGCATCCGACCGCGCAATACGGACAGACCCCCGGAAAGACCTTTGCTTCTTTGATCCTGATGGAACCGGCGGCGGCCTCGACCGGAGCCAGGTCGATCCCCCTGGCTCCGACCGCCACGCCGGCAGCGGTGGCGCCCGAGTACCTCAGGAAGTCGCGTCGTGACAGACTCATCAGCGACACTCCTCTTCGGTGACTGGGTTGACGTGCCTGACGGGGGCGCGCACGGGGCGGTCCAAGCGTGTACAGCCTTGTCCCCGTCGCCCGCGCGAGAACGTTTCCGACATCGGCTCGAGGTCAGAGCTCGGGGCTAGCCAGCTCTTCCCACACACGGCGAAGCACGACGATCTTCTCGGCGCGCCCAGCCGCGGATTCCACCTTGATGATGTCGCCTGGGTTCAAGGCTTCGAGATTGCCGCCCATCTCCTCGTCGCTGACCACGATCGTCCGTTCGTGGCAGGACAACTCCGTGCACGCATCGGCATGGTCTTTGACGAGCACTCGGCCCTCGTCCTTGTCGACCGCGACGACCATGAGGCGGCTCCGCTGAAGCCATTCGGTGACACTCTGCGTCATCGCCGACACCTCCTCGAATTTCGGGGGCTTGGCGTCGCGAGTTAGTGCTATTTAGCTAGTTTGTAGGGCGGTCTGACCAGGTCGTCAAGCCGCAGTGCGTCAAACACGGGGACCCGGCTCCCGGTCGCCGATTTCGGCATAGAGCAGGAGCTGCTCATTGAGGAGACGGCGCGCCTCCGCTGTTTTCCCGCCCTCCAGAAGCTCGACAATTTGCCGGCGGGTTGCCAGACTTACGATCGGCCCATTCGTCAGGGGGTTGTAGCAGCGTCCGAGCTCGAGCAGGATGCGGTCGACCTGCCGGACGTCGGAGAGGTTGGCCTCAGCTTGGCGGAAGAGATCGAGCCCGTGATCGTCTCGCCGCCGAGATCTGAGGCCACGCCGAAGGGCCTGGTACTTGCCCGAGTCGACGGAATTCTCGTCGCTCATGAGACGGCCTCCTTCCAACCGACCGATGCGAGCGATCGCCGCGCTCGGCCGGCATCGCGCTCACGGCTCCCCGCTGCTGCATCTCGAGCACGGCGGCTGCCGAGCGGCAGTTCGGGCACATGCGCAGGAGGTTCCGGCGCGCGCGAAGGTGTCCAGCAGCGAGGCCATGCCGAGGATCCTCGCCTCGATGAGCGTTCCTCGCGTAGAGGTGCAAGCGGTCGGGGCGGACATAGCCGGGCCGGCTGGCGGATCGCGGCCGGTCTACCGGCCGTCGGATGGACGCGTGTACGAGGCAAGCCGCTGCTCGAGCATCGTGCGAGCCGTCTCGACGTCGCCGCGTTCGAGCGCCTCGAGGACGGCGCGCCGCGATGCGACATCGACGATCGGCGCGTCCAGGTACGGGTTGTAGAAGCGGCCGAGCTCGAGCAGGATCCGGCCGACGCGCTCGGCGTCGCCGAGCTTCGCGAGCGCCTCGTGGAAGAGCTCGACCGCGTAGTCGTCACGCCGGCGGAACGTGAGGCCCCGGCGATGCCGGACGTCGTCGTCGGGCGCCTGACGCTCGTCGCTCGTCATCCCGCGACCACCCCGCTGCCGACGGCGACCGCGTCGCCGGCATACACGTTCACACTCTCCGGACGGACGTAGCCGCACACCGTGATCCCGAGCTGCTCGGCGAGCGCGATCGCCATCTCCGTCGGCGACGTCCGGGACGCGACGACCGGGACGCCCATGCGCACCGCCTTGAGCAGCATCTCCGACGAGATGCGACCGGTGGAGAGCAGGATGCGGTGCTCGGTCGCGATGCCGGCGAGGAGCGCCTCGCCCTTCACCTTGTCGACCGCGTTGTGTCGCCCCACGTCCTCGGCGACGACGAGCAGCCGCTCGCCGTCGGTGAGCGCGGCGCCGTGGATGCCGCGCGACGTGCGGTAGTGCACCGCCGCCGCGAACAGGTCCTTCATGCGGGCGGAGAGCGCATCGGGCCGGACCCGGAGCGGCGACGACAGGCGCGGGAAGAGCCGGTGATCGATGCGGAACGTGATGCCACCGCCGCAGCCGGACGTCAGGATGCGCTCGGTCGGCAACGTGACCGGCGCCCGCAGCGTGACGTCCGCACGGCCATCCACGACCGACACGTCGAGCCGCGCGACGTCGTCGAGGCTCGCGATGACCTTCTCCATCCAGAGGTAGCCGAGCACGAGCGCATCGAGCTTCATCGGCGAGCACAGGAGCGTCAGGAAGCGCTCGCCGTTGACGGAGATCGTGAGCGGCTGTTCGCGCACGACCTCGCCGTGGACTTCCTCGACCTCGCCGCCGCGCACGCGCAGGTAGCTCCGCATGGCAGTCTGCGCGGATTGTATCAGTCCGACCTGATGGGGGGACTATCGAGGCCCCCCAAGCCCCCGCGCTCGCACGCGCCCCGGGGGAGTGCGCGGACGCACCCGTGGACCCGGGGCGCGGCTCGACCACCCGATTCGTTCACCCGTACACGACACACAGGAGCACCAGGCCGTGCGCCGGGGCGGTGGGTCCGGCGATGCGACGGTCGCGCGACGCGAGGACCTGCCCGACCCAGGCCGGCTCACGGGCGCCGCGGCCGACCTCCACGGCGCTGCCCACGATCACGCGCACCATGTGGTGGAGGAAGCGGTCGGCGGACACGAGGAGCGCGACCCGGTCTCGCCGCCGGACGACGTGCGCCGCGCGAACCTCGCACACCGGAGCCTTGTCGCGTCCCGCCGACGCGCGGAACGCGCTGAAGTCGTGGCGGCCGCGCAGGCTCGCCAGCGCCGCGCGCATCGCGGCCACGTCGAGCGGCGCCGGCACGTGCCAGGCGAAGCGGTGCAGGAGCGGCGAGGCGACGCGCGCGTTGTCGATCAGGTACAGGTAGCGCTTCGCGACCGCCGCGCGCCGGGCGTCGAAGCCGGGGGGCGCCGGCTCGACGCGCATCACCCGCACGTCGGGCGGCAGCGCGGCGTTCAGCGCGCCGCGCACGGCTTCGGCGCCGTGCACCGTGTCGGTGACGAGGGAGACGACCTGCCCGAGCGCGTGCACGCCCGCGTCGGTGCGTGAGGCCCCGGTCACCCGCGCCGTCGGGCCGCACAGCCGTCGCGCCGCCTCGGCGAGCAGCCCCTGCACCGTCGGCGGGCCCCCTCGCTGGACCTGCCAGCCGGCGTACGCGGTGCCGTCGTACGACACCGTGAGCCGCCAGGTCCATCTCATGGGGGGACTATCGAAGCCCCCCAAACCCCCCGCGCTCGCACGCGCCCCGGGAAACCCGGGGCGCGGCTCGACACTCGATTCCTTCCCAGGCTCCCATCTCATGGGGGGACTATCGAAGCAGCCAAGCTCCCCGCGCGCGGGCTCTGACGGCGCTATCGGCGGGGAGGGCGGCGCGGCCCGCCCGGCGGGGCGGCGGCGAGCCAGGCGACGCCGGCCAGGATGAGCAGCGCGATCTTCACGAGGTCGTCCCACGCGAGCGACGACACGCCGAGCCCACGATGGCGCGCGAGCCAGGCCGCGCGATCCGCGTCCTTCGGCTCGTAGACCGCGGGGTCGTACTCGCCGGCGGCATCGATCAAGCGAAGCACGGCGGGCACGAGGACGTACGACACGGCGACGATGGTGAGCACCACGGCGATGTGGAAGCGCTGGTGGTGCCGGACGTGGTGGTGATAGTAGCGACGCAGCAGGCTCATGGAGCCTCCCGCGCTGCCGGCATCAGTACTGCTCCTCCACCGCCCGCACGATGAGATCGCCCATCTCCTTCGTGCCGGCCCGCTTCGTCCCCGGGGAAGCGATGTCCCCGGTGCGGTAGCCCTGCTCGAGCACGCGGAGCACGGCCGCGTCGACGCGATCCGCGTCCTGCACCATGTTCAAAGAGTACCGCAGCAGCATGGCGGCCGAGAAGATCGCGGCGATGGGGTTCGCGATCCCCTGGCCCGCGATGTCGGGCGCCGATCCGTGCACCGGCTCGTACAGGCCCACCGCGCCGCCGAGCGACGCGGACGGCAGCATCCCCATGGACCCGGCCAGGATTGCGGCCTCGTCGGACAGGATGTCGCCGAACATGTTCTCGGTGACGATCGTGTCGAACTGCGTGGGCCGCCCGACGAGCGCCATGGCGCAGTTGTCGACCAGGACGTGGTCGAGGGTGACGTCCGGGAACTCCTTCGACACCCGCACGAGCACCTCGCGCCAGAGCTGCGACACGACGAGCACGTTCGCCTTGTCGACGGACGTCAGGCGCTTCTTCCGCTTGCGCGCCACGTCGAACCCGACGCGCGCGACCCGCTCGATCTCGCGCTCGGTGTACGCCATCGTGTTGATCGCCCGCCGGTGGCCGTCAGCATCCTCCTCCACGCCGCGCGGCTCCCCGAAGTAGAGCCCGCCGGTGAGCTCGCGGACCACCATGAGATCCGTGCCCTCGACCACCGAGCGCTTGAGCGGCGAGGCGTCGACCAGCATCGGGAAGCACGTCGCCGGCCTCAGGTTCGCGAAGAGGTCGAGCTCCTTCCTGAGGATCAGGAGGCCGCGCTCGGGCCGCTGGTCCGGTATCAGGTGGTCCCACTTCGGGCCGCCGACGGCGCCGAAGAGGATCGCGTTCGCCTTCCGGCAGAGGTCGAATGTCGCGGGTGGCAGCGGCGTGCCGTGCGCATCGATCGCCGCGCCGCCGACGATGCCCTGCTCGAACTCGAAGCCGACACCGGTCGCCTTGCCGACCGTGGTCAGCACGCGGACGGCCTCCGGCGTCACCTCCTGCCCGACGCCGTCGCCGGGCAGCACCGCGATCTTCCAGCCGGCCATTACGGCCCGACCTCCTTCACGCGCTCGCTTCCGGCCCTCTGCACCAGACGGTTCACCGCGCTCAGGTACGCCCGGGCGCTCGCCTCGATCACGTCGGTCGACGCGCCCTTGCCCGACACCACCGTGCCGTCGAAGTCGACCTTCACGCTCACCTCGCCGATCGCGTCCTTGCCGGACGTCGCCGCGCGGATCGCGTAGTCCTGGAGCCGGCCCTTGAGGCCGGCGATCGCGTCGATGGCATTGAGCGCCGCATCGACCGGTCCATCGCCGACGGACGACTCCTGGTAGGTCTGGCCCTCCTTGCGGAGCCGGACCGTGGCGGACGGCACGATGCCGGTGCCGGAGAGCACGTGCAGGTAGTCGAGCTCGTACGTCTCCGGCACCTGCGTCGCCTCGTCGGTCACGATCGCGATGAGGTCCTCGTCGTAGACCTCCTTCTTGCGGTCCGCGAGGTCCTTGAACTTCCGGAACGCGCGGTCGAGGTCGCCGCCCGCGAGGTCGAAGCCGAGGTCCTTGAGCCGCGCCGCGAGCGCGTGGCGGCCGGAGTGCTTGCCGAGCACGAGCTTGTTGGACGCGCGGCCGATGTCCTCGGGCTTCATGATCTCGTAGGTGAGCTTCTCCTTCAGCACGCCGTCCTGGTGGATGCCGGCCTCGTGCGCGAACGCGTTCTCGCCGACGATCGCCTTGTTCGGCTGCACGTGCACGCCGGTGATGTGCGAGAGCAGGCGCGACGCCCGGAACAGCTCCTGCGACTTCACCTGCGTCTCGACGGCGAAGAAGTCCTTCCGGGTGCGGAGCGCCATCACGAGCTCCTCGAGCGACGCGTTGCCCGCGCGCTCGCCGATGCCGTTGATGGTGCACTCCACCTGCCGCGCGCCGCTCAGGATGGCCGTCAGCGAGTTCGACACGGCGAGCCCGAGATCGTTGTGGCAGTGCACGGACAGCACGGCCCGGTCACTCCCGTGGACGCGCTCCCGGATGCGCGCGATCCGCTCGGCCCACTCCTGCGGGATCGCGTAGCCCACCGTGTCCGGGATGTTGATCGTGCCGGCGCCGGCGTCGATGACGGCGGAGAGCACGTCGCACATGTAGTCGAAGTCCGAGCGCGAGGCGTCTTCCGGCGAGAACTCCACGTCCTCGCAGTAGCCGCGCGCGTGCCGGACCGCCTCGACGGACGCCTTCAGCACCTCCGCGCGCGACTTCCGGAGCTTGTACTTCAGATGGATGTCCGACGTCGCGACGAAGGTGTGGATGCGGGGCCGCTTCGCGTACTTCACCGCTTCCCAGCACCGGTCGATGTCTCCGAGCCCGACGCGGCTGAGCCCGCAGATGATCGGCGCGCCGTCCAGCGTGCCGACCTGCCGCGCGACCTCGCGCGTGGCCTCGAAGTCCTCGTCCGAGGAGATCGGGAAGCCGGCCTCGATGGCGTCGACGTTGAGCCGGGCGAGCTGCCGCGCCATCTCCAGCTTCTCCATGGTGTTCATCGAGAAACCCGGCGACTGCTCGCCGTCGCGCAACGTCGTGTCGAAGATGATGACTCGATCCATGGCGACCTCCTCTACGGTTCCTTCGCGGCAAGCTCGGGGGCCGGCTGCGGCGTCCGGCCGACGATGAGGCGTCGCACCGGACCGTGGATCGCGTAGCCGGCGAAGATCAGGAACGTGAACCACTCGTAATTCGTCGCGATGATCATCACGCCCAGCACCACGATCAGCAGGGTCTGCGCCGGGTGCCGCCGTGCGAAGTCGACCTCCTTGAAGCTCCAGTACCGGAACGTCGACACCATCAGCAGCGCGACGATGTAGGTGCCGACCGCGATCGTGACGAGAAGCCACCGCTCGAGCTCCACGCGCGCGAGCAGCACGACCGTGGAGGTCACGACGCCCGCGGCGGCCGGCGTCGACAGGCCCACGAAGAACCGCTTGTCCGTCGTGCCGGTCTGGACGTTGAACCGGGCGAGCCTCAGCGCGCCACAGATGACGAACAGGAACGCGCCGAACCAGGCGGGGCGGCCGAGCTGGCTCAGCGCGAACGCGTACACGAGGAACGCCGGCGCCACGCAGAAGCTGACCACGTCGGCCAGCGAGTCGAACTCCACGCCGAACTGGCTCTGGGCCTTCATCAGCCGGGCCACCCGCCCGTCGAGCAGGTCCATGATCATCGCGACGTAGATCGCGAGCCCGGCCTCGGTGTACCGGCCGTGCATCGCGAGGAGCAGCGCGAAGAACCCGCAGAAGAGGTTGCCGGTGGTGAGCAGGCTCGGGAGCAGGAAGATGCCCTGGCTTCGCCGCTCGCGCAGCTCGTGCCAGCGCCGCCGGCGCGATCCCTTCGGATGCCGTCGGATCACGGCAGGACCCCGAGCACCGTCACCCCGCCGATCACCCGGTCCCCCGGCTTCACCCGCACCTCGGTGCCCTTCGGCATGTAGCAGTCGGTGCGTGAGCCGAACCGGATCATCCCGAAGCGCTCGCCCGCCGCGAGCTTGTCGCCCGGGCCCACGCGGCACACGATGCGCCGCGCGGCGATCCCGGCGATCTGCACGACCGTGACCCGGGCGTTCTCGCCTTGCAGCGAGATCGCACAGCGCTCGTTGACCTCGTCCGCGCCCGGCCGGAACGCCGCCACGAACCGTCCCGGCGTGTAGCCGGCGCTGACGACGAGCCCGGAGATCGGCGCACGGTTCACGTGCACGTCGAGCGGCGAGAGAAAGATCGCGACCCTCACGGCCGGCCCCACGAACGGATCGACCGCGTCACCGACCTCCGTCACCCGCCCGTCGGCGGGCGACAGCACGGCGTGCTGGAGCGCCGGGATTTCGCGCTCGGGATCCCGGAAGAAGCCGAGCGCGGCCACCGAGGCGGCGGCGAACGGCAACGCGAGCGTCTTGCGGCCCGTCACCGCGAGACCGGCCGCGATCGCGGCCGGGACCAGGATGAACGGCCAGCCCTCGGGGGCGACGGGCACGCGCCGGCCGCGCGTGCGGGATCCCTCGCGCGTCATGCCGCCCGCTCCCTTCACATCCGCGGCGGCTTGATCCAGGCCATCATCTTCCTGAGGCGCGCCCCGACCTCCTCGATCGGGTGATCGGCGTCGCGCTGGCGCATCGCGAGGAACGAGGCGCGGTTCGCCTGGTTCTCGAGGATCCACTCGCGCGCGAACTGGCCGGACTGGATCTCGCCGAGGATCTTCTTCATCTCGGCCTTCGTCTGCTCGGAGACGACGCGCGGGCCCCGCGAGTAGTCGCCGTACTCCGCGGTGTCGGAGACGGAGTAGCGCATGTACGCGAGACCGCCCTGGTAGAAGAGGTCGACGATCAGCTTCATCTCGTGCATGCACTCGAAGTACGCGACCTC
>JACPDG010000066.1 GCA_016184125.1 Candidatus Rokuibacteriota bacterium | reverse complement strand
CGTCACTACAGCCGGTACACCCCGGAGATGGTCGAGAAGGTCTGCGGGATCCCGAAGGAGAAGTTCCTCGAGGTCGCGGACGTCTACTGCTCCGCGTCGGGACCCGACAAGACGGCCACCGCCTCGTACGCGCTGCAGCTCAACCAGTCGACCAACGGCGTGCAGCAGATCCGCGCCCTCTGCATCCTCCAGCTGGTGTTGGGGAACGTCGGGCGCCCGGGCGGCGGGGTCGTGGCCTTGCGCGGTCACTCGAACGTCCAGGGCGCGACCGACATGGGGACGCTCTACCACATGCTCCCGGGTTACCCGCCCATGCCCCTTCAGGGTCCACATCCCACCCTCACCGCCTACCTGGAGAAGACGACTCCCAAGAGTGGCTTCTGGGTCAACAACCCCAAGTTCGTGATCAGCCAGCTCAAGGCCTGGTGGGGCGATGCGGCCACCAAGGACAACGACTTCGCCTACGACTACCTCCCCAAGCGTGAGAAGGCGGACGCCTACTCGCACCAGCACTTCCACACGGAGATGCTCAAGAAGAAGGTGAAGGGCTTCATCGTGATGGGGCAGAACCCCGCCGTGGACAGCCCGAACGCGAAGATGTCGCGGCAGGCTCTCCGCAACCTCGACTGGCTGGTGGTGGTGGATCTCTTCGAGACGGACACCGCGGCGGTGTGGAAGGAACCGGGGCTCGATCCGAAGTCCTCGCAGGTGGAGGTGTTCTTCATCCCCGCAGCCCCTGCGGCGGAGAAAGACGGCTCGCTCACCAACACCATGCGCCTCGTCCAGTGGCACGTCAGGGCGGTGGAGCCGCCCGGCGCCGCCAGATCCGACGCCGCGTTCATCGTCGATCTGGGCAATCGGCTGAAGAAGCTCTATGCCGACTCGAAGGCGAAGAAGGATCGTCCGGTCCTCGACCTGGTCTGGGACTACAAGCCGGAGGGCCCGAAGCAGGAGCCCACGATGGAGCTCGTGCTGAAGGAGATCAACGGCTTCGCCACCAAGGACATCACGGACAAGGACGGCAAAGTCGTCTCCAAGCAGGGCCAGCCCATGAAGGCGTTCGTCGCGCTCATGGACGACGGCTCGACCGCGTGCGGAAACTGGATCTACACCGGGGTCTACCCCGAAGAAGGGAAGAATCTCGCGCTCCGGCGGGAGAAGGCGACGGCCCCCGGCGACTACATGAACCACAACTGGGGCTTCGCCTGGCCGGCGAACCGCCGGATCCTGTACAACCGCGCCTCGGCGGACCCCTCGGGCAAGCCGTGGAGCGAGAAGAAGAAGCTCATCTGGTGGGACCCGGCGGCCCCGGGGGCGACCCCGGACAAGAAGGGCAAGTGGGTCGGGCTCGACGTGCCGGACTTCGGGGCGTTCATGGCGCCCGATGCCGCCAAGGCCAAGGACGGCTTGCTGAAAGGCGTCGGCGGGACCGACGCGTTCATCATGCGGGCCGACGGCAAAGGCGGCCTCATGGCCTCGGTCCTCGACGGCGCGTTTCCCGAGCACTACGAGCCGTTCGAGTCGCCGACGAAGAACCTGCTCTCCAAGGTCGACAACAACCCGGTGGCGAAGTACTGGGACCTCGGGGACCTGAACAAGCTGGGCACCCCCGACCAGTACCCGTACATCCTGACCACCTATCGGCTGACCGAGCACCATGCGGCCGGCATGTCGCGACACGTGCCATGGCTCTCGGAGCTGTTCTTCGGCCACTTCGCCGAGATCGGCCCGGAGATGGCGAAGAGCCTCGGGATCAACAACGGCGACATGATCACCGTGGAGACGCCGCGCGGCAAGATCAAGGTCAGGGCGATGGTCACCGAGCGGATCAAGCCGTTCGTCATCGACGGCAAGAAGGTCTACCAGGTCGGGATCCCATGGCACTGGGGCTATCAGGGAGTGATGAAGTCTTCGAGGGGCGACATCACCAACGACCTCGTGGCGAGCCTCGGCGACCCGACGACGTACATCCAGGAGTCCAAGGCGCTCCTCTGCAACGTCAGGAAGGGGGTGGCGTAGCCATGGCACGCACGCTCGCGATGTTCACGGACGTCTCGCTGTGCATCGGCTGCCGCGCCTGTCAGGTCGCCTGCAAGCAGTGGAA
This sequence comes from Candidatus Rokuibacteriota bacterium, assembly GCA_016184125.1. GTDB lineage: Bacteria > Methylomirabilota > Methylomirabilia > Rokubacteriales > CSP1-6 > AR8. The sequence goes on along the minus strand of JACPDG010000066.1, from coordinate 66,513 downwards.
CCAGCTCGCGCCGGAGGAGCCGGAGTGGACGGGGAGCTACCAGAACCACTCCCACTTCACGGACAAGAGTTACCGCCTCGTGCGGTTCTTCGAGGAGCCCAATGACAAGGGGAGCCTCACCTGGCACATGATGTCGGACGTGTGCAAGCACTGCGCTCAGGCCGGGTGTCTCGAAGCCTGCCCGACCGGCGCGATCTACCGGACCGAATACGGCACCGTCAACATCAACCAGGACATCTGCAACGGGTGCCGCTATTGCGTCTCGGCCTGCCCGTTCGGCGTCGTGGCCTTCAACCACGACACCGGGACGGCCACGAAGTGCACCTTCTGCAACGACCGGATCCACAACGGCCTGGGGCCGGCCTGCGCCAAGGCCTGCCCGACCGAGTCCATCGCGTTCGGCTTCCGTGACGAGCTGGCGACCAAAGCCCAGAAGCGGGCCCAAACTTCCCCAGCGGAACGTGATCGTGGATTCGCTGCTGTCGATCGGCTCGGCCCTCGCGGTCGGGCTGGGGGCCCTTGCCGCGTTCAGAGGCCGTGGCGGGAAGGGAGACGCCTGATGGAACCCGGTCTTCTCAAGAGCGCCGAGTGGCCGTTCCTGATCGACCTGTACTTCTTCCTGGCGGGTCTGGCGGGCGGGGCGTTCGTGATCGCCACCATCGCCTACCTGCTCGACGGACGACGGTACCGCGACGTCGTCCGGGTGGGCTATTACCTCGCCTTCCTCACGGTCGTCCCGGGCCCGATCCTCCTGAGTGTCGACCTGGGGTTGCCGACCCGCTTTCTCCACATGCTGATGGTTTCGAAGCCGAGCGTGGACATCGGCATGAGCGCCATCACCATCGGGCCGTTTCACCTCAAGCCGTTTTCACCGATGAGTGCCGGAGCCTGGGCGCTCCTGGGCTTCGGCGTCCTGGCCTTCCTCGCCGCCCTCGACGTCTTCCTCGAGGATCGCGGTGGTCGGAGTATCCCCAACCTCCGGGTGGCCGCCGGCGTGATCGGTGGGTTCTTCGGGTTCTTCATCGCCGCCTACCCCGGGGTCCTGCTCGGGGCCACGGCCCGGCCGCTGTTCATCAGCGGCCACTGGCTGGGCGCCCTCTTCCTCGCTGTGAGCGCCTCCACCGGTGGCGCCGCGATCGCCCTGGTCCTGAGCCTCCCGGGAGGCCGGGGCCGCGAGTCGCTCTCGCCGCTCATGCGGCTCACGGCCTTTGCCTTGATCATCCAGGCGGCGGCCCTGCTGCTCTTCCTCGTCTCGGTCGGCAGCGCGGGCTCGGTCGGGATCGGTCAGGCCCTTGCGGCGCTTCTGTCCGGGCCTCACGGCATCGTCTTCTGGCTCGGCGCGGTGATCATCGGGCTCGCCGCACCACTAGCCCTTCAGTTCGGGGGGGTGATCAAAAAGGCCGAGGCAGGCATGGTCGCGCTCGTTTCGGTCGGGCTCGCCGCACCACTAGCCCTTCAGTTCGGGGGGGTGATCAAAAAGGCCGAGGCAGGCATGGTCGCGCTCGTTTCGGTGCTCGTGCTGGTCGGCGGGTTCGTCGTCAAGTACGTCATTGTCGCGGCGGGCCAGGTGGTAGCGTCGTAATTGGACAACCGTTCCGCACCCCATCAGGGGCCCCGTAGTGCGGGGCCCCTCGTCGTTTGAATCGAAGAAGCCTCCCCGGCTGGTGACAAGGAAATGAGTTACGCCAGGCTGCGGGACGAGTGGAATGACCTCTTGGAGCGCCGCCCCACCTTTCGCGAGCCTCTCGCCCCCTACGGGAAGATTCTCGACGCGTGGGCTCAGTGGTGCGGGGACCGTGTGGCCCCGCTCCGGTGGAGCGCCGAGGACTGTCGCGAGCGTTGGCGACGGGGAGATCCTCTGCTTGCGGCGGCGGTCCCGTCGATCCGCCCCGAGGAGATGGAAGACCTTCTCGCTCCCGCGATCGAGTTTCTCGTGACGATCGGCAGGGAGGAGACGGCGCTCGCGCGCTTCGCCGAAGCCTGGGACCGGGGCGACGTGAGCCCTGCGGCGTTATTCCCCGAAAAGGGGAGAATCGGTTCGGCCGCAGTTCAAGAGCGATCCGGGCTCTCTCAGGAGTTCGTGGCGTTCCTGGCCCACGCGAGCCTGCGCCCGATCCTCGAGTCGTATTTCGCCGACTGCCGTCCGCACCTGACCGATAGCCCATGGAATCTCGGCGTCTGTCCTTTTTGCGGCGGTCCGCCGGGTTTCGCTGACCTCCTCGAAGGTGGTCAACGTCGCCTGGCCTGCCATCTCTGCGGGGCGGGGTGGACCTTCCCACGTCTCGAGTGCGCCTACTGTGGGGGCCGGAACGCGAAGGATCTCGCCGTGCTGCGAGCTGAGGAGCAGGAGGAAGGCTACTCGATCAGCACCTGCAAGGCGTGTAACGGGTACGTGAAGGAGGTCGATCGAAGGCTACGTTGGAATGCGGGCTCGGCATTGGTGGAGGACTGGGGATCCCCGCACCTGGACCTCATCGCGCACCGGGCCGGATACTGGCGGGCTATCCCGACGCTGATCCAGCTGGAGGAACCTGCGTGACACGTTCCGTCGGCGTGACGACTACGCGGTCGAGCTCTTCCACGAGGCGCTCGCGAAGCTCGGTGACGTCGAGCGCGTCGGCCGGATCCTGCTCGAGCTCGGCCGCTTCTACAACCCGTACCTGGACGCGCCGATCGTCGATGTTGCGTCACGGCGCGCCGTCCTCGAAGCGCTCGAACGCGGCGACGTCGAGACGGCTCGCACGATGCTCGAGCAGCGACTGGCCTCGTACACGCGTCCATCCGACGGCCGGTAGACCGGCCGCGATTCACAGCCGGCGCGCTGAGAGCCCGTGAACGAGTCGGGTGATCGAGGGAAGCCGGCATCGAGTCCAGTTCGCCGAGCTGGCGCGCGCTATGAGCCCGTGGGCGAATCGGGTGATCGAGGAGTGCCACGGCTTTGGCGGGTGCGTCCGCGCACCACGGGTGCGGCCGCGCACCCCCGCGGGGCGCTCCGAGCGCGGGGGGCTTGGGGGGCTTCGATAGTCCCCCCATGATATTGGTCGGACCATCTGTCCTTTTTGTAACGGTCCGATAAGTTTGGCCGATATCCACTGTTACAGGTGCGTCCGCTTGACAGCCTAGGGCATGTGCTTTAGCCTTCGCGGCACTTCACCATTCTACAAACGGAGGTGCGCGATGGCTCAGAGCGTCACCGACTGGTTGCACGAGAGCCGGCTCACCGTCGTGGCTGTCGACACCGCCGCGCGGCGGATCCGCCTCAAGGGGACCGCCGGCGTGTGCACGGACGTCACCTGCAGCGGCGAGGCCGAGGTCGTTGCGGACGACGTCCAGGGAGGTCTGGACGCGCTCTGCGCCGGCGACATCGTGCGCATCGAATCGAACCCCGGCGCCGCGGAGCGGATCCGCGTGGTCCGGCGCGTCTGGGACGAGTTCAGCAGCCCCGAGTTCTAACGTGGACGACCGCGGTCGGCGTCACCGCAAGGTCCATGTCCTGGCGACACGTTCCGGGCGCGCCTGCCCGGCAGGAGGTGGCTCATGAGTCTCAACCGGCGTGAGTTCCTGAAATTCGGCGGCACCACCGCGGCCGGCGTCGCGATCGGCGCGCGCGGCATCGATGTCGCCCCCGTCGAAGCCGCGGCGACCTCGCTCAAGATCAAGGAGGCGAAGGTCGCCCACAGCGTCTGCCCGTACTGCGCCGTCGGCTGCGGACAACTCGTCTACGCGAAGGACGGGAAGATCATCGACATCGAGGGCGACCCGGACACGCCGCACACGCTCGGGCGGCTCTGCCCGAAGGGCGCCGCGACGATCCAGCTCTCCAACAACCCGCTGAGGCCGACGAAGGCGCTCTACCGCGCGCCGGGCTCCGACCGGTGGGAGGAGAAGCCGCTCGACTGGATGTACACCGAGCTGGTGAAGCGCTACTACGACACGCGCGAGAAGCACTTCATCGAGAAGGAGAAGGGCAAGGACGGCCGGGACGTGACGGTGAACCGGCTGGAGGCGATCGCCTCGCTCGGGTCGGCCTGCATCGACAACGAGGAGGCGTACCTCCTGTCGAAGTTCAACCGCACGTACGGCATCGTCTACCACGAGCATCAGGCCAGGGTCTGACACTCCGCCACGGTCCCAGCTTTGGGGACCACGTTTGGGCGGGGCGCGATGACCACCAACCTGATCGACATCCAGCATGCGGACGTCATCATGGCGACGTCCAACATGGCCGAGAACCACCCGGTCGGCTTCCAGTGGGTGATGAAGGCCAAGGAGCGCGGCGCGAAGCTCATCCACGTCGATCCGCGCTACACGCGCACGAGCGCGGCGGCCGACCTGCATGTGCCCATCCGCTCGGGCACGAACATCGCGTTCTTCGGCGGTCTGATCCACCACGCGATCGAGAACAACCTCTATTTCAAGGACTACGTCGTCCACTACACGAACGCGTCGTTCCTCATCGACCCCGCGTTCAAGACGGCGACGGACGGCGACGGCCTGTTCAGCGGCTTCGACACGAGCAAGAAGACGTACGACCGGTCGACGTGGAAGTACCAGCTCGATGCCGACGGCAACCCCAAACGGGACCTGACGCTGAAGGACCCGCACTCGGTCTTCCAGCTCCTGCGCCGCCACTACAGCCGCTACACCCCGGACATGGTCGAGCGCGTGTGCGGCATCCCGAAGGCCAAGTTCCTCGCAGTGGCGAAGCTCTACTGTGAGCACAGCGGCCCGGAGAAGACCGGGGCGATCACGTACGCGCTCAACCTCACGCAGCACACGACCGGCGTCGAGAACATCCGCGCCCTCTGCATGCTGCAGCTGTTGCTGGGGAACGTCGGACGGCCGGGCGGCGGCGTCGTCGCCCTGCGCGGCCACGCCAACGTGCAAGGCGCGACCGACCTCGAGCTACTGTTCCACGAGCTGCCGGGGTACATGGCGCAGCCGCTCCGCGACGTGCACCCGGACCTCGCGACCTACCTCGACAAGGAGACGCCGAAGGGCGGCTACTGGATCAACAAGCCGAAGTTCTTCATCAGCCTGCTGAAGGCGTTCTACGGCGACGCGGCGACCGAGAAGAACGAGTACGGCTACCAGTGGCTGCCGAAGCGGGCCTCGGCCGACGCGTACAGCCACCAGCACATCTTCGTCGACATGTACGCGGGCAAGATCAGGGGCTTCCTCGCGATGGGCCAGAACCCGGCGGTCGGCGGCCCGAACGCCAAGCTCGCGCGCGCGGCGATGCAGAAGCTCGACTGGCTCGTCGTCAACGACATCTTCATCACGGAAACCGCCGAGGTCTGGAAGGCGCCCGGGACGAACCCGAAGGACGTCAAGACGGAGGTCTTCTTCTTCCCGATGGCGCCGGCGGCCGAGAAGGACGGGTCGCTCACGAACACGATGCGGCTCATCCAGTGGCACGAAGCGGCGGTCAAGCCGCCCGGCGACTGCACGTCGGACGCGGCGTTCATCGTGCGCCTCGCGCATCGCCTGCAGAAGCTCTACGCAGGCTCGAAGAAGGACCGCGACCAGGGCTTCCGCGCGGCGAACTTCACGTACGGCGAGCATCCCGACGAGCCGAACATGGAGCTCGTGCTCAAGGAGATCAGCGGCTACGCGGCGCGGGACATCGCCGACAAGGACGGCAAGCCCCTCTACAAGAAGGGGCAGGCGCTCAGCACCTTCGCTCACCTCACGGACGACGGCGCGACCGCCGGCGGCTGCTGGATCTATGGCGGCGTGATCAACGAGACGCCGGACGGCAAGCTCGTCAACCGCGCGGCGTCGCGCAAGCCGGCCGACGCCAAGGACTACCTCGGCCACGGGTGGGGCTTCGCGTGGCCCGCGAACCGCCGGCTCCTCTACAACCGCGCCTCGGCCGACCTCACCGGCAAGCCGTGGAGCGAGAAGAAGAAGCTGATCTGGTGGGACCCGCAAGCGCCGGGCGCGCCCGACAAGCCCGGCAAGTGGGTGGGGCTCGACGTGCCGGACTTCAATGCGCTGCTCGCTCCCGACGGGAAGAACGGCGACAAGCCGTTCATCATGCGCGCGGACCTCGTCGGGGCGCTGTTCGGACCGCTGGTCGACGGGCCGTTCCCGGAGCACTACGAGCCGGTCGAGTCGCCCGTGGTCAACCTGCTGTCCAAGCAGCAGCGGAATCCGGTCGCGAAGATCTGGGAAGTGCCGGACGAGAAGAACGTCCTCGCCCCGGTCGGCTCCAAGGAGTTCCCGTACGTCATCACGACCTACCGCCTGACGGAGCATCACCTGTCGGGCGTCATGTCGCGGCAGCTGCCGTTCCTCGCGGAGCTGCACCACTCGCACTTCGCCGAGATCAGCCACGAGCTCGCCGGCGAGCTCGGCATCGCGAACGGCGAGATGGTCACCGTGGCGAGCCCGCGCGGGAAGATCCACGTGCGCGCCATGGTGACGAGCCGCCTCAAGCCGTTCGTCGTCGACGGCAAGAAGGTCCACCAGATCGGCGTGCCGTGGCACTGGGGCTACAAGGGCATCGACGCGCTGCCCGGCTCGAAGGGCGACATCACGAACGATCTCTCCGCGACCGTCGGCGACCCGACCGTCTTCATCCAGGAGACGAAGGCGTTCGTGTGCAGCGTGAAGAAGGGAGTGGTGTAGCCATGGCGCGCACGCTCGCGATGTTCACCGACACTTCCCTCTGCATCGGCTGCCGCGCGTGCCAGGTCGCGTGCAAGCAGTGGAACGAGCTCGGCGCCGAGGCGCCCGAGTGGACCGGCACGTACCAGAACCACGCGCACTTCACCGACCAGACGTTCCGCCTCGTCCGGTTCGTCGAGGAGCCGAAGCCGAGCGGCGACCTCGCCTGGCTCCTGATGTCCGACGTCTGCAAGCACTGCGCGCAGGCGGGCTGTCTCGAGGCGTGCCCGACCGGCGCGATCTACCGCACCGAGTTCGGCACGGTCGACATCAACCAGGACGTCTGCAACGGGTGCCGGTACTGCGTGGCGTCGTGCCCGTTCGGCGTCGTGCACTTCGACGACGGCAGCGGCACCGCGAGGAAGTGCACCTTCTGCAACGACCGCATCCACAACGGGCTCGGGCCCGCCTGCGCCAAGGCCTGCCCGACCGATTCGATCCAGTTCGGCTTCCGCGACGAGCTCGTCGCGAAGGCGGGCAAGCGCGTCGAGACGCTCAAGGGCATGGGCTTCAAGGAGGCGCAGCTCTACGGCGCGGACACCGGGGGCTTCCTCGGCGGCCTGAACGCGTTCTTCCTGCTGTTGTCGAAGCCTTCGACGTACAACCTGCCGGAGCACCCGCGGCTGCCGCAGCGGAACGTGGTCGTCGACTCGCTGCTGTCGATCGGGTCGGCGCTCGTCGTGGGCCTGGGCGCCATCGTGTCGTTCCGGAGCCGCGGGAAAGGGGACGGCGATGCTTAAGACGCCGCACTGGGAGATGATGATCGTCTGGTACTTCTTCCTGGGCGGCATCGCGGGCGGCGCCTACTTCACCGCCGCCGTCGCCGACGCCTTCGGCACCGCCCGGGACCGCGCGGTGGCGCGCATCGGGTATCTCGTCGCGCTGCCGCTTGTCGTGATCTGCGGGGCGCTGCTCATCGCCGACCTCGGGGTGCCGATGCGGTTCCTCAACATGCTCGGCACCTTCAAGTTCTGGGACCCGATGTCGATCGGCGCCTGGGCGCTCGGCGTCTTCGGCCTCTTCACGTTCGCGTCGGCGCTGCTGAGCTTCTCGCCGTCGCCGCCGGCGGTCGCCTGGCGCCGGAAGATCGGCCTCGTCGGGATCTTCTTCGGGTTCTTCCTCGCCAGCTACACGGGCGTGCTCATCAGCAACACGGCGCTGCCGTTCTGGAGCGAGGGCCGCCTGATGGGCGCGCTGTTCCTCGCGTCCGGCGCGTCGACGGGGATGGCTACGATCGCGCTCATCCTGTTCCTGACCGGGGGCGCGGGCGGCGAGGGGTGGAGGAAGGTCAAGCAGGCGGACCGCTATGCCATCGGCTTCGAGCTCTGCGTCCTCGCGCTCTTCCTCGTGCTGCTGGGCTCCGCCGCCGCGCCCCTGCTCGGTGGCCGCCTCGCCGTGCTCTTCTGGGGCGGGCTGGTCGTCGTCGGCCTGGCGGTGCCTCTGGCGCTCGAGCTCGTGGCCCACCGCACCGCGGCGCTCGGGGCCGTCTCGGCCGTGCTCGTGCTCGTCGGCGGATTCGTGCTCCGCTACGTCGTGGTGATGTCGATCCAGACGTGACCGCCTGCGTGGCTCTCGACCTCCGCGAGGCGTGGGCGGACGTCCTCCGGCGCCGGGCCGCGCTGTCGGCTGCGCTCTCGGCGTACGGGGCGGTGTTCGACCTCTGGGCCGAGGTCTCCGCGCTTGCCGCGCCGCTCGACGTGGACGCGGACGCGTGCCGCGAGCGATGGAGCCGCGGTGTCCCGCTCATCGCGGAGGTCCGCCCCGATCTCCGGACGGAGCCGGTCGAGGCGCTGCTCGGGCCGCTCCTCGGCGTCGTGGCGACGGTGCGGCCGGACGCCGCGCCCGCCGTGGAGGCGTTCGCCGCGGCCTGGGAGCGCGGCGACGTCCGGCCGGCCTCCCTGCTGCCGTCCCGCGGCGGCTTCGGTGTGCCGGTCACGACCGGGCTCGCTCCGGACCTCGTCGGGTTCCTCGCGATCGGCAGCCTCCGGCCGCTGCTCGAACAGGTGTTCGCCCCGTGCCACGAGCACCTTGTCCACGGCGACTGGTCGCTCGGCGTGTGCCCCTTCTGCGGCGCGCCACCGGCATGGGGCGACATCGGCGAGGACGGACGACTCGAGCTCGCGTGTCACCTCTGTGGCGGCGCGTGGGCGTTCTCGCGGCTCCGCTGCCCGTTCTGCGGGACGGACGACGCGAAGGAGCTCCGGCGCATGACGGCGGAGGGGCCGGAGGGAGGCTACGCGCTGGCGACGTGCACCAGGTGCCGCGCGTATCTCAAGTCGGTCGATCGGCGCGAGCGCTGGAACGCCGGCCCTGCGCTCGTGGAGGACTGGGGCTCGCCGCATTTCGACGTCGTCGCGCTCCGGGAGGGCTACGCGCGGCCGCTCGTCCCGCTCGTCGTCACCGCGCGGACTGACTGATTGGGGGGACTATCGAAGCCCCCCAAGCCCCCCATGGCGGCTCGGAAGCGGCCCGGGAAACCCGGGCCGCCCCTCGTCTTGACTCGGCGTACGGGAGGGCCATCGAGCGTGCCCACCGCCGCGGTCAGCGCGCGCCGGGCTCGCCGCCGCGCGCGTGGCGCTCGAGCAGCTCGGCGTAGCTCCGGACGGCGATGCGATCGGCCCACGCCAGCGCCTCCGGATCGTCGCCGTAGAACTCGCGCAGGTACGCGCGGGCCTCGTCGTCCGTCCTGAACAGTCGCCACAGATGCGCCACGCCGGTGCGCGGCCGCCTGAGCGCGAACGTCGCATCGAGCGGCGAGGTGGGCCGGACCTCGGTGCGCTGGCCGAACCGATCCCGCGTGACCCAGGCTGCGGCGATGCCGTGAGCGGAGACGATCCGCGTGCGCAGCGACTGCTCGGTCGGAAGTCCCTCGGTGTCGGTCAGCCACGGCCCGTAGTAGATCGCTACCTGATTGCCGTCGACGGAGAGGACCGGGGCGAGCACCGGCCCGGCGCCGTCGAGGAGGGTCTTGGCGTCCTGTCCGACCCAGACGTGGTCCTCGAGCTCGAGATCCGGCCACACTTCCACGAACGTCCCCGGTGGCAGGAGCGTACGCCTTCGCAGGACCTCTCGCGCATCCCTGATCAGATGAAGCTCGCTCATCGGCCGGTCGGTATCCTAACCCACCAAGTCGGCGGGATTATGCGGGAATGTGGTACACTCGCCCGGGACGCGAGAGGATGCACGTCGCAGCCTTCAATATCTCAATCGTTGCCTACATTTGTGCGGCAGGGCTTGCCCTCGCCTACCTCATTCATCGCTCCGAGTTGGTGCACCGGGTCGCGGGCCTCGCCACCATCGCGGGGTGGGTGCTCCACACGATCGCGCTGGTCGCCCGCGGTCACCAGATCGGACGCCCGCCGCTCGGCACGCTGTCCGAGGCGCTGTCCGTCGCCGTGTGGGTGGTCGTGCTGCTGGAGATGTGGGTGGAGCGCCAGTACGGCATGCGCGTGCTCGGCGCGTTCGTGTTCCCCGTCGTCGTCGTGCTGATGGTCAAGGCGTCGGCCGCGCGGCCGCCCGCCCTGGGCACGGCGCTCGTGAGCGCGTGGGTCTGGGTGCACATCGGCCTGGCACTCATCGGTATCGCGGCGTTCGTCCTGAACTTCGCCGGCGCGCTCATGTACGTGCTGCAGGAACGGCAGATCAAGGTGAAGCGGCAGGGAGCCTTCTACTACCGGCTGCCGTCGCTCCAGACGCTCGACCGCCTGACGTACCAGACCCTCGCGCTCGGGTTTCCGTTCCTCACGACGGGCCTGATCCTCGGCATGGTGTCCGCGCCGGCCTCGTGGGGCAGCGTGTTCACCTTCGACCCGCTGGCGGCGCTCTCGATGATCGTGTGGCTGATCTACGCGGGGACGCTCGCGGGTCGTGCCGCGGCCGGATGGCACGGCCGGCGGGCGGCGTACTTCTCGATCGTCGGGTTCGTCGCGCTCGCGATCACCCTCGGCGCAGGGCTCTTCCTCCCCGGAAAGCACGGCTCGTGACGGCGCCGGGCCGATTGCCTTCGCGCTCCTTCGTTCTCGGTCGTCGCCGATCCTCACGTACTCGAAGTACGCTCCGGTCGGCGCCTCCCTCGGGCCTCGGATCGCTCGACACTCGACCCGGCGGGAACAGTCGGCGGCTCGTGACCGCGCCGGGCCGATCGACGTCGCGCCACGTCGCTCACGGAGCCCGTGAACGAATCCGATGGTCGAGCCGCGCCCCGGGTTCCGCGGGTGCGTCCGCGCACCCGCCGGGGCGTGTGCGAGCGTTCGGGGGGTTTGGGGGGCCCTTCGAGGCCCCCCATGAAGTCGGATCGCTCGACACTCGACCCGGCGGGGACGGCGGACGCGTCGTGATTGCGCCCGGTCGCCGGGTGTGCGCGTGACCCTGTTCGTGTCGGGGCTCTCGCACAAGACGGCGCCCGTCGACGTCCGGGAGCAGCTCGCGGTCGAGGAAGACAAGCTCCGGGAAGTCCTGAGCGATCTCCAGACGGCCGGGCCGCTCGAGGAGGTCGTGATCCTGTCGACGTGCAACCGCGTCGAGGTCTACGGCGTGGGGGACGTCATCGCGGAGGCGCGGACGCTGGCGTTCCGGCAGCTCTGCCGGTATCGCGGGCTCGAGCCGGCGAAGATCGAGCCCTACCTCTACACCTACGAGGAGGACAGCGCGGTCCGGCACGCGTTCCGCGTGGCGTCGAGCCTCGACTCGATGGTCGTGGGCGAGCCGCAGATCGGCGGACAGGTGAAGGACGCCTTCGCGCTGGCGCAGGCGTCCGCCGCGGTCGGCCCGATGCTCCACCGGCTCTTCACGCAGGCCTTCGCCGTCGCGAAGAAGGTACGGACCGAGACCGAGATCGCGCGCCACGCGGTGTCGATCTCGTTCGCCGCCGTCGAGCTGGCCAAGAAGATCTTCGAGGGGCTCCAGGGCAAGTCGGTGCTGCTCGTCGGCGCCGGCAAGATGGGGACACTGGCCGCGCGCCACCTCGTCGAGCAGGGCGCGTTCCCGATCTACGTCGTCAACCGGACGTGGGCGCGCGCCCAGGACATGGCGCGCGCGCTGAGCGGGACCGCCGTCTCGTTCGACGAGCTGGAGGCGGCGATGGGCTCGGTGGACATCGTGATCACGTCAACCGGCGCGCGCGAGCCGCTCGTCCGCGTCGACATGGTCCAGCGCGTGATGCGCGACCGGCGCGGCCGGCCCCTGTTCTTCATCGACATCGCGGTGCCGCGGGACGTCGAGGCGGACGTGAACCGGCTCGACGACGTGTACTGCTACGACATCGACGACCTGCGCCAGGTGGTCGACGCCAACCTGCGCGAGCGCCTGCGCGAGGCGCAGCGCGCGGAGAGCCTCGTCGACCGCGAGGTCGCGAAGTTCTCGGCGCGCCTGCGCGATGCGGAGGTCGTGCCGACGATCGTGTCGCTCCGCGAGCGGCTCGAGGCCATCCGCAGGAGTGAGGTCGAGAAGACGCTCGGGCGGCTCGGCGACAGCTCCCCGGAGACCCGGGAGGCGATCGAGGCCCTGTCGGCGGCCATCGTGAACAAGATCCTGCACGCGCCGATCACGAAGCTGCGCGAGTCGTCGCGCGCGGGCGCCGGCCGTTCGTGGACCGAGCTCGTGCACGAGCTCTTCGGGCTGGGACGGAAGCCGTGATCCGTCTCGGGACGCGCTCGAGCCCGCTGGCGCTCGCGCAGGCGAACGCGATGGCGACACGGCTGCGCGACCTCGGCGCGACGGTGGAGCTCGTGCCGATGCGGACGGAGGGCGATCGCCTCGTGGAGAAGCGGCTGGCCGACATCGGCGGCAAGGGGCTCTTCGTGCGCGACATCGAGCAGGCGCTCCTCCGCAAGGAGATCGACATCGCGGTGCACAGCCTCAAGGACTTGCCGGCGGAGGTGCCGGCAGGCCTCACGATGGCGGCGTATCCCGAGCGCGAGGATCCCCGCGACGTGCTCGTCACCCGGCAGGGGGGCGGTGTCGCGGCGCTCGGACAGGGTGCGGTCGTCGGGACCTCGAGCCCTCGCCGCCGCGCGATGCTGCTGGCGGTGCGCCCGGATCTCCGCATCGAGCCGGTGCGGGGCAACGTCGACACGCGGCTCAGGAAGCTCGATTCCGAGGGCTGGGACGCGATCGTGCTGGCGGCCGCCGGGATCCGCCGGCTCGGGCTCGCGCTCGAGCACGCCGAGCCGCTCGATCCCGAGGTCTTCGTGCCCGCCGTCGGCCAGGGGATCATCGGGATCGAGGCACGCGACGACGACGCGGAGACGCTCGGGTGGCTGGGACGGCTGGACGATCCGACGAGCCGCAGCTGCGCGTCCGCGGAGCGCGCGTATCTCGCGCGCCTCGGCGCCTCGTGCGTGACGCCGATGGGCGCGTACGCGCGCCTCGACCGCGGCACGCTCCACGTCACCGGTGTCGTGGCGAGCGAGGACGGCCGGCAGGTGCTGCGCGCGAGCACGAGCGGGGATCCCGCGCGGGCGACCGAGCTGGGCCGCACGCTCGCCGACACGCTGCTGGAACGCGGCGCGGCCTCGGTCGTCGCGCTCAGGCCCGAGGCAGGACGATGAGCGCCGCGACCACGCGGAGCGGACCCCTCGCCGGGCGCACCGTCGCGATCACGCGCGCGGCGAGCCAGGCTGCGTCGCTCCGGTCGCTGCTCGAGGCCGCCGGTGCGGACGTGCTGGAGGCGCCGACCATCGCGATCGAGCCGCCGCCATCCTGGGAGCCGCTCGATGCCGCGCTCGGCGAGATCGAGCGCTTCCGGTGGGTCGTGTTCACGAGCGTCAACGGCGTCGCGATGGTCGGCCGGCGCCTCGAGGCGCTCGGCATCCCGTGGAGCGCGATCGCCGCGCGACGCGTCGCCGCCATCGGCCCGGCGACGGCCGGGGCGCTGCGCGAGCACGACGTGCCCGTGGCCCTCGTGCCCGAGGAGTACCGCGCCGAGTCGCTCGCCGACGGCCTGCGCGCCGAGCTCGCGCCCGGCGATCATGTGCTGCTGCCGCGGGCGGCGCGCACGCGCGACGTCCTCGTGCGCCAGCTGGAGGCCCTGGGCGCCGTCGTCCGCGAAGTGGCCGCGTACGTCACGCGCCGGGTGGAGGACGCCGCGGCGCGGGTGCGCGAGGCCGTGGCGGCGCGGCGGGTCGACGTCGTGACGCTCACGAGCTCGTCCACGGCGCGGCACTTCGCCGAGCTCTTCACGGAGGACGAGCGGCGTGCGTGGCTCGCCGGCGTGACGATCGCCGCGATCGGGCCGATCACGGCCGCGACCGCCGCGGAGTACGGTCTGACGAGTCACGTGATGCCGGTCGAGTACACGATCCCGGCGCTCGTCCGGGCGATCGAGGCTCATTTCGAGCAAAGGAGTGGCTGAGATGGCACATCCGGTGTTCCGCCCCCGACGACTGCGCGAGAAGGCGCTGCTCAGGACGATGGTCCGCGAGACCCGCCTCGACCTGCAGGACCTCGTCTATCCGATGTTCGCGATCCACGGGCGCGGCGTCCGGGAGCCCATCGGCTCGATGCCCGGGCAGTATCGGCTGACCGTCGACGAGCTCGTGAAGGACGTGAAGGACGTCGCCGGGATGGGCATCCCGGCGGTCATCCTGTTCGGGCTGCCGGAGGAGAAGGACCCGCGGGGCAGCGAGGCGTACGCGGACGACGGGATCGTGCAGCAGGCGGTCCGGGCGGTCAAGGACACCGTGCCCGACCTGCTCGTCATCACCGACGTGTGCCTGTGCCAGTACACCAGCCACGGCCACTGCGGCGTCGTCGAGAACGGCAGCGTGAAGAACGACCCGACGCTGGACCTGCTCGCGCGCGTGGCAGTGTCGCACGCCGAGGCGGGCGCCGACATGGTGGCTCCGTCCGACATGATGGACGGGCGCGTGGCGGCGATCCGCGAGGCGCTCGACGACGCGAACTACCTGGAGACGCCGATCATGGCGTACTCCGCGAAGTACGCGTCCGCGTTCTACGGGCCGTTCCGGGAAGCCGCGGACTCGTCGCCGCAGTTCGGCGACCGGCGGTCGTACCAGATGGACCCGGCGAACGCGCTCGAGGCGATGCGCGAGATCGCGCTCGACGTCGACGAGGGCGCGGACCTCGTGATGGTGAAGCCCGCGCTGGCGTACCTCGACATCATCTCGCGGGCGAAGAACGAGTTCGGGCTGCCCGTCGCCGCGTACTCGGTGTCCGGTGAGTACGCGATGATCAAGGCCGCCGGCAAGCTCGGCTGGCTCGACGAGGAGCGCGCGATGCTGGAGGCGCTGACCGCGATCCGTCGCGCGGGCGCCGACATCGTGATCACCTACTTCGCGAAGGACGTGGCGCGCGTGCTGGAGCGCGACCGCGGGCTCCGCTAGCCCGTCTGCGCGCCATGCGGATCTCGGCCAAGAGCGAGTACGCGATCAAGGCGGTCCTCGACCTCGCGATGCACCCCGAGGTCGGGCTCGTGCCCATCCAGGAGATCGCGGCCCGCCAGGGGATCCCGCAGCGCTATCTCGAGCAGGTGCTGATCGCGCTCAAGCGCGGAGGGCTCGTGCGGTCGAAGCGAGGCTCCGCGGGCGGCTACCACCTGACGCGCCCGCCGGAGGACATCACCGTCGGCGACGTGCTCCGGGCCGTGGAGGGCGCGTCCGCGTTCGAGGCGCTGGGCGGGCGCAAGCCGAACCGCAACGGTCAGGATCTCGCCGAGCTCTGGACGGAGATCTCCGAGGCGGTGTCGTCGGTGGTCGATCGGCTGACGTTCGGCGAGCTCGCGAGCCGCGCGGCGGAGCGCGTGGGCGCGGGCCGGATGATGTACCACATATGAGGACACCCCCGTGAAGGTCGCGGCCAACGTCCTCGAGCTCATCGGCCACACGCCGCTCGTCCGCCTGAACCGGCTGCCGAAGCCCGGCAGCGCGGAGATCCTCGCGAAGGTCGAATCGCTCAATCCGGGCGGGAGCGTGAAGGACCGGATCGCGCTCGCGATGATCGAGGACGCCGAGCGCCGGGGCGTGCTCCGGCCGGGCGCGACCATCGTGGAGCCGACGAGCGGCAACACGGGCATCGGTCTCGCCATGGCGGCTGCCGTGAAGGGCTACCGGCTGATCCTGACCATGCCGGACGACATGAGCGTCGAGCGACAGCGCCTGCTCGCGCGCTTCGGCGCCGAGCTGTACCTGACGCCCGCCATCGAAGGCATGACCGGCGCGGTTCACGCGGCGCAGGAGCTCCTCCGCGAGCATCCCGAGTACTTCATCCCGCAGCAGTTCGAGAACCCGGCGAACCCCGACGTTCACCGGCGCACGACGGCGCTCGAGATTCTGGATGCCGTCGACGGCCGCGTCGATGCGTTCGTCGCGGGCGTCGGCACCGGCGGGACCCTCACGGGCGTGGGCGAAGTGCTGAAGGACCGGGTCCCCGGGGTGCGCGTGGTGGCCGTCGAGCCGGCACGGTCTCCGGTCCTGTCGGGCGGGAAGGCGCGGCCGCACGGCATCCAGGGGATCGGCGCCTCGTTCGTGCCCGGCGTGCTGAACCGAAAGATCATCGACGAGATCATCCTCGTGCGCGACGACGATGCGGTCGGCTGGTCGCGCCGGCTGGCACGAGAGGAAGGTCTCCTCGTCGGCATCTCCGCCGGCGCGGCCGCGTTCGCCGCATGCCAGGTCGCCGGGCGGCTCGGCGCCGGCAAGCTCGTCGTCACCGTCTTGCCGGACACCGGCGAGCGGTATCTCAGTCTGGGGTAGGAGGCGCCATGCCTGTCACGGTGTACATCCCGACGCCGTTCCGCCGTGCGACCGGCAACCGTGGCCGCGTCGACCTGGAAGCGGGCGACGTCGGTCAGCTGCTCGACCGGCTCGAGACGACGTACACGGATCTGAAAGGGCTGGTCCGCAACGAGCAGGGCGACGTCCATCCCCACGTGAACATCTACGTCAACAACGAGGCGATCGAGGACCGCGACGGCCTCGGGACGCGACTCCGCGACGGCGACGAGGTCGCGATCATTCCAGCCTTAGCCGGCGGTCGATGATCCTCACGCCCGACGAGCTCGCGGCGCTCGTCGAGCACGCTGTGCGCGAGTACCCGCGCGAGTCGTGCGGCGTGATTGTCGCGCGCGGCGACGAGCGGCGCGTGATCCGGTGCCGCAACATCCAGGACGACCTGCACGGCCGCGACCCCGTGCGCCATCCCCGCGACGCGCGCACCGCGTACTACATCGATCCGCTCGACCTGCTGCGCATCGGGCGCCTGGAGGGCGAGGGGTTCAGCATCGCCGTCATCTACCACTCCCATGCCGATGCCGGAGCGTACTTCTCGGAGACGGACCGGGCGCGGGCGCTCGTGGTGGACGAGCCCGCGTATCCGGACACCACGTACGTGGTCACGTCGGTCCGCGCCGGGCGTCCCGAGGGCGTGGCCGCGTTCCGCTGGGATGCCGCGGCCCGCGACTTCGCCGCCGTGGACGTCGGGCTCGCGCTCCCCGTCACACCGGAGGGATGTCCATGACCCGGTCCTCGAGTCTCTTCGCCCGGTCCATGCGCGTCATCCCGGGCGGCGTGAACAGTCCCGTGCGCGCGTTCCGCGGCGTCGGCGGCGAGCCGTTCTTCGTCGAGCGCGCGGAGGGCTCCCGCCTCACGGACGTCGACGGGCGGAGCTACATCGACTTCGTCGGCTCCTGGGGGCCGTTGATCCTCGGGCACGCGGCCCCGGCCGTCGTGGAGGCGGTGACGGAGGCCGCGCGGCGAGGGACCAGCTACGGGGCCCCGACGCCCGGGGAGCTGGAGCTCGCGGAGATGATCACGCGCGCGTTCCCGTCGATGGAGCTCGTGCGGCTCGTGAGCTCGGGCACGGAGGCGGCGATGAGCGCGATCCGTGTCGCGCGCGGGTTCACCGGGCGTGACGTGATCGTGAAGTTCGAGGGCGGATACCACGGCCACGCGGACAGCCTGCTCGTCAAGGCGGGCTCCGGCGGCGCGACGTTCGGCGTCCCGGACAGCGCGGGCGTCCCCGCCGCGCTCGCGGAGCTCACCGTGACGCTCGGGTACAACGACCTGGACGCCGCGCGCGACCTGTTCCGGGCGCAGGGCGATCGCGTCGCGGCCATCATCATCGAGCCCGTCGCCGGCAACATGGGCGTCGTGCCGCCCCTGCCGGGCTTTCTCGACGGCCTCCGCAACGTGACGGCGCGCCACGGCGCGCTGCTCATCTTCGACGAGGTCATCACCGGCTTCCGGGTGGCCTACGGTGGTGCGCAGGAGCGCTTCGGTGTGCGCGCGGACCTCACCTGCCTCGGCAAGATCATCGGCGCCGGGCTTCCGGTCGGCGCGTACGGTGGCCGCCGCGACGTGATGGAGCGCGTCGCCCCGCTGGGGCCCGTCTACCAGGCGGGGACGCTGTCCGGGAACCCGCTGGCGGTGGCGGCCGGCACGGCCGCGCTGCGAGCGCTCCAGGCGCCGGGCGTGTACGAGCGGCTCGAGCGTCTCGGCGCCGATCTCGAGCGCGGGCTGGTGGCCGCAGCGGAGAAGGCGCGCGTGCCCGCCACCGTGAACCGCGTCGGCTCGATGCTGACCGGGTTCTTCACGTCGACCGCGGTCCGTGATTACGCGTCGGCGAAGACGGCGGACACGACGCGGTACGCGCGGTTTTTCCACGGCATGCTCGAGCGTGGGGTCTACCTGGCGCCCTCGCAGTTCGAGGCCGCGTTCGTCTCGCTGGCGCACTCGCCCGACGACATCGAGGCCGCGGCACGCGCGGCGACGGAAGCGCTCGCGGCCGTCTGAGATCATGGGGGGCCCCGACATGGCCCCCCACACCCCCCAGCGCTCGGAGCCCGTCCCGGGGGGTGCGCGGACGCACCCGTGAACCCCGGGACGGCCCTCGATGGCGCGGGGGTTGGGGGCTCGAGCCGCGCCCCTGGTATCCCTGGGTATCCCGGGGCGCGAGCGCGGGGGGTTTGGGGGCAGCGATGGTCCCCCCATGAAGGAAGCGGGTGGTCGAGGAGCGCCACGGCTGGGCCGGGGCGCTCCGCGCGCGGGGGGTATGGGGGGCTTCGATAGTCCCCCCATGATCGATGTCGGTTGCGCGCTCGAACGGTTGTGGTAGCATCTCGCGGGTCGCGTGCCCAGATTCGCAAGCCGCTCTGATATCCGGAGGATTGTCCGCGTCCGATGACGTCAAAAGCAGGCGTTGGAGTGCTCGGGGCTGTGCTCCTCGCCATCCTCCTCTCGCTGGCGCTCTCGACGTGGAGTCGCCAGCCCGCTGCGGCCAAGGTAGCGGAGCAGCCGATCAGCTTCCCGCACAACGTGCACGTGCAGCAGTACAAGCTCGACTGCAAGTACTGCCACACCGAGGCGCGGCGCTCCGAGTACGCCGGGCTGCCGTCCGTCACGCGCTGCATGGGCTGTCACAAGATCACGGCCGCTGATCGGCCCGAGATCCAGAAGCTCGCGGCCTACGCGCAGCGGGGCGAGCCGATCCCGTGGGTGCGCATCTACAAGATGCCCGAGTTCACGTACTTCCCGCACAAGGCGCACGTCCGGGCCGACATCAAGTGCCAGGACTGCCACGGGAAGGTCGAGGAGATGACGACGGTGTCCGCGACGACGGGCCCGCAGCTCGCCAACGACCTGCTGCACGTCGCGGGGATGCGGCCGGGCGCCCCGCCGCTGTCGATGGGGTGGTGCCTCGCCTGCCATCGCGAGCAGAACCGGACGAAGAAGGACATGAAGGCGCCGCTCGACTGCGTCGCCTGCCACCACTGATGAATCGACGCGACTTCTTCAAGGTCCTGACGACGACGACGGCGGCGGCTGCGACGGCGGGCTGCCAGGGCGCCGCCGAGAAGATCCTGCCGCTCGTGGTGCCGAACGAGCAGGTCGTCCCCGGCGTCGCCTCGTGGTTCGCGACGGTTTGCCGCGAGTGCCCCGCGGGATGCGGGGTGCTCGCGCGGAACCGCGAGGGCCGCGTCGTCAAGCTCGAGGGGAACCCGGACCATCCGGTGAACCGCGGCGCGCTCTGCGCCCGGGGCCAGGCCGCGCTCCAGACGCTCTATCACCCCGACCGCTTCGCGGGTCCGCAGCGCCGAGAGGGCAACGCGCTGCGCTCGGTCGCGTGGGAGGACGGCGTCAAGGCGCTCACCGACACGGTGCTGGCCCTGCGCCAGGCGGGCAACGGCAAGGCGATCGCCGTCGTCTCGCAGCTCGAGAACGGCAGCCTCGGCGCGCTGCTCGACCGCTGGGCCCAGGCGATGGGCACGCGTCCGCGCGTGGCGTTCGAGCCGTACGGCTACGAGGCGGTCCGCGCGGCGAACCGCGCGGTCTTCAACCGGGATGCGATCCCGTACCACGCCTTCGAGGACGCGGAGGTCGTGCTGTCGTTCGGCGCGGACTTCATCGAGACGTGGATCTCGAACGTCGCGTACGCACGCGGCTTCGCGCGGATGCACGCGTTCAAGGAAGGCAGGACCGGGACGTTCATCCACGTCGAGCCGCGGCAGTCGCTGACCGCCGCGAACGCCGACGAGTGGGTGCGCAACGTCCCGGGGACGGAAGGCCTCGTCGCGCTCGCCGTCCTCAAGCTGCTGATCGAGGCCGGCGCCGCCGACCGCGCATTCGCGCCGGCGGTCGCGAACGTCGACGTCGCGAAGGTCGCCGAGACGAGTGGCGTGCCGGTCGATCGCCTCGAGCACATCGCCGAGGCGTTCGGCCACGCGAAGCCGGGCCTCGCGGTCGGCGGAGGAGTCGCCGTCACCGGCAGCCACGCCGTCGCCACGCTGACCGCGATCAATCTCCTCAATGCGGCGACGGGGAACGTCGGCAAGACGGTCCGGTTCGGCCCCGACTCGGCGTACGGCAAGGTCACGCCGTACGCGGACGTCGCCGCGCTCACTCGGGCGATGGCGGCCGGCGAGATCGAGCTCCTGCTCCTCGGCCCGAACGTCAACCCGGCCTTCACGCTGCCCGGCGGCGTGAAGTTCGCCGACGCCGCGCGCAAGGTCGGCATGGTCGTGAGCTTCTCGAACCAGCCGAACGAGACGACCGCGCTCGCTCACCTGATCCTCCCGGACGTCCACTGGCTCGAGTCCTGGGGTGACTACTCGCCGCGCGAAGGCGTCGTCGGTCTCATGCAGCCGACGATGAGCCCGATCCGCGATGCGCGCGCGTGGGGCACGACGCTGATCCAGGTCGCGCGCGCGGTGCTCGGCAGCGAGGAGGGCAAGGGGCCGCTGCCGTGGCCCAGCTTCGAGGCATTCGTCCGGGCGGAGTGGGAGCCGCGCGTGGGACCGAACTGGGGGGCCGTGCTCCAGCAGGGTGGCGTCTGGAAGGACGTGGCGCCCGCCGCCGTCGCGGCGAAGCCGGCTCCGGTCGACGCCGTGCCGCCGGAGCTCGAGGGCGACGCCAACGGCTTCACGCTCATCGCGTACCCGTCGTTCCGGTTCTACGACGGTCGCAGCGCCGGCGCCTCGTGGCTCCAGGAAATGCCGGACACGATGACGCAGGCGGTGTGGGACGCGTGGGTCGAGGTGCCCGAGGATGCCGCGAAGCGCCTCGGCGTTTCACGCGGCGACGTCGTGCGCGTGTCGTCGCCGCACGGCACGCTGGAACTGCCCGCGTACGTCTCGTCGACCATCGACCCGAAGACGGTCGCCATCCCGATCGGGCACCGCTACGTGCCGTACCACGTCGCCGCCGGCGGCTTCAACATGCGCGAGTCGCGCCCGTACGTCGCGCCCGCCCCGACGTCGATGAACCCGGTGGCGCTGCTCGGCGGGACGCCGGACCAGGCGTCGGGCGCGCTGCCGTATCTCGGTGTCCGCGTGACGCTCACGAAGACCGGCGCCCGCCGGCCGCTCGCGGTCCTTCAGGCGACGCACGATCAGGACGACCGCGAGCTCGTCCGGCACGTCGGCCTCAAGAGCGCGCGCGAGCAGGCGCTCAGGGGCGGCACGGGGCTGCACCAGGTGCCCAGCCTCTATCCCGACCAGCAGTACCCGGGTTATCGCTGGGGCATGACCGTCGACGTCGACGCCTGTCTCGGCTGCCAGGCGTGCGCCGTCGCGTGCCAGGCCGAGAACAACGTGCCCATCGTCGGCAAGGCGCAGGCCGCCTACGGCCGGCAGCTCCACTGGCTGCGCATCGAGCGGTGGGCGGAAGGCACGGCGGCGGAGCCCGGGAACGCGTTCCTGCCGATGTTCTGCCAGCACTGCGAGGTCGCGCCGTGCGAGCCGGTCTGTCCGGTGTTCGCGGCGTATCGCACCGAGGAAGGGCTCAACGGGCAGGTCTACAACCGCTGCGTCGGCACGCGCTACTGCGGCAACAACTGCCCGTATCACGTGCGGCGCTTCAACTGGTACCTCTACGAGTTCCCGTCGCCGCTCGAGGTCCAGCTCAACCCGGACGTGACGGTGCGCCAGCTCGGCATCATGGAGAAGTGCACGATGTGCGTGCAGCGGATCATCGCCGGCAAGGATCGTGCGCGCGACGAGAAGCGCACGGTGAAGGACGGCGACATCATGACCGCGTGCCAGCAGACGTGCCCGACCGGCGCGATCACCTTCGGCAACCTCAAGGACGAGGGCAGCCAGGTCACGGAGCTCTCGCACTCGCCCCGCGCGTATCACGTCCTCGACGAGCTCGGCACCCGCCCCTCGGTCACGTACCTGAAGAAGGTCGTCCGCGAACACGCCGAGCCCGGCCGCCCGGGCAGGGGACACGCGTAGCCCGATGAACGAGGCGCGCACGACCGCGACCACACCCACGTTCAGCGACGTCAACCGCGACGTCATCAAGACGCTCGCGCCGCCCGGCAACCTCTACTTCGCGTGGATGAGCGTCGTCGCGCTGATCCTGGCCGGCGGCATCCTCGCCTGGGCCTACCAGATCTGGATCGGCATGGGCGCCGCGGGCAAGCGCACGCCCCAGATGTGGGCGATGTACATCACCACGTTCGTGTTCTGGATCGGTATCGGCCACGCCGGGACGCTGATCTCGGCGATCCTCTACCTGTTCCGCGCGCGCTGGCGCACGTCGATCTACCGGGCCGCCGAGGCAATGACGATCTTCGCCGTCCTGACGGCCGGCCTGTTCCCGCTCATCCACGCCGGCCGCATGTGGTTCGCGTACTTCCTGCTGCCGTACCCGAACCAGCGCGACCTCTGGCCGAACTTCCGGTCGCCGCTCGTCTGGGACGTCTTCGCGATCTCGACGTACCTGTCGATCTCGACGGTGTTCTTCATCGTCGGGCTTGTGCCGGACATCGCCGCGCTGCGGGACTCCGCGACGGGCTGGCGCCGGCGCATCTACGCGATGCTCTCCCTCGGCTGGGAGGGCTCGCACGAGCAGTGGCGTCACTACCGGCGCGCCTACGGGCTCTTCGCCGCGCTCGCGACGCCGCTCGTGCTCTCGGTGCACAGCGTCGTGTCCTGGGACTTCGCGATGGCGCTGGTCCCGGGCTGGCACTCGACCCTGTTCGCGCCGTTCTTCGTCAACGGCGCCATCTTCTCCGGGTTCGCGATGGTGCTGGTCCTCGTCATCCCGATGCGCCACTTCTTCGGGCTGCACGCCTACATCCAGGACCGTCACCTGGACGCGATGGCGAAGCTGATCCTCGTGACCAGCCTGGTCCTCACGTACTTCTACCTCTGCGAGGTCTTCACCGCCTGGTACAGCGGCGACCACTTCGAGCGCGCGTCGCTCTTCTGGCGCATGACCAAGGAGTACGCCTGGGCGATCTGGCTGATGTACTTCTGCAACTGCGTCGCGCCGCTCGTGCTCTTCTTCAAGCGCGCGCGGACGAACACGGTGGTCCTCTACGTCGTGTCGATCCTCGTCCTGATCGGCATGTGGTTCGAGCGGTTCAACATCATCGTCCCGTCGCTCGGCCGCGCCTTCTACCCGTATGCCTGGGGCATCTACTGGCCGAGCCCGACGGACACCGCGATCGTGATCGGCAGCTTCGCCTGGTTCTTCCTGCTGTTCCTCGGCTTCATCAAGCTGATGCCGTCCGTCTCCGTCGTCGAGGTCAAGGAAACGCTGCCGCCACCCGTGAAGGACGCCGCGCATGCCTCCCACCACTGAGACGGTGCTGGGCGTCTTCGCACACGTCGACACGACGGTCCGGGCGCTCGAGGAGCTCCGCGCGAAGGGCTACCACGACGTGACCGTCTACACGCCGGTGCCGGTGCACGAGATCGAGGACGTGCTGGAGCGCGACCGGCCGGTCAGCCGCGTGCGGCTGTTCACGCTGCTCGGCGGGCTGACCGGGATCGCGTCCGCGTTCATCCTGACGATCTGGACCTCGGCGAAGTGGGGGCTGGTGACGGGCGGCAAGTTCCTGCAGTACGGGCCGGGCGGCGGCATCTGGGGCGCGTCGATCCCGCCGTTCTTCATCATCGCGTTCGAGCTGATGGTACTGTTCGGCGGCATCGCGACGCTCATCGGTCTCGTCACGCTCGCGCGGCTGCCGCGCGTGCGACCCTCGCCCGCGTTCGATCCGCGGTTCACCAACGACCGCTTCGGCGTCGCCGTGCACTGTCCTCCGGAGCGGGGTCCGTCGGTGCACGAGATTCTCTCGAAAGCCGGCGCCGAAGAGGTGCGGTTCGTGACGGGGGCGAGCGTGTGATGAAGTACGTGTTCATTCTCGTCCTGGGAATCGTGGCCGCGTCCGGCGGCCTGCTCGGCGCCGCGGCCGTCTTCCGGTTCGTCGACAACATGACCCAGACGGCGCGGATCATGCCGGGCGAGCGCAACTTCCCGATGCCCGCGGGCGTCGTGCCGCGGGGTGGTGAGCTCATGATCCCGAGGGAGCAGCGCGATCTCGCCGCGAAGCGGCCGAACCCCGTGAAGATGGCGCCGCCCTCCATCGAGGAGGGCCAGCAGCACTACACCGTGTTCTGCGCGCCGTGCCACGGCCCCGAAGGCAAGGGGGGCGTCACCGGCCCTGTCGCGACCAAGTTCATTCCGACGCCCGACCTGACCAACGCCGAGTTCCAGAAGCAGCGCACCGACGGGTACTGGCACCACGTCATCATGACCGGCGGCGCCGTCATGCCGGCGTACGGCGAAACGATGTCGGCGACCGAGGCCTGGCACATCGTGAACTTCCTGCGGTCGATCGCCGCGAAATGAGCATGGTCTGGGCCGTCATCGCCGCCGTCGGCGCCGTCACGTTCCTCGCCGGCGTGACGACCGGCGATCCCGTCCGCGCGTGGTCGATCTACCTCGTGAACCTCGTGTTCTGGTCGGGCCTCGCGGCGACGGGACCCGCCGTCGCCGCGATGATGCAGATCACCGAGGCGCGATGGTCGCCGAGCGTGCGCCGCATCGCGCTCACGACGTTCGGCTTCCTGCCCGTCGCGTTCGTCCTGTTCGTGGTGCTGATCGCCGGGCAAGGCGTGCTCTACGCGCGGTGGCTGACGCCGCCGCCCGACATCGCGGCGCTGGTCGCGAAGAAGGCGGCGTGGCTGAACGCGCCCTTCTTCTGGGGCCGCACGCTCGTCCTCGCCGCCCTGCTGTTCGGCACGTGCTTCGCGTTCGTGCGGGCGCTCCTGCGCGACCCGGTGCCGCCGGACGACGAGCTCGAGCGGAGTCGGCGCAACCGGCTGGCGGTCATCCTGCTCATGCTGTGGATCGTCACGCTGTCGCTCTGGGGCTTCGACCTCATCATGTCGCTCGACCCCGTGTGGTACAGCGGCCTCTTCGGGGGCTACTTCGTCGTGACGACGCTCTACACGACGTTCTGCCTGCTGTCGATCCTGACCGTGAGCGCGAACGCGCGCGGGCTGGCGTCGATCGCGCCGGCCGCGGTGCAGGACGTCGCCAAGCTGCAGTTCACGTTCTCGGTCGTGTGGATGTACTTCTTCTGGTCGCAGTACCTCGTGATCTGGTACGGCAACATCCCGATCGAGACCCGCTTCTTCCTGCGGCGCGTCTTCGTCCAGCCGTGGCAGACGCTCGCGTGGGTGATCCTCGTCGTCGGCTGGCTGATCCCCTTCGCGTACCTGCTCAAGCGCCTGACCGGCCGGCCCCCGCAGCGACACACACCGCTCGTCGTCATGGCGGTCTTCGGCCTGGTCGCGATCTTCCTCGAGCGCGTGTTCGTGGTGTTCCCGTCGGTCAGCGAAGACAACCGCCTGCTCGGCGTGCAGGAACTGCTGATCACGCTCGGCTTCCTCGCGCTGTTCCTGCTGTCCCGGCGCTGGTTCTTCAGCCGGTTCAAGCCGGTCCTGAACCTGCCGCACACCGGCCATTAATCGAAGGGGGCCTCGGCGGCCCCCTTCGAGCATCCCCCTCGATTGCGCCGGCAAAGCCGGCGCTCGGAGCGCCCACTCATCCGTCGGCGTGCTGATCGTTACGCGCACTTGCGACGGCGTTCGCGCGCAGAGAGCGACGCGCCGAGGCGCGTGTGCCCCGTGCGATAGAGTAGGGAGCCATGCTGGCCGTCATGGCTTCTCGCTGGCCCGCGAGTGCTGGGATCTACCCGAAAGCCGGTGGCGATCAGCTCCTCGAGCACGGGTGCCACCGCCGTAAGGAGACCGACCCTCTTCGCCTCGACCAGGAGGCCCCCCGTGCCCAGCACGGTGATGCCCAGGCCGTCGGGCGACTTGCCGACCATCTCGCACGTCCATCAGCAACAGGCAGTCCGGCTGGCTCGCCGCGAGGGCGATCGCTTCGCGGTCCCCGGCGTGAAGCAACTGTCCTCCAGGCTGTCAATGCCCCAACCGCCTCATCCTTTGACCACCAGACGGGGGCGGTGAGGAAGATGAGCGGAGCGGACCGGCGTGGAAGCTGCGCGGCGTGCGGTGAACGGTGGCGAGCACGCTCGCCTCGGCGAGCGTCTGGGTCGGCGTGCGATAGTAGAAAGCCATGCTGACCGTCGAAGAGGCGCTCGAACAGATCTTGTCGCGGACCGTGCCGCTCCAGACCGAGCGCGTCGACCTCCGAGGCGCGCTCGGTCGTGCGCTCGCCGAGACGATCGTGTCGCGGCGAGAGATACCCCCGTGGCGCAACTCGTCGATGGACGGCTACGCGGTGCGGGCCGAGGACACCGGCGAGGTCGATCTCGCCGTCGTCGGGCGGATCATCGCGGGCACGTTGCCGTCGCGGCCGCTCGCGCGCGGCGAGGCGATGCGCATCTTCACGGGCGCGCCGCTTCCCGACGGTGCCGACGCGGTCGTCCCGCAGGAGGACGTGGAGGCCTCGGACTCACGCGTGCGCCTGCGCACCCGCGTGGATCCCGGCGCGTACGTCCGCCCGGCCGGCGAGGACGTGCGGCGAGGGGACGTGGTCCTCGAGCCCGGGTGCCGGCTCGGCGCCGCCGAGATCGGGTTCCTCGCGGCGCTCGGCTACCGGCAGGTCCGCGTCGTCCGGCGTCCGAGGGTCGCGATCCTGTCCACCGGCAACGAGCTGGCCGACCTCGGGACCGAGCCCGGCCCCGGCCAGATTCCGAACACCAACACGTACTCCCTCATGGCGCAGGTGCTCGAGGCCGGGGTCGAGCCGATCGTGCTCGGCGTCGCCGCGGACCGTCTCGACGACATCGAGAGACGCCTCGACTGGGGGCTCTCGGCTGACGTGCTGCTGTCCTCCGCCGGCGTGTCCGTCGGTGAGCTCGATCTCGTGCGCGAGGCGCTCGTGGCCCTCGGCGCCGAGCTCCATCTGTGGAAGGTGTCCATGCGGCCTGGAAAGCCGATCACGTTCGGGTCGCTACGCGGCCGGCCCGTGTTCGGTCTGCCCGGCAATCCCGTCTCCGCGATGGTGACGTTCGAGCTGTTCGTCCGGCCGGCGCTCCTGAGGATGGCCGGTCATCGACGGCTCCATCGGCCGCGCATCGCGGCGCGTGCGCTCGCCCGGATCCCGAATCCCGGCTCGCGACGTGGCTACCTCCGCGTCCAGCTCTCTCGCGACGGCAATGAGTGGGGAGCGAGGCTGACCGGGGATCAGGGATCGGGCATTCTCCGGTCCATGATCCTCGCCGATGGCCTCGCCGTCGTTCCTGGCGATACGGTCGTCGTGCCAGGGGACACCGTGGAAGTTCTAGTTCTTCGCGAGCTTATGTCCTGATACTTCAGGATAGACTCGAAGTATCGACCTGCGCGCTCCTTCGGTTGACTTCGTTTTCCGCGCTGTGCTACGGTCCGGGCGGCATGCAGGCCCGCCTCGTCGTGCTGCTGATGGTCACGGTCAGCATCCAGGCGTGCGCGACACGCGGGCAGGTGCGGGCGCTCCGGGGCGAACTGGCCAACTTGAACGTCGCCGTGCGAGACCTCCAGGGCCGGCAGCTTTCCATCACCGATCAGGACGCCATCCGGAACGAGCTCAGGACGCTGGGTGCGCAGGCGCTGGCGCTCGAAACGCGCATGGCGGACACGGCCGTGCAGGTGGGCCGGCTCGATGCGCGCCTGGCCGCGACCGAGCGCGCGACGCGCGAGGACCGGGCGGCGCTGGACGAGGTTCGCAAGGCCATCGACCAGCTCACTCCGCCGCCGCCTTCGCCACCGAGCGCGGCGCCGTCCGCGCCGGCCTTGCCGCGTCCGGGCCCTCCGCGCGCCGCTCCGCCGCCCGCTGACGCGCCGTCACGTGCGGCGCCGCCACCGCGGTCGACGCAGTCCCCCGAGCAGGTCTACGCCGCTGCGCTCGGGACGTTCCGCGCGCGCGAGCACGGTCAGGCCGTGCTCGAGTTCCTCGACTTCATCGGCCGCTTCCCGAAGCACCCGCTCGCCGGCAACGCCCAGTACTGGATCGGCGAGGCGTACTACGTCCAGCGCGACTACCGGCAGGCGATCGCCGAGTTCGAGAAGGTGTTCGACCACGGGGCGAGGCACCGGAAAGTGCCCGACGCGCTCCTGAAGATCGGGATGAGTCACCGCGCGCTCCGAGAGGTCGCGAAGGCCGCGGACGTGTGGCGCCGCTTGGTCCGTGACCATCCCAAGAGCGACGCCGCCGCGAAGGCTCGCGAGTTCCTTCGCGCGCCGTCCAGCCCACCGGCCCGTTAGGATCTCGCCCGTGACTCGAGCACCGGCCCGGGTTCCCCGGGCCGGTTGCGAGCGTTGGGGGGCGTGGGGGGCCATGTCGGGGCCCCCAGAACGCCGCCGCGAGAACTCGAGCACCGGCCCGGGTTCCCCGGGCCGGTTGCGAGCGTTGGGGGGCGTGGGGGGCCATGTCGGGGCCCCCCACACCAATAGTCTCGGTGTATCCGTTCGCGGTCTTTCCCGCGGCGCCAGCCGGCGGCTATGCTCGAGCCCCATGCCGACCTACCTCCAGCCATCCGATCCGGGTTACCCGCCGGCGCTCGCCACGGTCCCGATGGCGCCGCCGCTCTGGGTGCGTGGGGAGCTCCTCGCGGACGATGCCCTGGCGATCGCGATCGTCGGTTCCCGTCGCTCCACGCCTTACGGGGTCCAGGTGGCGGAGTGCCTCGCCCGGGACCTGGCCGAGCGCGGCGTGACGATCGTCAGCGGATTGGCCCGAGGCATTGACACGGCGGCACATCGGGGGGCGCTCCAGGCGGGAGGCCGCACCCTCGCGGTCCTCGGATGCGGCGTCGATGTCGTGTATCCCCCGGAGAACGCACGCCTGGTGGCCGAGGTCGAGCAGCACGGCGCTCTGGTGTCGCAGTTTCCGCCGGGCACGTCGCCGCTGCCGTACCACTTCCCGGCGAGGAACCGGCTCATCGCCGGCCTGGCGCTCGGTGTCGTGGTCGTGGAGGCCGCCGAGCGCAGCGGCGCCCTGATCACGGCCGGGCTCGCCGGCGAGCTAGGCAGAGAAGTCTTCGCGGTGCCGGGGCGGGTGACGTCGGAGACGAGCCGGGGCTGCCACGCCCTCCTGCGCGACGGTGCTATATTGATCCGGGACTGGGCGGATGTCGTGTCAGAGTTGCCCGAGCAGTGGCGGCGCCTGGTCCGTGGTATTACGAATGATCACGCGGTACCGCCCGGGGGGACGGACGATGCCGGTCGGGTGCTCGCCATGCTCTCCCCCGACGACCCGCAGGACATCGAGCAGCTGATCGAGCGGAGCCGATCTCCGGCTGCCGTGGTCGGGCGAACGCTGCTCCAGCTCGAGCTCGAAGGATGGGCCCGGCAGCTGCCGGGGCAACGATGGATCGCGACAACGAGACGGATGTGAGTGTGACGAAGGTGACCGAGAAGCGCCGTGGCGCGAGTCGCGGCGGCAAGACCGCTCGGGCGTCCGCGCCGGCCGGGCGCGCGCTGGTCGTCGTCGAATCACCGACCAAGGTGAAGACGATCCAGAAGTACCTGGACTCCAAGTACATCGTGAAGGCGTCCATGGGGCACGTCCGGGACCTCCCGAAGTCGAGCCTCGGGGTCGACCCGCGCCGCAACTTCAAGCCGAAGTACGTGATCTCGCCGACCAAGAAGAAGGTGCTGGACGACCTGAAGAGGGCCGCCGAGAAGTCCGACGTGCTCTACGTCGCCACCGACCCGGACCGTGAGGGCGAGGCGATCGGCTGGCATCTCGCCCAGGAGCTCGGCGTCGACAAGCGCCACGTCTACCGCGTCGCGTTCAACGAGATCACCGAGCGGGCCGTCCGGGCCGCCTTCCAGCATCCCGGGAAGATCGACCAGAAGAAGGTGGACGCCCAGCAGGCCCGTCGTGTCCTCGACCGGCTGGTCGGCTACAGCCTGTCGCCGCTGCTCTGGGACAAGCTCCGGCGCGGGCTGTCCGCGGGCCGCGTGCAGTCCGTCGCCGTCCGGCTGATCGTCGACCGCGAGCGGGAGATCGGGAGCTTCCGGCCCGAGGAGTACTGGTCGCTGCACGCGCGCCTCGAGGCGTCGGGGCGGCCGGAGCGTCCTCGCGCAGAGTTCGTCGCGACCCTCCGCGAGATCGACGGCGAGAAGCCGTCGCTGCCGGACGAGGCGACGACGCAGGCGATCGTCCACGCCCTCGACGGCGCGCACTGGACCGTCCGCTCGGTCAGCCGCGGCGAGCGCCGGCGCTTTCCGCCGCCGCCGTTCATCACCTCCACGCTGCAGCAGGAGGCGGCGCGCAAGCTCGGGTTCACCGCACGGAAGACGATGAGCGTCGCCCAGCAGCTCTACGAGGGCATCGAGCTGGGCCGCGAGGGGCAGGTCGGACTGATCACGTACATGCGCACCGACTCCGTCCGCATCGCGCGGGAGGCCCAGCAGGACGCCCGCAAGCTCGTCGCCAAGCGTTACGGGGCGAGCTACGTGCCGGAGACCCCGCCCGTCTACAAGTCGCGCGGCTCCGCCCAGGAGGCCCACGAGGCGGTGCGTCCGAGCGACGTGCGGCGTGAGCCGAAGAGCCTCACACGCTACCTCACCAGGGACCAGCAGGCGCTCTACCGCCTGATCTGGGAGCGGTTCGTCGCGAGCCAGATGACGCCCGCGGTCTACGACACGGTGAGCGCGGACATCAAGGCGACGCCGGCGCGGACCGACGGTGGACCGGGGCCGGGCGAGTGCGTGTTCCGAGCGCAGGGCGCGACGCTCCGGTTCAACGGGTTCATGGCGGTCTACGTCGAGGGGCGCGAGGACGCGCCCGTGGGGCGCGAGGACGCGCCCGTGGACGACGAGGAGGCGGGCGCTCAGGTGCCGGCGCTGGACGAGGGCGAGCTGCTGCGCCTGCTCGGTCTCGACCCCAGGCAGCACTTCACGCAGCCCCCGCCGCGCTACACCGAAGCGTCCCTCATCAAGGTGCTCGAGGAGCTCGGCATCGGCCGTCCGTCCACGTACGCGTCGATCCTCGGCACGATCATCAACGACCGCGGGTACGTGCACCGCGAGCGCCGGACGCTCTTTCCCACGCAGCTCGGCATCGAGGTGACCGACAAGCTCCTGCCGTTCTTCCCCGAGATCATGGACGTCGAGTTCACGGCGCAGATGGAGGACCACCTCGACAAGGTCGAGGAGGGTGAGCGCAACTGGGTCGAGACGGTGCGCGAGTTCTACGACCCCTTCACGACGGACCTCAAGCGGGCGCACGCCGAGATGGTGGACCACAAGGTTGGCGTGGACACCGGCGAGGTGTGCCCGGAGTGCGGCAGCCCGCTGCTCGAGCGCTGGGGCCGGTTCGGGAAGTTCATGGCGTGCTCGACATATCCGGAGTGCCGGTACACGAAGGATCTGTCCGGCCGCGAGCGTCCGGAGGACCAGCCGACCGACGAGACGTGCCCCGAGTGCGGCAAGCCCATGGTCATCAAGCACGGCCGGTTCGGTCGGTTCATCGCGTGCTCCGGTTACCCCGAGTGCAAGATCACGAAGCCGGTCACGCTCGGCATCGCGTGCCTCATGCCTGGCTGCTCCGGCGAGCTGACCGAGCGGCGGAGCAAGCGCGGCCGCGTCTTCTACGGGTGCTCGGCCTATCCGGCGTGCCGCTTCGCGGTGTGGAACCGGCCGATCGCCGAGCCGTGCCCGAAGTGCCAGGCGCCGTTCATCACCGAGCGGGTTGCGCGTGGCCGGCTGGTCCGCGCCTGCGCGCGCGAGGGCTGCGACTTCAAGGTCGAGATCGAGCCGCAGCCCGAGCCGGCCGCGGTATGACGGATCCGCTCCAGGCGTTCCTCAGGCATCTCGCCGTGGAACGCGGCGCATCCGACCACACCGTGCGCTCGTACGGTACGGACCTGAGGGACTTCCAGGCGTACCTGACCGAGACCCTCGGGGAGCGCGCGTCCGTCACGCAGGTGGACACGCGCGTGGTCCGCGGCTGGCTGGCGCGTCTGGCGGCCCGGCGGCTCGAGCCGTCGTCCATCGAGCGGCGCCTCGCCGCGCTGCGGAGCTGGTTCCGCTTCCTCGTCCGTCGTGGCGTCCTCGGATCGAACCCGGCGCGCGACGTCCGCGGCCCCCGGGTGCCGCGCAAGCTCGCCGGCTTCCTTCCGATCGACGAGGCGATGGCGCTGGTCGGCGGCCGCGGCGTCGCGGTGGCCGCGCGCGAGCGTGACCTCGCGATCGTCGAGCTCCTGTGGGCCAGCGGCGTCCGCGTCTCGGAGCTCGCCGGTCTCGACCTCGACGACGTGGATCGCGGCGAGTCCACGGTGCGCGTCCTCGGCAAGGGCGGACACGAACGCATCGTGCCGTTCGGCCGGTCCGCGGCGCGCCGGCTCGACGCGTACCTGGCACGCCGCGGACCCGCTCCCGGGCCCCTCTTCCAGAACGCGCGTGGCGGGCGCCTCACCGTGCGGTCGATGCACACGATCGTGCGGCGCACGGCGCGGGCGGCCGGCATCGCCCGCCGCGTGAGCCCGCACACGCTCCGGCACACGTTCGCCACGCATCTGCTCGACGCGGGCGCGGATCTGCGGATGATCCAGGAGCTGCTCGGTCATCGGCGCCTGTCGACGACCCAGCGCTACACGCACGTGAGCGCGGACCAGCTGATGCGCGTGTACGACCAGGCTCACCCGCGCGCCCGCGCCGCGTCCACGCCGCGCCGCCCGCGATGATGCCGGGCCGGCCGGTCCACGCGACCACCATCCTCGGCGTGCGCCATCGCGGCCACGTCGCGATGGGCGGCGACGGGCAGGTGTCGATGGGCAACACGATCGTCAAGGCCGAGGCGAAGAAGGTGCGCAAGCTCCACCACGACAAGGTCGTGGTCGGCTTCGCCGGCACCGCGGCCGACGCGTTCACGCTGTTCGCGAGGTTCGAGGCGAAGCTGGAGGAGTATCGCGGCAACCTGCCGCGCGCGGCGGTCGAGCTCGCCAAGGACTGGCGTACCGACCGGGTGTTGCGCCGGCTGGAGGCCTTGCTCGCCATCGCGGATAGCGACCACTCGCTGATCGTCTCGGGCACCGGCGAGGTCATCGAGCCGGACGACGGGCTCATCGGGATCGGGTCCGGCGGACCGTTCGCGCTGGCGGCGGCGCGCGCGCTCTGCGGCCACTCGGACCTCGACGCAAAGGCCATCGTGGTCGAGGCGATGCGCATCGCCGCCGGCATCTGCGTCTTCACGAACGAGCACGTGACCATCGAGGCGCTGTGAGCCCGTGAGCACCATCCCGCTGCCCGAGCCCGCCGCCCTCACGCCCGCGCAGATCGTCACCGAGCTGGACCGCTACATCGTGGGGCAGCAGCGCGCCAAGCGCGCGGTCGCGATCGCGCTCCGCAACCGCTGGCGGCGGCGGAACCTCCCGCCCGAGCTGCGCGACGAGGTCGCGCCCAAGAACATCATCATGATCGGCCCGACCGGGGTGGGGAAGACCGAGGTCGCGCGGCGGCTCGCGAAGCTCGCGCAGGCGCCGTTCCTCAAGGTGGAGGCGTCGAAGTACACCGAGGTCGGGTACGTGGGCCGAGACGTGGACTCGATGATCCGTGACCTGACCGAGCTGGGCGTGCAGATGATCAAGAGCGAGGTCATGGCGTCCGTGCAGGACCGCGCGGAACGGCTCGCCGAGGACCGCCTGCTGGACCTGCTGTTGCCACCGCAGCGGCGCGAGCCCTACTCGAGCGGATCGCTCGAGGAGGTCGCGCCCGACGCCTCGCGGGAGGCGACGCGCGACAAGCTGCGCGCGCAGCTCCGCGCCGGGCGGCTCGACGAGCGAATGGTCGAGCTGGAGATGCAGCAGCAGCACATGATGCCGATGGTCGAGGTGCTCGCAGGCGGTCAGGGGCTGGAGGAGATGGGCCTCCACCTCAAGGACATGCTCTCGAACCTCATGCCGTCGCGCACCAAGCGGCGCCGTGTCCGCGTCGCGGAGGCGCGCCGCCTGCTCGTGCAGGAGGAAGCCCAGAAGCTCGTCGACATGGAGGAGGTCGCATCGCAGGCGGTGCGTCGCGTGGAAGAGTCGGGGATCGTCTTCATCGACGAGCTCGACAAGGTCGCCGGCCGCGAGGTGGGCCACGGCCCCGACGTCTCGCGCGAGGGCGTGCAGCGCGACCTGCTGCCGATCGTCGAGGGATCGTCGATCACCACGAAGTACGGCGTGGTGCGAACGGACCATGTCCTGTTCATTGCGGCGGGGGCGTTCCACGTCGCGAAGCCGTCCGACCTCATCCCCGAGCTCCAGGGCCGCTTTCCGATCCGCGTCGAGCTGGACCCCTTGACGCGTGAGGATTTCGTCCGCATTCTGACCGAGCCTCAGAATGCGCTCACCAAGCAGTACGTGGAGCTCCTGAAGACGGAGAAGGTGACGCTCAGCTTCACCGACGACGCCGTGGCGGCCATGGCGGAGCTCGCGATGCGGGTCAACGACGCGACCGAGAACATCGGGGCGCGGCGTCTCTACACGATCATGGAGAAGCTGCTCGAGGACGTCTCGTTCGACGCGCCCGACATGCCGGGCAGGGACCTGGTGGTGGACGCCGCGTACGTCCACGCGCGGCTCGCGGACCTCACGCGCGATCAGGACCTGTCGAGGTACATCCTGTGACCGTCGCGAAGAACACCGCCGAGGTCCTCCTCGAGGCGCTGCCCTACATCCGCCAGTTCTCGGGCAAGACGGTCGTCATCAAGTACGGCGGCGCGGCGATGGAGCGCGCGGACCTCAAGGAACCGTTCGCGCTCGACGTCATCCTGCTGCGTCTGGTCGGCGTGAACCCGGTCATCGTGCACGGCGGCGGCCCGCAGATCGGCACCCTGATGAAGCGGCTCGGCAAGGAGCCGAAGTTCGTCGGCGGCATGCGGGTGACGGACGCCGAGACGATGGACATCGTCGAGATGGTGCTCGTCGGCAAGATCAACAAGGCGATCGTCGGCCTCATCAACCATCAGGGCGGCCGCGCCGTCGGGCTTTCCGGAAAGGACGCCGAGCTGATCCGGGCCACCCGGCGCCCGCACCGGCTGGCGAGCGGCGAGGAGGTCGACATCGGGTTCGTCGGCGAGGTCGAGAGGGTGAACCCGGAACCGATCCGGCTCCTCGAGGAGCACGGGTTCATTCCCGTCATCGCGCCGGTGGCCGTCGGCGCCGACGGGAGCAGCTACAACGTGAACGCCGACCTCGTGGCCGGCGAGATCGCGGCCGCGCTCGGCGCCGAGAAGCTGATGCACCTCACCGACGTCGAGGGCATCAAGGACGCCGGTGGGCGGCTCGTGTCCCACCTCTCACGCACCGACGCCGAGCGGCTGATCGCCGCCGGGGTCATCGACGGCGGGATGCTGCCCAAGGTCGAGTCGTCGCTCCGGGCCCTCAAGGGCGGCACCGCCAAGGCGCACATCATCGACGGCCGGGTGCCGCACGCGATCCTGCTCGAGCTGTTCACGCGCGAGGGCGTGGGCACCGAGATCGTCCTCTAGCCGGCGGGCGTTAGCGATGTATCGACGACACGCGAGGCGGCCGGGTCCTGTCACCGGGGTGGCCCCCGTCCGCCGCGCTCCGTCACCCACTCGACCGAACGCAGTGCTTCGCACTGCGACGGTACGAGGGGGTCCCACTCCCGCGCGGCGGACGGGGGCCACCCCGGCGCCACCCGGCCGATCTCCCTGGCCGCTCCATGCGTGACCTCCTTGGTGCACGAGCGCGATCTCGGCTGATGGTTGGCATCACGACAATTGATTTCCCTGATAACTCCCCGTTTGCCACGATGAGCGGGACCCGAGGAGCGCCCCGGGTTTCCCGGGGCGTTTCCGAGCGTTGGGGGGGTGTGGGGGGCCATGTCGGGGCCCCCCACTCCGATCGGAGGAGAGTGATGGACACGAAGACGCTGCTCGAGTGGTCCGCGCGGTACCACACCCCGAATTACGGCGCGCGCGCGCCGGTCTGTCTCGTCCGGGGGGACGGGATGCGCGTGTGGGACACGGACGGGCGCGAGTACCTCGACTTCGGGTCCGGCATCGCGGTCACCGCGCTCGGGCACTCGCATCCGCGGGTGACGGGCGCGATCCGCGAGGCCGCCGCGACGCTGCTGCACGTGTCGAACCTCTACCACTCGGCGCCGCAGATCCACCTCGCGAAGCTGCTCTGCGATCACTCGTTCGCCGACCGCGTGTTCTTCGCGAACTCGGGCGCCGAGGCGAACGAGGCGGCGATCAAGCTCGCGCGCAAGTACTCCCGCGAGCGCTTCGCCTCCGACCGCTACGAGATCATCGCCACGCGCAACTCCTTCCACGGCCGGACGCTCGCGACGGTCACGGCGACAGGGCAGGAGAAGTACCAGCACGGCTTCGAGCCGCTCGTCCCGGGCTTCAAGCACGTGCCGTACAACGACCTGCGCGCGGTCGAGCGCGCGATCGACGCCCACACCGCCGCCGTGCTCGTGGAGCCGGTGCAGGGTGAGGGCGGCGTGAACGTGCCGGACGACGGATACCTGCCCGGGCTCCGGAAGCTCTGTGACGCGGCCGGCATCCTCCTGATCCTCGACGAGATCCAGACCGGGATGGGCCGGACGGGGCGACTGTGGGCGTACGAGCACGCCGGGACCGCCCCGGACATCATGACGCTCGCCAAGGCGCTCGCGAACGGCGTGCCCATCGGCGCCATGCTGTGCCGCGAGGAGGTCGCGAGCGTGCTGACGGCGGGCACGCACGGCTCGACGTTCGGCGGGACCCCGTTCGTCACGTCGGTCGCGCTCACCGTGCTCCAGACCGTCATCGAGGAGAAGCTCCCCGAACGCGCGGCGCGCATGGGCCAGTACCTCGTGGACGGCCTGGCCCGGATCCAGAACCGCACCGGCGTCGTGACGGTGATGCTGATCGGCGCGGAGCTGAGCGGTCCCGCGGCGCCCGTCATCGATGCGTGCCGTGATGCCGGCCTGCTCGTGCTCTCGGCCGGGGAGCGCGTGCTGAGGCTCGCCCCGCCGCTCATCGTGGAGCCGCGGGACTGCGACCGGGCGCTCGGGATCATCGAGAAGTCGCTCGGCGCGGGTGCGTCCGCGCACCCCACGGGTGCGTCCGCGCACCCCACGGGTGCGTCCGCGCACCCCACGGGTGCGTCCGCGCACCCCACGGGTGCGTCCGCGCACCCCCGGCTCGCGTGATGCGCCACTTCATCACCACCGCCGATCTCACGCGGGAGTCCGCGCTCGGGCTCTTCCGGCTCGCGGCCGATCTCAAGCAGGGCTGGAAGGCCGGCAAGCGCACCGTGCCGCTCGCCGCCCGCACGCTCGCGCTCATCTTCGAGAAGCCGTCCCTGCGCACCCGCGTGACCTTCGAGGTCGGGATCGTCCAGCTCGGCGGGCGCGCGGTCTACCTGCAGGGCAGCGAGATCGGCCTCGGCACACGGGAATCGGTGCCCGACGTCGCCAGGAACCTGTCGCGCTGGGTGGACGGCATCGCGGCGCGCGTGCACGCGCACGCCACCGTCGAGACGATGGCACGCGTGGCGACGATCCCGGTGATCAACGCGCTGTCGGACTTCGAGCACCCGTGCCAGGCGCTCGCCGACTTCTTCACGCTGTGGGAGCGGGGCGTCGACTTCACGCGCACGACGGTCGCGTGGATCGGCGACGGCAACAACGTCTGCCACTCGGTCATCCTGCTCGGGGCCATGCTCGGCGCGAAGGTCCGCGTGGCGTGCCCGCCCGGCTTCGAGCCGGATCCGGCGGTGCAGGCCGAGGTAAGCCGCCTCGGCCCGTCGCTGCTGGTCACGGAAGACCCGCGCGAGGCGGCCACGGGGGCGGACGTGCTGTACACCGACGTGTGGATCTCGATGGGCCAGGAGGCGGAGCGCGAACGGCGGCTCGAGGCCTTCGGCCGCTACCAGGTGAACGAAACGATCGTGGGCTTCGCCAGGCCCAACGCGCTCGTGATGCACTGCCTGCCCGCGCACCGCGGCGAGGAGGTCACCGACGCCGTGCTGGACGGCCCGCAGTCGATCGTGCTCGATCAGGCGGAGAATCGGCTCCATGCTCAGAAGGCCGTCATCCTGCAACTGCTCGGAGGAGGAGCCGACGATGCCTGAGTACACGAAGGTCGTGCTGGCCTACTCCGGAGGCCTCGATACCTCCGTCATCCTGCGCTGGCTCATCGAGCGCTACCGGTGCGAGATCGTGGCGTACTGCGCCGACCTCGGCCAGGGCGAGGAGCTCATCCCCATCCGCGACAAGGCGCTCAGGACGGGCGCGAAGAGCGTGCACATCGTGGACCTCCGGGAGGAGTTCGTCCGCGACTACATCTTCCCGATGCTCCGCGCCAACGCCGTCTACGAGGGCGGCTACCTGCTCGGCACCTCGATCGCGCGGCCGCTCATCGCCAAGGCGCAGGTGGACATCGCGCTCGAGGAAGGGGCCGATGCGGTCTCGCACGGCGCGACCGGGAAGGGCAACGACCAGGTCCGGTTCGAGCTCACGTACGCCGCGCTCGCGCCGCATCTCAAGGTCATCGCGCCGTGGCGCGAGTGGGACCTGCGCTCGCGGACCGACATGATCGAGTTCGCGAAGCGGCACGACATCCCCGTGCCCGTGACGGCCGAGCGCCCGTACTCCATGGACACCAACCTCTTCCACATCTCGTACGAGGGCGGCATCCTGGAGGACCCGTGGGCGGAGCCGCCGGCGAAGATGTTCCTCCGCACGCAGTCGCCGGAGGCGGCACCCGACGTGCCGGTTGAGATCACCGTCGACTTCGAGCAGGGCAATCCGGTCGCTGTCGACGGCGTCACGCTCGGTCCCGCGGACCTGCTGGCGCGCCTGAACCGTATCGGCGGCGAGCACGGGATCGGCCGTGTCGACATGGTGGAGAACCGCTTCGTCGGCATGAAGAGCCGCGGCGTGTACGAGACCCCCGGGGGCACGATCCTGCACGTGGCGCATCGTGCGCTCGAGTCCCTGACGCTCGACCGCGAGGTGCTGCACCTGCGCGACTCGCTGGTCCCGCGGTACGCGGAGATGATCTACTACGGGTTCTGGTTCTCGCCGGAGCGGCAGGCGCTCCAGACGCTCATCGACGAGTGCCAGAAGGACGTCACCGGGACCGTCCGGCTCAAGCTCTACAAGGGCAACGTGACCGTGCTCGGCCGCCGGTCGCCTCGCTCGCTCTACCGGACCGACTTCGTCACGTTCGAGCGCGACGAGGTCTACCGGCAGCGGGACGCCGAGGGGTTCATCAGCCTCCAAGGGCTGCGCCTCAAGATCCGCGCGTTGCGTGACGCCTGAGATCATGGGGGGACTATCGAAGCCCCCCAAACCCCCCGCACTCGCACGCGGCCCGGGGGACCCGGGCCGCGGCTCGGGAACGGTATTTGGTCACACCCTCTGAGTTCATGGGGGGCCTCGAAGGGCCCCCCAAACCCCCCATTGGCGGCTCGGAAGCGGCCCGGGGAACCCGGGCCGCTCCTCGGGGACTCGACTCGTTCACACGGAGCGTCCGGGTCGAGGTCATCCCGACCGCCGACGCCGTCGACCCGGAGGCGCTGGGGGGTGCGGCCGTGCTGATCGTCGACGTGCTGCGGGCCAGCACGACGATCATCACCGCCCTCGCGCACGGCGCGGCCGCGGTCGTCCCTGTGGCCGGCCCCTCGGACGCGCGCCTGCGCGCCGGCGCATTCGACGACGGCGGCGCCATCGTGGCCGGCGAGCGGGGCGGTGAGATGGTCCCCGGGTTCGACCTCGGCAACTCGCCGGTCGCCTTCGCCTCCGAGCGCGTGCGCGGGCGAACGGTGGTCTTCACGACGTCGAACGGGACGCGGGCGCTGCTCGCCGCGCGCCGGGCTGCCGCGGTCGGTATCGCGGCGCTCGTCAACGCGTCCGCGGCGTCGGCCTGGGCGGAGGCGCAGGCGCGAGACGTGGTGATCGTCTGCGCGGGCGAGCGCGGCCGGTCCTCGCTCGAGGACACCGTGTGCGCGGGGCTGCTCGTGGAGCGTCTGCCCGGTACCACGCCGACGGCGGCGGCGCGCGAGGCGGTCACGACGGCTCGCCGGTATGGCGCAGACGTCGGACGGCTCGCGGTCGACTCGCGATGGGCCCGGCACCTCGACGCGGCCGGGCACGGGCTGGACGTGGCGGCGTGCCTCGCCCTCGACACGACGGCCGTGGTGCCCGTGTACCTGCCAGACGTTGACAAGGTCGTTTTGGCGCCTCGATAATGACGCGGCTCAGTCGTCCCAGCCAGGGAGCGTCGCGGTGAACTTGCCGATCGGCCTGACGGTCACGCGTATCGTGGCTGTGCCACTCCTCATGGTGTTCCTGATCTCGTCGTCGCGTGTCCACGCGCTCATCGCGGCGGCCATCTTCATCGCCGCCGCGATCACCGACTGGGCGGACGGCTACTTCGCCCGCCGGCGCAACGAGGTCACCACCGTCGGGACGCTGCTCGACCCCATCGCCGACAAGCTCCTGGTCGCTGCGGCGCTGGTGTCGCTCCTCCAGATCGACAAGATCGGGGCCTGGATGGTCGTCGTCATCATCGGCCGGGAGCTGCTGGTCACCGGGCTCAGGGCCGTCGCGGCCGGCGTGGGCGTGATCGTGCCCGCGTCCCGGCTCGCGAAGTGGAAGACCGTCGGGCAGTACGTCGCGATCACGATGCTGATCGTCGAGAAGGGCGTTGGCTCCGCCGCCTTCCACGTGGCGGCGATCGGGGTGCTGTGGGTGGCGCTGGCGCTTACCGTGGTGTCCGGGATCGACTACTTCTGGCGGTTCTTCACGAAGGCCGACTTCCGCGCGATCGTGCCGGAGCAAGACCGCTGGTCGTGACCGCGCTCGCGGCGCTGGTGGCCGCGTACCTCGTCGGCGCGATCCCCATGGGGTTCGTCGTGGCGCGCGTCCTCGGGCTCGGAGACATCCGCCGCCACGGCAGCGGCAACATCGGGGCCGCGAACGTGCTCCGGACACTGGGCAAGGGGCCCGCCGCGGTGACCCTGCTCGGCGACATCGTGAAGGGCGCCGCCGCCGTGGCGCTCGCCCGCGGCATCGCAGCCGGCGATGAGCCGACGACCGCGGCGGCGGCGGCAATTGCCGTCGCCGGCAATTGCTGGCCGGTGTTCCTCCGGTTCCGCGGCGGCAAGGGCGTCGCCACCGGCTTTGGCGCCATGCTGTCGCTGGTGCCCTGGGCGACGCTTCCCGCTGCCGTCGCGTGGCTGGTGATCGCGCTCACGTTCCGTTACGCGTCGCTCGCGTCAGTCATCGCGGCGGCGACCGTGCCACTGGGGGCGCTCGTGCTCTACAGCCACGTGCCGGCACGGTGGGTCGCGGCGCTCGCCGTGGCCGTGGTCATCGTGTGGCGGCACCGCGAGAACATCGCCCGGCTCCTCGCCGGCACCGAGCGTCGCATCGGCGACCGGACGGCGGCATGAAGATCGGGGTGATCGGAGGAGGCAGCTGGGGCACGGCGCTCGGCGTGCACCTCGCCCGGTCGGGAGCGAGCGTGACGCTGTGGGCGCGCGAGGCGGAGGTCGTCGAGGGCATCACGACGGGGCGCCGGAACCCGTGGTACCTGCCGGACGTCGAGCTGCCGTCCGGGCTCGGCGCCTCGCGTGATCCAGCGGAGGCGGTGCACGCGGCCGGCGTCGTCATCGTCGTCGTGCCGTCGGAGTTCTTCGCTGCCACGGTGAAGCCCCTGCCGGCCCTGGGCGCGGACGTGGCGATCGTGTCCGCGACCAAGGGATTCGACCCGGAGCGTCACCTGCGGATGACGCAGGTGCTCGAAGAGCGATTCCCCGCGGCTCGCATCGCGGCGCTCTCCGGCCCGACGTTCGCGAAGGAAGTCGCGTCCGCGCTGCCGACGGCCGCCGTGATCGCGACCACCGACGACGGCCTCGGCGTCGAGCTCCAGCGAACGCTCGGATCCCGCGAGCTCAGGCTCTACACGAACCGCGACGTCGTGGGGGTCGAGACGGGCGGCGCGCTGAAGAACGTCATCGCGGTCGCCACCGGGCTCGCGGACGGCCTCGGCCTCGGCGAGAACGCGCGCGCCGCCCTGATCACCCGCGGGCTCGCGGAGATCACCCGGCTCGCGGTCGCGCTGGGCGGCTTGCGCGCGACGCTCGCGGGGCTCGCCGGCCTCGGCGACCTCGTGCTCACGTGCACGGGCACGCTCTCGCGCAACCACGCGCTCGGCGTGGCCCTGGCTCGGGGCGCGACGCTCGCCGAGGTCGAGCGAGGGACCAGGATGATCGCGGAGGGCGTGCGAACCGTCCGCAGCGCCCTCGTGCTGGCACGGCGCCACGATGTGACGCTCCCGATCGCCGGGGAGGTGGCCGCGGTGCTGTTCGACGGCAAGCGCGCGCGCGCTGCGCTCGATGCGTTGCTGGACCGGCCGTGGGCCCGGGAGGACTGAGGGGTGCCTGAGCTTCGCAAGGATCCGGTGGTCGGCCGCTGGGTCATCATCTCCACCGAGCGGGCACGTCGCCCGAGCGACTTCGCGCCGGATCCGGTCCGGCCGCGCGCGTCGAACTGTGTCTTCTGCGAGGGCAACGAGGACAAGACGCCGCCCGAGATCATCGCGAGCCGGGCCGCGGGACTGGGCGCGAACATGCCGGGATGGAGGTACCGCGTCGTCTCCAACAAGTTCCCTGCGCTGCGCGTCGAGGGCGACCTCGAGCCGACCGGCGAGGGGCTGTACGACCGCATGAACGGCGTCGGCGCCCACGAGGTCGTCATCGAGACCCCGGACCACGCCGCCTCGCTCGCCACCTTGCCGGTCGACGCCGTCGCCGAGGTCCTGATCGCGTACCGCGAGCGCGTGCGCGACCTCAAGAAGGACCCGCGGCTCGAGTACGTGCTCATCTTCAAGAACCACGGCGAGGCGGCCGGCGCCTCGCTCGAGCACCCGCACTCGCAGCTCATCGCCACGCCCATCATCCCGGTGATGGTGCAGGAGGAGCTCGCCGGCTCCGCCCGGTACTTCGAGCTCAAGGAGCGGTGCGTGTGGTGCGACGTCCTGCGGCAGGAGCGGCGCGACCGCCGGCGCCTCGTGATGGAAGCGCACGGCTTCACGGTCGTGGCGCCGTTCGCGCCCCGGTTTCCCTTCGAGACCTGGATCCTGCCGACGCGGCACCGCGCGGCCTTCGAGGACTCCGAGGTCGACGAGCTGCGGGGCCTCGCGGTCGTCCTGAACGACTTCCTCCAGCGGCTCGGCGTGCTGCTCGGCGATCCGCCCTTCAACTACATGCTCCACACCGCGCCGCTGCGCGAGCCCGCGTCGGAGCAGTTCCACTGGCACCTGGAGATCATCCCGAAGCTCGCGCGCGTCGCCGGGTACGAGTGGGGCTCGGGCTTCTTCATCAACCCGGTGCCACCGGAGGACGCCGCGGCGGCGCTGCGCGACGTGACGATACCGCCGGCGGCGTCGTGAGGGGTTGGCGCGCGGCGCCGGACGGCTGGTCATCCTCGGGAGGAACAGGCCGACGGCGTGCCCGATCACCGCGGCGAGGCCCTCCGGCGGCGGACCACGCGGGTGTCGTCGCGACGCTCGAGGTGGAGTGAGATCAGCGACGACAGCGGCACCGCCGCGATCTCGGCCTCGGCTTTCTCGAGCCAGAGGCGCATGTCCATCAGCCGGAACATGCTCGCGGCACCCGCCGGATGCTCGTTCGCCTGCGGGAGCTTCGGCAGGTTTCCGGTTCGACTTCGGGCAAGCGCGGGCGTCGCCGGTTGCGATCAGTCGTCGCGTCTGCTAGCTTCCCCCGTGGTGAAGCGCGCCCGCGGTGCCCATGAGGGCCCAGGGAAGGCGGTGCGAATCCGCCGCGACCCCGTCACTGTGATCGGGGACGAAACCCGCGAAGAGCCACTGGCCGCGAGGCCGGGAAGGCGCGGGGAGTAGGACGATCCGAGAGCCAGGAGACCGGCCCGGGCGCGCATGCTAAAACGCCGTGGTCTTCGAGGGAGGATCCGGATGGCGACACTTCTCTTCGGCGCTCAGCGGAGCCCGTGCGCGCCTCGCCGCCTCGACCGGTCACGGCCAAATCAACCCCGCAGGATCGAAGGCCAGGGAGGCGCATGATGGCGACGACGAGCGCAGGGCTACCCGAACAGATCGAACTCTGCCGCCACTGCCGCGCGGGACTCGTCTTCTACCTGCCCGGCGACGAGGATGCGAGAAAGCACCCTTACTGCCCGAAGTGCGGCGCGAAGGAA
Organism: Candidatus Rokuibacteriota bacterium; assembly: GCA_016184125.1. GTDB lineage: Bacteria > Methylomirabilota > Methylomirabilia > Rokubacteriales > CSP1-6 > AR8. The sequence continues at coordinate 21,953 of JACPDG010000066.1, read as the reverse complement.
CCGGGCACCCTGTACGTCAGGACAGATCCGACCGGTCCCGAGAGACGCGTGTAGACCGCGCGCTCGGCGGGTCACCGAGGCGCTCCCCTCCCGGTCCTTCCCGGGAATCCGTGTCCTTCTTGTCGTCGCGCCCGGACGGCGCGTAACGAATCGTCGGGATCTCGGCGCGTCGTTGGCTCCTCTCCGACGGCCTTTCGTGGGATTCACGGCCCGAGCTGCTCACCACGGAAGCGGTCGGGACCGCACGCGACCTCGAATCTCGCTTTGAGATTGAACCGGCCGCCCTCACGGAGCGAGCCGATTGCGTCCAGCGCGCCGAGAGTCCGGGTCCGGAGCAGCCGATCCAGGAGGTACCCGAGCCGCGCCAAGCGATGGAGCGGTCCAGTTCGCTCCACCAGCGGCGCTCGCTCGAGCGCCCGGCGGAGCTCGAGCTCCGCCCGCATCAGGACGGCTGGCCGGCGAGCGCGCTTCTCAGGTAATCGGCGAGGGCGGTGGCCGACCCTTCCGTCAGGAGGGTGATCGGCGCCCGGCCAGCGAGGTCGGGGTGCGGCGCGTTGAGCCATGCGCGTGCCGCCTGGTCGGAGCCGAACTCGGTCCGCAGGGCGGCCCACACGAACTCGATCTCGCGCAGCCCCGGCTGGGCTGCGCGGGCGGTGGGGCGCCTCGAGAGGGCCGAGGGCGTCACGCCGATCGGCTTGGCCAGGGCGGACAGACTGAGGCCCAGGGCGCTGGCCACGCGCCCGGCGTCGAGACGTCCAGTCTGGGGGTCGTGGAGCTCTGGGGCGACATAGCCGCGAAGGCCCGGCAAGGCCGGCGGCACGAGTCGCGCCAATGCCGCGAGCGTCTTGGGGACCGAGCGGATGGTCGTGAGCAGCGCGCCAGCCGCGATCGCGTCGGCCGCGGCCTTGCCGGTGAGGCGGTCAGAGGCCAAGACGCACGGGGTGTCGGGGAACGTCGCTTTGAGCTTCGCGATCCTTGCGCGCGTGCCCCTGGCCGCCGCGCCGGACATGACGACCACGTGGAACTGGCCTGCCCGCGTGCGTGCCCGGGGCCCGAGGCTCACCTCGTGCACCTCGTGGCCCGCCGCCTCGAGCTGCCGCGAGATCTTCGGGAGATGCTGGACGAGCGCAACCTTCATGATGACGAAATTGTGCCATATATTTGCTATAGGGCTCAAGCCCGCAGGAGGGCGAGAGTCACGGGCGCCGACGTGTGGGCCGCTTACGCGAACACGATGAAGCCGGCGGAGAAGCCGGGACGTACAGAGGAGGTGCGCGATCGGATCAGGGCGCTCGTCGCGAGCAAGACGTACGGCGAGCGCTTCGTCACCCGGATCCTGGGTCGGGAGCTGGGCCTCTGAACATCCGGAACGTGCCCTCGCACTGGCAACCGTCTGCCGAAAGGCGTCACGGCGGGTCGCGCGGTCAACTGGCCTTCTTCGCCGCCTTCGACTTCTCCGCCTTCCGTTTCGCCCAGTACGCCTTCATGCGCCGGCTCAGAGCTCGTCGCGCCGCAGCGCTCATCGGCCGGCGCCGACGTGAGGACTTCTGCGGCACGCTGCTGTCCGGGGCTGCCCTGAGGGCGCCCATCTGACGGTCGACCCGATGCCGTTCGGTCTCGAGCTGGTGAAGCGCCGTCCTGAGAATCGCGGTGACATTTACGGGCATAACGGCTCCTGGTTGACGGGGATGGACCGACTTCGTGAAAGGGTAGGCGAGGGAGCGACGAGTCGGCAAGTTCACGCCGCCGCCCTCTTCACGCCCTCGACGCTCGCGAGAATCGTGTCAGCCGCCGCAGCTGTTCGAGGTGCGGGCCAACGCCTTCGCTGCGGCTTTCCTGATGCCAGAGGGGGGCGTCCGCGCCTTCGTCCGGCGGCTGGGCAAGGGCGAACAGAGCCGGAGCCAGCTCCGCGCGTACGACGAGACCGCGGTGGTAGAGGGGCAGCGCCGCCGCGAAGCCCACTCGCAGGACGTCCAGGTGTACGACGTTGCGCACCTCGCCCATCACCTCGGCGTGAGCTACGAGACGGCGCTTTGCCGGCTGCTGAACCTCAAGCTCGTCACCGAGGAGGAGCGGGCCGGGCTCGCCGAACAGAAGGAGGCTGGCGCGAGCATCATGCGCTTCCTGGGCCCGGAGCCCGACGTGAAGGCGCCTGGGCACAAGCCGTTCCGGCATCAGCTCGTGCTGCTCGCCGTCGAAGCACTCCGCCGGGAAGTCATCAGCCGGGCCAAGCTGAGGGAGCTCTGCGACCTGGCCCAGGTTCAGCCGGGTGAGTTCAACGTGCTACTCGCGACGGTCGAGCGGGAGCCCGAGAAGGGGCCGAAGGGGCGGCGGGCCTATGTCCCGCGGGCGTGAGGCGTGGAGCGGGATGCCGACGGACGCCTGCTCGTCGTTGCCGATGCGAGCTTCCTCATCAACTTCCTCGTTGTCGACCGCATGGACATCCTCGGTAAGCTCCCCGGCCTGCGCTTCCACCTAGTTCAACCACGTGAGAGCGGAGGTCCGGCACGACGATCAGCGGCGAGCTCCGGCTCTACGACGAGTTCCGCCGGTTCCTCGGAGACGGGAAGTCGGCCTCTCTGGCAGTCGCTGTCAGCCGGCGGTGGGTGATCGCTGCCGACGAGAAGCGACGGTTCCGGCGCGAGCTGTTCGCCCGGCTCGGGGGGACTACCTGCTGAACACACTCGGCGCGCTGCTGACCGCGATCCGGACGGGGGTCATCACCGTCGCGGAGGCCGAGGCGCTGCGCACGCAGCTTCGGGAGAACCGGTTCGAGATGGACCCGACGCCGTTCGAGCAGCTCGTGAAGGAGGAGTGATTGCACCGTCGGCAACCTTGCGATTTTCCGACGCCGTGCTAGAGTAACCGGGGCGAGCGGGAATAGCTCAGTGGTAGAGCACGACCTTGCCAAGGTCGGGGTCGCGGGTTCGAATCCCGTTTCCCGCTCCAGTTCCTCGCATCGGTCTTCCGCTTCGGCGGCGGCGTACCCAAGTGGTTAAGGGAGCGGACTGCAAATCCGTTATGCGGCGGTTCGAATCCGCCCGCCGCCTCCAAACCTTCCAGGCCGTTACACGGTAGCGGCCGTCGCGTCACGCTCCACGGGCGGCAGCGTGGCCCGCACCAGCACGACCGGAACCTGCTCATCAGCGAGTGGACGCTCGGGCCGTACCGGCGCGAGGTGGCGCTGCTCGAGCCGGTCGACCCGCGTCTCGTGAACGCCACATACGACAACGGCGTCCTCGTCCTCTCCATGCCGAAGCTGGGGGGCGCCGCGAGCCCGGGGCCCGGCAAGATCCGGCTCGATGCGATCGACGCGACCCGCGGCGAGCACGTCGGCCACGTCGGACGCGACATCGTGCCTGCGACGACCGCGGACCATCGCCGAGGGAAGCACACGCGCGCGGGCGGCGCGCTCACTGCCGACCACGACGGAGCCGCGGGCGGTCAGCGGGTATGCACACGTGAACATCTGGCGCCTCGACGACCGGGACGATCCGTCGGACACGACGGCCGCGAACGCCGTGGCGGAGCGCCTTCGCGCGCAGCCCGGCGTTCGCTCCTACACTACCGTCCGCACCGGCGAGCACGAGGTCGTCGCGGTCACCGTCTTCGATTCGGAGTCCCAGCTGCGCGCCGCGCTCGACGCCGTCGCCGATGTGGTCCGCGGCCGGATTCGCCCGCTCGCCGTCGCAGGTCCCGAGCGTCGTGAGGGGCCGATCCTGCGTCACGACGCGGTCGCGTGACCGAGTTCATGAGGGGCCCCGAAATGGCCCCCAACCTCCCCGACGTTCGCCGGGCCCGGGATGAACCCGGGCCCGTCTCGGCACGCCGATTCGTTCACGGGCTCTGAGCCGATCCGAGGTAAGAGGACGACGGAGCCGGTGCGATCCGCTCCGTTCCGAGGACGCCGCCGGCACCGTCGAGGACGCGGACGGTGAGGCCCATCGCTCCGATCTCCACCTCGCCGAACGTCGGGCGCCCGCCTGCGGAGAAGAGCACGCGAGGATTGAGATCGTGGCTCGGCGCGTCCGGCTGCTTGGGCCGCGCAGAAAGCGGGCCGGCCAGGAGCTCGTGCAGGAGAAAGCCGGGCTGCGGCTGGTGTGCGATCACGGAGGCGAAGTGGACGTCGCCGGCGAGGAACACGACGTTGGAAACCGCGCGCTCGAGGAGCGCGTCCAGGATGACGTCGCGCTCGTGAGCGAAGCCCGTCGAGAAGAGGGCCAGCCCCCGTCGCGCCCACGAGTCGCCACAGGGCCACGCCTTGGGAATGGAGAGCGGCACGCTCGAGGCCACGATCTTCCACACGGCCGCCGAGGTCGTGAGCGCGTCGATCAGCCACCGGCGCTGGCGTGCGCCGAGCATCGTCTTGTCCGGCCCGTCGGGCTGGCAGTTGCGGCTGCGATACTGGCGGGTGTCGAGGATGAACACCTCGGCGAGCCGCCCATAGCGGAAGCGCCGATAGAGCCGCGTTGGATCATCGGCCGGCACGTCGATCGGCCAGTAGTCGAGGAACGCCTGGCGGCCCACGGGCATGAACTCCTCCGTGGGACCTGCGAAGTTCCCACGCACGTCATGGTCGTCCCAGGTCGCCCACACCGTGGTCTGTCCGAGGAACGCCTGGACCGCCTGGTCCTCGCGGTTGTACCGGTGCTTCGCCTGGAACTCGCCGAGCGTGCGCGCGACGAACTCGGCGCCGGGAACCGCGCCGCCGCCGCCGCAGCGATGGTCGGCGTAGATCGTGTCGCCAAGGAACAGGAAGACATCCGGGCGGCGCGCGGTCATGGCGTCGAAGACGGCATAGCGCTCGCCGACGCGGCGGCAGAAGCCGCGCGCTCCCAGGTCGGCGCTCCACAGGAGTGTGAACGGGAACCGATCCTCTGGCGCCGGCGCGGTCCGGAACGTGCCTTCGCGCTCCGCGCCCGCCGCGCGGATGCGGTAGCGGTAGCGGGTCGCCGCGACCAGGCCGTCCAGCTTCGCTCGCACGGTGAAGTCACGCGCGGCCGAGGGCTCCACCACGACTGTCCGGACGCTCTCGTCGCCGTCGCGGCCGACTTCGATGGTCACCGGCGCGGCCGCTCGTGCTCGGACCCAGACCACGGCGGTGCGATCGGTCGCGTCGCCGACCGTGACCAGCAGGGCGGGCTCCTCCATGGCACGGCGCGAGGGAGCTGCGGGGACCAAGGCGAGCCAAGCGACGGACACGACCACGAGACCGGGGACCGTCCGCCGCACCCCGGTGAGGTCGTGCCAGCACGCCCGTTTCCACGGCACGGTGGTCCGATGGCGGCAACCTCCTTTCGTGTGCTGCTCTCCCCACTCAGCGGCGCGGCCGGTCGAGCTGGCGCTGCATGCAGTCCCGGTACGCGGTGCGGTACGCCGGATCATCCAGCTTCTCGGCCGCCATCCCTTCGAGCCAGGGATCGGGCGCGTCGGTCACGATGGTGCCGGTCGAGCCGGTCTCCGTCCGTCGCTCCGGTTCTCGCGTCGCGCGTGCCGTCACGACCGACGGGCTCGATTCCCTCGGTGCCGGCACGCCCTCTCGGGCGGCGGGGTCATGCGTGCTCTCGAGGCCAGGGCGCGGCTCCGGCATGCGGGGCAGGGCGCTGCCACCCGTGGCCGCCGCAGCTTCCTGGTTGCACAGTGCGATGTCACTCACGGTCGGGGGCTGCGCGGCCACGATACCGGTGGTCGCGAGCACGGCAGCGACGGCGACGAGCATGGCCTGTCTCATGGTCCGACCTCCTGCCTCCTGAAGAGGGTTCACCCGGGGAGATCGTGCGGCGGCCCGGAACCGAGGGGATCGCGCTCGCCAACGGAGGCGAACAGCTTCCACGCGCAAGCTCCGGAGAAAGACAAGCCTGCGCGATCGATGCCAGCTGGGGGGACTGAGAGTTCGCGCAACGATCGACCGCCCTGGCGGTCGATTGTTGCTGAACCGAGCTGGTCAGTGCAACATCGACACCGCGTTGCAGGGCCTCTCGATGCTCGGCACGCGAGGAGGTCGCCCCTGGCATGCCGCTCGCTGCACCAGCCGTGGCGCCGCAGCGTCACGTCCAGAGAAGACGAGAAGAGAAACGATGCCACCGGATCGTGCCTGACCTCGGAGTGATTGCACCGGTTCCGATCGGTGATCACGTCACCACCGTGTTCCTGGCCGGGGACGTCATGACCGGCCGGGGCATCGATCAGATCATGCGGTGCCCGAGCCCGCCGGAGATCCACGAGTCGTACGTGCGGGATGCGCGCGACTACGTCCGGCTGGCGGAAGAAGCGAACGGTCCAGTTCCGCGACCGGTCGAGCCGGCATACATCTGGGGCGACGCGCTGGACGAGCTCGCGCGCGTCCAGCCGGCCGCCCGCATCGTCAACCTGGAGACCGCCGTCACCCGCAGCGACTTCTGGTGGAAGGGCAAGGGCATCAACTACCGGATGCATCCCGCGAACGTCACGTGCCTCACGGCGGCGCGGATCGACGTCTGCGCGCTCGCGAACAACCACGTCCTCGATTACGACGATCCGGGGCTGGAGGAGACGCTCGAGACGCTCGGGACGGCCGGCCTGAAGACCGCCGGAGCTGGGCGCACCCTCCCAGAGGCGCAGCGTCCGGCGATCGTCGACCTGGCCGGCGGATACCGGGTCGTCGTGTTTTCCTGCGGCACAGAGACGAGCGGGATCCCGCCAGCGTGGGCCGCGGCCGGCAGGCGCGCCGGCGTCGACTTCTTGCATGACGTGTCGGATGCGACTGCGAGCGCGGTCGTCGACCGCGTCCGCCGGGTGAAGCGACCTGGTGACGTCGTCGTCGTGTCGATCCACTGGGGTGGCAACTGGGGCTACGCGGTGCCTGAGGCCCACGTGCGCTTCGCGCATCGGCTCGTCGACGGCGGCGTCGACATCGTTCACGGGCACTCCTCGCACCATCCGCGCCCGATCGAGGTGTACCGGGACAGGCTCGTGCTCTACGGCTGCGGCAACTTCATCGACGACTACGAAGGGATCAGCGGCTACGAGGAGTTCAGGGACGATCTGGCGCTCATGTACTTCCCGGCCGTCGACGCGTCGACCGGGCGGCTGACGGCGCTCCGGATGACGCCGATGCACATCCGGAGAATGCGGTTGAATCGGGCGTCGCCCGGCGACGCGGAGTGGCTACGGCGAACGCTCGATCGTATCTCGCGCGACTTCGGATCGGAGGTGGAGTTGGGCGCTGACGGATGTCTGGCGGTGGGGAGTGTCAGTCGCCGTTCATGACCGTGCGAGTCGTGCTAGAGGCGGGCCACCAAGCTGGCGAGTCGCTCGGCTTCAACCGGCTTGATCAAGTAAGCGTCGAAGCCGGCCTGCAGGGCGCGCTGGCGATCTTCCGGCCGCCCGTAGCCGGTGACGGCGACGAGACGCCGTCGCGTGGCGCCCGGCATTGCGCGGAGCCGGCGCGCGAGCTCGTAGCCATCCATGTCCGGGAGCCCGATGTCGATGAGCACGATGTCTGGCTCGAGGCGGCCGACCGCCTCGGTCGCTGCATGGCCGTCTGCGACGGCCTCCACCTCATGTCCGTCGACTTCGAGCACCGTGCGGAGTGATTCCCGCGCATCCTCGTTGTCCTCCACGACGAGGACCCGGCGGCGTGTATGGGCTGGCGTTGCGGAGACGGCGGCGGCTGGTTCCTCCGACGCCGGCACGGCGATGCCTGGAAGGTGCACGGTGAACTCGGCGCCCTGCCCGACGCCGGCGCTCCGTGCCTCGACCCGGCCGCCGTGGAGCTCTGTCAGGCAGATATACGACGAGCCAGTCTGCGAAGGCCGGAACCACGATGCTGCCGAGTTGACCGAGCGTCGCCTCGTAATCGTGTGACGACGACAGGAGACGGCTTGCGTCGGCCAGGAGGCTCGCTCGCCCCGCGGCCGCCTCGGCTTCCTGACGGGCCGCCTGCTCGCGGATCAGGCTCGCGTGCTCGACCTCGGCCCGTTTCCGTTCCGTGATATCGACGGTCATCGTGGCCGCTCCGACGACCTTGCCCGCCGCGTCGGGGATCGGCGAGACGGTGAGCGAGACATCGATGGGATGACCGTCCCTCCGCACCGTCACGGTCTCATGGTGCTTCACGTGCTCGCCGCGCCGCACAGTGTCGAGGATGGCCGGCAGCTGGTTTGGCCGGTCAGCAAGCCCCAGCATCGCGATCGACTGCCCGATCGCTTCCGCCGCGGAATAGCCGTACATCTTCGCTGCGCCGCGGTTCCAGCTCGTGATGACGCCGTCCAGCGTGTTGCCGATGATCGCATCGTCGGACGACTCGACGATGGCCTTCATGTGGTGAAGCGCGTGCTCCACCTGCTTGCGCTCGGTGATGTCACGGATCGCGGCCATCGCCACCGTCTCACCTTCGAGCTCCAGCGGGCTCAGGCTGATCTCGACCGGGAACTCCGAGCCGTCCCTGCGACGGCCGTAGAGCTCCAACCCGCCGCCCATCGGACGAACGGCCGGGCTCGCGAAGTACTTCTCGCGGTGCCGGACGTGGTCGTCGTGGTCACGCGTTGGGACCAACAATTCGACGCCCTCGTCGAGGAGCTCGTTCCCGAGATATCCGAACATCAGCTCGGCCTGCGTGTTCAGGAGGACGATCCGGCCGTCGGCACCGACCACCACCATCGCGTCCGGGGCCGCTTCAAGGAATGTGCGCAAGTCCTGTTTCGTCTGCATCACGCCGGACCACGAGCATACCGGAGGACGGTTCACGCGGCCACGCCCGCACCTTGTTCTCGGTTGCCGTCGCGCCGTGCTCCACGATGGCGTCATCTCCACACCTCGCCCGTCTGCACGGCAAGGCGAGCGCCAGCGGACCCGCGAGCGAGCTACCGGGGCGACACCGGCATCGTGGGTACGGCCCCTCCACTGTTGTCTTGCCGCCGACGGAGCCGGCGCTCTCGAGCCGGGGACGATCGGCGGCCGGCAACGAGCGCCCCGAGCCGCTGACGTCGCCGGCTTCTCGCGGTGCCGATGGCTTGCGACCAGTGTCAAGCGCCGACGCTTTTCGCGGAGTCCGCCTTGGGCGACGCCTCTCGGCGTGCGACCGTGCTGCGGAGGCGCGCGGGCGCGAAGGTCGTAGCGAGCGGATGGTTGCGCCCGTCGATGAGCAACGCCAGCACCTCCCCGGCGGCGACGCCGACACGCGCGCGATCGGAAGTTCCAGGGCGTGCGGTATTTTCTTTCGAGGCCACCCTCTCCACGCGGCTTGGACCGTCCGCAGATGCTGTTTCGCTGGTGTAGCCCAACCCGGCAGAGGCAGCCGGCGTAAAGCCGGCGACCCGGCCCGGCCCTGTCCGGAGCTGTTCGCCCGGCGTCCCGAGCACAAGTGCTTCGCGCATCGCGGCGACGCTTGCGTGAATGGCGCCGCTTCCGCCGTGATCTGCGCGCGCCGTGATCTGCGCGCGTTAGGCAGTGGCTCGAGGCCTGAGGCTCGGAGGCATTGGCAGAACTACACTGGCGACGCACGTGCGGTGCGGAGCCCATGGCACCCGGTTTGAACCCGCTTAGCGGACGATATCAGCGCGGATCCGATCACCGCGCAGGAGGGCGTCATCAAGCCGGTGCTCCGGTCGCTGGCTCCGGTTCTTCTTCATTTCACGGACATCGTCGCGGTGAAGGGGGAGGGCGTGTCCCCTTTTGGTGAATGCCCGACGCGGCCAGGCGGCCCTGTTTCCGGCCCCTTCCTGTACGAACTGCAGCGAGCCTGTGCCCTGAGCCCCTACCCCCTTCGTGCAACCGAGGAACCAGCGCGTCGAGCTGACGGCGCCCGCCGTGGACGGGAAGCCGACGACGATGAACTCAGTTCGAGCCAACAATCGCCCGCCCGGCGGTCGATTGTTGCTCGAACTCTCAGCGGAAGTAGCCGGCACGGGTTGTGCCGCGAGCTGTGGAGGGATCGATGTGCAGGCCGATCCCGCGTTCAGCGATGACGCTCACGCATCAGATTCTTTCCGAGCACTTGATCGACGGCCAGCTCGTCCCGGGCGAGGAAGTCCAGCTCCGGGTCGATCAGGCATTGCTCCAGGACGCCACCGGGACGATGGCGTGCCTCCAGCTCGAGCAGCTCGCTCAGCCGGGCCCCTCGCCGTCTGGAGAAGAAGACGTGGGACCTGCACTTCGTCAGTTCGAGGCCTTCGGCTTCGACCGAATCCGCCTTCCCTCAGCGATCGTGTACGTCGACCACAACGTGCTCGCTCTCGACTTCAAGAACCCTGACGACCATCGATTCCTCCAAGGCTTCTGTGCTCGCTACGGTCTCCATTACTCGCAGCCAGGCAACGGCATCTGTCACTACCTGCACGTCGAGCGCTTCGCGCGACCGGGGGAGGTCCTGGTGGGCGCGGACAGTCACACGACCACCTCGGGCGCGCTCGGCATGGTCGCGATCGGCGCCGGCGGTCTCGAGGTCGCGTGCGTGCTCGGAGGCTACCCGTTCCCTCTAGAGACGCCGTGGATCGTGGGCGTGCGGCTCGAGGGTGAGCTGTCGCCGTGGGTGCAGGCGAAGGACGTGGTCCTGGAGATCTTGCGACGGCGCGGCGTGCGTGGCGGCCGCGGCGCCATCTTCGAGTTCTACGGGCCGGGGGCAGCGACGCTCCGCGTCACCGAGCGCGCGACCATCTGCAACATGATCGTCGAGACCGGCGCGACGACGGGACTGTTTCCATCCGATGAGCGCACCCGTGAGTGGCTCCGCTATCAACGGCGGGAGGATCACTGGGTCGAGCGCGCCGCAGAACCCGGCGCGCGATACGACGAGGACGAGGTGATCGAACTCGATCGCCTCGAGCCGCTGATCGCCACGCCGGGGAGTCCCGGCAACGTGCTGCCCGTGCGCGGCGTGGCGGGACGCGAGGTGCGTCAGGTCTGCGTGGGCAGCTCCGTGAACTCTGGATACGAGGATCTCGCCATCGTGGCCGCCGTGCTCCGGGGCAAGACAGTTCACCCACGCGTCTCGCTCACGGTGACGCCGGGCTCGCGACAGATCCTGGACACGCTGGTTGCCACGAGCACCTACCGCGATCTGATCGCGGCCGGCGCCCGCATGCTCGAGCCGGCGTGTGGGCCGTGCGTCGGCATGGGGCAGGCGCCGGCGACCGGCACGATCTCCGTGCGCACGTTCAACCGGAACTTTCCGGGACGAAGCGGCACGGAGAACGATCAGGTCTATCTGGCGAGCCCGGCCACGGCGGCAGCTGCCGCGCTCACCGGCGTCATCACCGATCCCCGTGATCTCGGCGAGGCGCCACGTATCGCGCCGCCGCTGGCCAACCCGGCGATCGACGATCGCAACATCCTGCCCCCTCCTCCGCCCGAGGAGGCGGCCAGGATCGAGATCGTGCGCGGGCCGAACATCCAGTCGCCGCCGGCACAATCACCGCTGCGCGAGTCGCTCCGCGGTCGCGTGCTGATCGTGCTGCCCGACGACATCTCCACTGGCGACCTGGCGCCGGATGGGGCGATCGTGATGGCGTTCCGCTCCAACGTGGCCGCCATCTCCCGCTACACGCTCCGTCGCTTCGACCGCGGCTTCGCGGAGCGCGCGCATGCGTGGGGCGGCGGCTTCATCGTGGCGGGCCACAACTACGGCCAGGGGTCGAGCCGCGAGCATGCGGCGCTCGCCCCGAAGTTCCTCGGCGTCACCGCGGTGGTCGCCCGTTCGTTCGCGCGCATCCACCGGCGCAACCTGATCACCCAGGGGATCGTCCCGCTGGTCTTCACCGGGGAGGAGGACCTCGGGCGCGCGCGACAGGGAGACACGTGGGAGATTTCCGACGTCCGCCGCGCGCTCGAAAGCGGTGCCGAGCGCCTCTTCGTGCGGGTGCGAGAAACCGATGCCCGATTCACGGTCCTCGGCCGCTTCTCGTCGAGAGAGCGCGAGGTGCTCCTCGCCGGTGGCCTCATCGCCTGGCTCCAGGGCGGCGGCCTCGTCCCCATGAGCGTGCATCGCGGGGCGAGCGGGCTCGTCGATCAGGGCTCGCTGGTCACCAACCCGATCCCGCAGGATCAGGTGGACGGCAGTTGACGGGGTCTGGCGGAGCGACGGCCACGGCGAAGCGCTTGACCGCCGGATCGAGCGAGGGCCCCTTCGGGATCGACCACGACTTCAACGCGCGATCCGCCTCCAGGCGGAAGTCGTAGTGCAGCTGGCTTGCCCGGTGCTTCTGAACACGAAGAGCTGTCCGGACCTGGACGCTTTCGGCGTCGCGGCTGGCTCAGGGGTCTTCTTCAGGCGGCGCTTCTTCCGGTACTCCTGGAGTTCGCGCGCGCCAAGCAGCTCGTCGCAGGGAGCGAAGCCGCCGTTCGACGACCGACGGCGCGTGCTGGTGGGAAACGGGTCCTGCGCATCCTCCATGCCTCGGATTTCTCGCCGGCGTCGCGGTGTGGGTTCGCCGCGGCGCCCGTTGACCAGAGGCGCGACCCGCCTTCGTTCTGCCACGGAGAGCTTGGTGCCGGGGGCGGGGATCGAACCCGCACGGCCGCCCTGGACCAGCGCCTTTTAAGGGCGCTGCGTCTGCCAATTCCGCCACCCCGGCTCCGCTCTCTGACTGTAACATCGCTCACTCCATCACACGACCAGGGCGTGACGGGTGTGACAAAACTGTCTCCGGTTGGCGCCGATCAGCCCCGCTCACGCCCGATCGGGCGTTCGCAAACCCGCCCCAACAGTGGTTAATAGGCTGACGGGGCCTGGGTCATAGGGGTTCGGCTCTCTCCACCAGCACCAGCGACTCGGCGGCGCCGGCCTTGCTGGGAGACTTCGAGGGCGGCGCCGCGGACGCGCGCCGCGGGGAGGATAGCAAGATGCCTCGCGACAAGGGTGGGCGTGACCGGACCAAGGTGCCGCGGACGATCCGCCAGTCCGACCGGCAGGCGCAGCTGATCTGGAAGAAGACGCACGACAGCGCCGTCGAGACGTACGGCGAGGGGTCGCGCGCTCACCGGGTCGCCTTCGCCTCGCTGAAGCACCAGTACAGGAAGGAAGGCGATCGGTGGGTCCCCAAGGGCTGGCGCGGTCCCTCGGACCCGCAGGCGGCACGAGGAGCGACGACGAGGCGCCGCTCCACGGCCAAGCCCGCGGCGCCGACCGCGGGCGGCAAGATCGCGCGAACCGTGGGCGAGGCCGGCGCGAAGGCGCACGAGGCGCGACGGGAGTACGGCCGCGAGTACCGGCGGCACGATACGGGCCGGCGCCGCGCGGCCAAGACGGGGACGAAGGCGAAGGCGCGGAAGACCGCAAGCCGGACCTCGGCCTCGCGCCGGCGGCGGGCCGCGAAGCGGGCTGCCTGAGACGGGTCTCGGTTCACTCCGAGCCTCGCGAACGCTACGGTGTCGGGGCCGGTGCGGAGGCCCCGGCGAACTCTCAATCGTCGCGGTCGAACGTCGTCAGCGGGCTGCCGAGCGCGAGGTTCAGCAGGCCGAACAGCTCGTGCACGGTCGTCTCGAGCGCCTTGCGCGACTGCCACCAGCGCTCGGCGGGGAAGCGTTCCCAGGGTGTGGGATAGACGAGGCCCTGCACGCGGTCGTCGTAGGGGCGCCAGATGGTCTTCACGCGGCGGGTGTGCGAGGGCGACGTGACCATGATCACCCGCCGGAAGCCGCGGGCGCGCGCGAGCTCGAAGTCGATGGAGAGCTCCTGCTCGGTGTTGTCGGCGATCTCCGTGGCGCGGACGATCGCGCGATCGGGAACGCGGACATGGCGCAGCACCTGCGCGGCGTGCTCCTGCGATGTGGGGAGGCCCGCGAGACGTCGCGGGATCTCGCCCACGATGTCGCGCGGTCGTGCGAGGACGACGACCGGCGCGAACCGCGCGTGGTAGAGCGACGCGGCGCCGAGCTCACGCGCCGGCGTGCGGCCGTCCAGGACGATGATCGCGTCGCTCGGGACGAGCGCGTCCGCGACGACGAGCCAGAGCCCGACGGCGGGCAGCGCGAACGCCGCCAGGGTGACGAGCCCGGCGAGCAGGACGAGCGGGACGGTGAGGCGCCGGATGCGGGACTTCATTGGACGAATCGGAGTCGAAACGATATCTTACGTCAGTCATGTCCTCGCCCGGCGCGATCGCGTTCTACATCGGCCCGCTGCCGGTGCGGTGGTACGGCATCCTCATGGCGGTGTCGATCGTCGTGGGACTCTGGCTCGCGTACCGCGAGGCGCGCCGGGAAAAGCTGCCGGCCGACGACATCATCAGCATCGGGCAGTGGTCGATCCTGGCCGGCCTGGTCGGTGCGCGCCTGTACGAGGTCGCGTTCAACTGGGATTACTACGGCGAGTACCCGTGGAAGATCCCCGCGGTGTGGGAAGGCGGTCTCGCGATCCACGGCGGTCTCATCGTCGGTCCGCTCGTCGGCGCGCTGCTCGCCTGGCGCTGGCGCGTCCCCGTGCTGCGGGGGCTCGACGTCGCGGCGCCGGGCCTCGCGATCGGGCAGGCGATCGGGCGATGGGGGAACTTCTTCAACGAGGAGGCCTTCGGCCGTCCGACGGACTTGCCGTGGAAGCTCTACATCTCGCCGTCGCATCGCCCGCCCGGCTACGCGCAGTACGACTATTTCCATCCCACGTTCCTCTACGAGTCGCTGTGGGACCTCGCGGTCTTTCTCATGCTCGTTTCGGCCGTCCGGCCGCGCTTCCGCAAGCGTCCGGGCGCGGTGTTCTTCACGTACATCGGGCTCTACTCGGTCGGCCGGTTCCTCATCGAGGGGCTGAGGCTCGACAGCTTCTGGGTCGGCTCGGTGCGGGTGCCGCAGGCGGCGAGCCTCATCGGCGTGCTGATCGCCGTGATCGGGTTCGTCTGGGTGCACCGCCGCACCTCCACGGTCGCCGCGCCCTGAATTCATGGGGGGCCTCGAAGGGCCCCCCAAGCCCCCCGACCGCTCGCAAGCGGCCCGGGGGAACCCGGACCGCTGCTCGAGTTCGCTCGGCGGACAGGAGGGCCGACAATGCTCCAGACCCCGCGCTCCACGCGCCCCGGGGAATCCTGTGAACGAAACCGGTGATCGAGGAGCGCCACGGCTGTGCCGGGGCGCTCCGAGCGCGGGGGGTATGGGGGGCCTCGATAGTCCCCCCATGAAAACGGTGGTCTCGTGAACGTCGAGCAGGTTGGACCCTATCTCTGGCGCATCCCGATGGACGCGAAACCGGGCATGCGGGTGCCCGGATTCGTCGTCGCGGACGAGGCGCTCATGACGCAGATCAGGACCGACGCGTCACTCGAGCAGCTCGCGAACGGCGCGACGCTGCCCGGCATCGTGAAGGGCGCGTTCGCGATGCCGGACATCCACCAGGGCTACGGGTTGCCGGTGGGCGGCGTGATCGCGACGGACGCGCGGGACGGCGTCGTCAGCCCGGGCGCGATCGGCTTCGACATCAACTGTGGCGTGCGGCTGCTCGCGACGACGCTGGAGGAAGCGGATGTCCGTCCGCGACTCCCCGTGCTCGTCGGCGCGCTCTACGACGCGATCCCGACGGGGGTTGGCGCGAAGGGTGGGCTCCGCGTGGACCGCAAGGCGCTCAGCGCCGCTGCGACCGGCGGCGCCGGCTGGGCCGTCGCGCAGGGGTACGGGCTCGCCGAGGATCTCGACCACATCGAGTCCCGCGGGCGGATCGATGGCGCGCAACCCGACGCCGTCTCCGACCACGCGATGGAGCGCGGACTCCAGCAGCTCGGCACGCTCGGCTCGGGCAACCATTTCCTCGAGGTGCAGGTCATCGACGAGGTCTACGATCCGGCGTGGGCCGAGCGTCTCGGCGTCCACGTGGGGCAGGTGACCGTCCTGATCCACACGGGTTCTCGCGGGTTTGGCCACCAGGTGTGCACGGATTACCTCAAGGTCAGCGAGGCGGCGCTCAAGCGCTACCGGATCTCCGTCCCCGACCGCCAGCTCGCGTGCGCCCCCGCCGACTCCGAGGAGGCGCGACGGTATCTCGGGGCGATGCGATCGGCGGCGAACTTCGCGTTCGCCAACCGCCAGGTCATGACGCACTGGACACGCGAGGTGCTCGCGCGCGTGCTCGGGCTGGCACCGTCGAGCGTGCGCATCCTGTACGACGTGGCGCACAACATCGCGAAGGAAGAGGAGCACGAGGTCAACGGCCGGCGCCGGAAGCTGATCGTGCATCGCAAGGGCGCCACGCGCGCGTTCCCCGACCAGCCCGTGCTGGTGCCGGGTGACATGGGACGGTACTCGTTCCTCCTCGTCGGCACCGAGCGCGCCATGCGCGAGACCTTCGGAAGCACCTGCCACGGCGCCGGGCGCGTGATGAGCCGGACCGCGGCGGTGAAGGCGGCGCGCGGGCGGCGCATCGACGAGGAGTTGCGCGAGCGCGGGGTCGTCGCCCGCGCCACCGGCCGTCACGCGCTGACCGAGGAGATGCCGGAGGCTTACAAGGACGTGAAGCACGTCGTGGACGTCGTCCACCAGTTCGGCATCTCGCGGCGCGTGGCCCGCATGCGACCGATGGGCGTGATCAAAGGCTGAAGTCGCGATAGACTGGCCAGGATGTCCTGGAATCTGAAGCGAAAGGCCCAAGCTCTGCTCTCCCAGGAGGAGGGCACGATCTACAAGGACTGGGGCGGCAAGATCGCCGTCGCCCTCGTCTACCCGAACACGTATGCCGTCGGGATGTCCAACCTGGGGTTCCAGACGATGTACTGGCACCTCAACCAATTGCCCGACGTGGTGTGCGAGCGCGTGTTCCTGCCCGACTACGAGGATCTCGAGGAGCTCCGCCGCACCGGGACCGCGCCGTTCTCGCTCGAGTCCATGCGCCCGCTGACCGACTTCCACATGGTCGGCTTCTCCGTGACGTTCGAGGGCGACTACCTGAACGTCCTGCGGCTGCTGGCGCTGGCGGGAATCCCGCTCCGTCCGGCCGACCGGCGTCGCGAGCATCCGATCGTGCTCATGGGCGGGGTCTGCGCGTTCTCGAACCCCGAGCCGATCGCCCCGTTCATGGACGTGGTCGTCGTTGGGGAGGGCGAGGAGATCGCCGGGGAGCTCGTGGCGGCGTACCGCGAGGGCTTCGACGACCGCGAGGCGTTCCTCGACGGGGTCGCCTCGATTCCGGGCATGTACGTCCCGGAGCGCTACGACGTCGGCTACGAAACCGACGGGACCATCGCCGAGGTGAAGCCGCGTGGCGGGGCGCCCGCCATCGTCGTGAAGCGCCGCCTGCGCGACGTCAACCGGTTCGAGACGATCTCGCTGGTGAAGACTCCGAACGCGGAATACGGGCACATGGCGCTCGTCGAGGTCGGCAAGGGCTGCGGGCGCGGGTGCCGGTTCTGCCTCGAGGGCCAGGTGTACCGGCCCGTCCGTCACCGGTCGGTCGAGGCGCTCGGCGAGACCGTCCGCAAGATCGCGGCAGAAGGCGGCACGCGGATCGGGCTCGTGGGCGCGTGTGTCTCCGATTACCCGTGGATCGGCCAGCTCCTCGACGTCATCCAGGACGCCGGGCTCGAGGTGTCGATCTCGTCGATCCGGGCGGACAGCCTGACCGAGGGCCTCGTGTCCGCGCTGGCGCGCGGCGGGCACCGCACGCTCACGATCGCGCCCGAGGCGGGGACGGACCGGCTCCGACGCGTCATCCGCAAGGCGATCAGCGACGAGCAGATCATGGCCGCCTGCGACGTGGTCCGCCGGCGCGGCATCCCGAACCTCAAGACGTACTTCATGATCGGGCAGCCGACGGAGACGATCGAGGACGTCGAGGCGATCCCCGACCTCGCCGCGCGGATGCTGGAGCGGCTGCGCGTGCTGGACGGGCAGGGCCGGCCGTTCGGACGGCTGACGCTGTCGATCTCGTCGTTCGTGCCGAAGCCGTGGACGCCCTTCCAGTGGGCGGCGTTCGACGGAACCGATTCGCTCCAGAAGAAGCTGGAGATCATCAAGCGCGGGGTGCGGCGCTTCTCGAACGTGCGCGTGCTGCACGAGAACCCGCGCGAGGCGGCGCTCCAGGCGCTGCTCGCGCGCGGGGACCGCCGCGTGGCAGGATTCCTCGAGCTCGCCGCGGGCTTCAATGGCGACTGGCGTCGCGCGCTCCGCGAGTGGGACGGCGACCCGGACTTCTACACCACGCGCGGGCGGCGGCTCGACGAGCGGTTCCCGTGGGAGCACTTCGACGTCGGGGTGAAGCGCGCGGGGCTCCTCAGGGAGTGGGAGCGGGCCCACGCGGATGAGGGGGCGCTGGCGACGCGATGACGGCCGTGCGAGACACGTGGGGTCGGTTCCTCAAGAACCTCAGGATCTCGGTCACCGATCGCTGCAACCTCCGCTGCCAGTACTGCATGCCGGAGGAGGAGTACGTCTGGCTGCCGCGCGACGAGATCCTGCACTTCGGGGAGATGGCGGCACTCGTCGACGTCTTCATCGAGCTCGGCGTCGACAAGGTGCGGCTGACCGGCGGCGAGCCACTGCTCAGGCGTGACATGCCGCGGCTCGTCGAGATGCTCGCCGCGAAGCCGCGCCTGAAGGATCTCGCGCTGACGACGAATGGTGTCCTGCTCGCCGAGCACGCGCCGGCGCTGAAGGACGCGGGGCTCCACCGCGTGACCGTGAGCCTGGACACGCTCGTGCCCGAGCGGTTCACGCGGCTCACGCGCCGCACCACGCACGCGCAGGTGCTCGAGGGCATCCGGGCCGTCACGAAGGCCGGGTTCACGGGGACGAAGCTCGACACCGTCGTCATCAAGGGCGTGAACGATGAGGAGCTCGCCGACCTCATCGAGTTCGGCAAGACCGTCCCGGCCGAGGTGCGGTTCATCGAGTACATGGACGTCGGCGGGGCGACGCAGTGGGCGATGGCGAGCGTGCTCAGCCGCGCCGAGATGCTGGCGATGCTCGAGCGCCGCTACGGAACGATCGAGCCCGTGATCGAGACGTCGACCGCGCCCGCCGACCGGTTCCGCCTGCCCGATGGCACCGTCTTCGGGATCATCTCGTCGACGACCGCGCCGTTCTGCTCGGACTGCGACCGGAGCCGGCTGACCGCCGACGGCATGTGGTACCTGTGCCTGTACGCGCTCCAGGGGATCGACCTGCGGGGTCCGTTCCGGCGCGGCGCGTCCGTGGACGAGCTGAAGGCGCTCATCGCCGGCGGGTGGACGGCGCGCGTGGATCGCGGCGCCGAGGAGCGGCTCGCGCTCCGGGACCGCTCGCCGCTCATGCAGATCGGTCAGCTCAAGCGCGATCCGCACCTCGAGATGCACACCCGGGGAGGCTAGCGTGGCCAGTCCTGACGAGACCAGGGTCGACGTGCGCGAGCGTGGGGCCGGAAACCAGGCGTCCGACCGCCGCCTGTGGATGCAGTTCCAGGCGTTCGGCGGCTGCGCGGACCCGAAGCCGCTCGTGCGCGCGCTCGAGGCGAGCCGGATCGAGGGGGTTCTCTACCAGGACGTGATGGACCCCCGCGGCGTCGCGGTCGTCGGACTCAGCGAGGACCCGGCATTCTTCGTCGGCGCCTGGCGTGAAGTCCTGAACGGCGAGCCGTTCGCGTCGTTCGTCCCGAAGCCCGCGCTGAGGATGTTCGGCCGGACGTACTCGTCGGGGTACGAGGCGGATCTCGAGGACTGGCTGCTGAAGCGGCCTCGCCGCACGGTGCTGAACCCCGCGTGGCCGTGGGCGATCTGGTACCCGCTGCGCCGGAGCGGCGCGTTCTCACGTCTGTCGGCGAAGGAGCAGGGCGAGATCATGCGCGAGCACGGCATGATCGGCCACGCGTACGGCGACGCCGACCTCGCGCACGACGTGAGGCTCGCGTGCCACGGCGTCGACGAGCGCGACAACGACTTCGTGATCGGTCTGGTCGGCCGGGATCTCTACCCGCTGTCGCACATCGTGCAGGCGATGCGGAAGACCGTGCAGACGTCGCAGTACCTCGAGACGCTGGGCCCGTTCGTCGTCGGTCACGTCCTCTGGCAGAGCGCGCAGCGCTGACCGGGCGCCATCCGCCTGTCTCTGACTAATGGTCCTCCGCCCCTTGCGGGCCGCAAGGCAAAGGGCTATCTTCGGGCGGCATAGCGCAGGCGGGGAGGAGGCAGCCAACCGTTGAGGCGCCCCGCCGCCCCTTCAGCATCGACGAACCGCGTGGCTGACCGCGCCGTGAGGGCGATGATGAGTCCGAGCCGGGCTCCGAGTCAGCGCGATCGCGAGGTCGGGGACCGGTCCCTGGGCACGCCGACACAGGCCATAGTGCTCGACCCGGATGACCGGATCGTGAGAAGTAGTCTGGCATCCAATGCCAGATACCAGGTGCAAACAGCAAAGCATCTACCCGTGGATGCTCCGGCGGCCTCCACCCCTAGATGCTTGCATCCAGCATTGGATACCAGCATCTGACCCTAGATGCCGAGGCGTGCAGTCGAATTCTAGTTGGACGGGCAACGAAACGCGCGAGGTGCTCCGATGACGCAAACGAAGGGTACTCAGCAGCGTTCTCCCCGGAGACTCCAAGAGGTTCACCTCGTGTGCCGCGGCGAGAATCGCGTACACCATCGAGGAGACGGAACGTTCATCAGCGGCTCGCGGGTCCTCAAACCAGAGCACATTCGAGAGGGGGTTGTATTCGCGCTCCACGAAACCCGTGCGAAGCCATCGTATCTGCAAGGTGTCGCACTCCGTGTCGAGCGAACACGCGAGGAGACTACGCCATCTGGGATGCGTCGGCGACGCATTGACATCCTCGTTCGGGCAACGTCAAGACCACTTGCCTGGGCCGGGAAAGGAGCAGGCGAAAAGGGATTGGTCTGGGGTTGACCAGCGCTCCGAACAGGTTCGGCGTCCGAACGACACGACTCGCCAAGCCGCATATTTGTAGGAGCACAACGAGCTCCCGCGACGACTTGCGCCGTCCAACAACACGTTCGACCGGACCGCTGGCTCGCATTCGCTCGCCGCGGCCGGTCAACGTGAACGTTCTACGCATATGACTCCTTCCCAACGGAGAGCAAGATGACGACGGCCGCGACTGAACCGATCGATGACTTCGAGGCAGCGAAAGCCGTCTTTGAGAAGCTGAAAGACCTTCCTCGCGAGCGCCAAGAGCGCGTTCTCCGTTGGGTGGCCGAGGGACTTGGGCTCCGTCCTCCTCTGGGGCCTCGAACCGCAGAGCAGTCTCCGGAGACTTCTGGCGCTCGGCCGTCGACCGTCCCCGCCGTGTCCAGCGGCGCACCCGGCCCAGCACCGGCGGATATCAAGTCGTTCATCGCCGCGAAGAGGCCGTCCAGCGACCAGCAGTTTGCCACCGCCGTCGCCTACTACTACCATTTTGAGGCGCCACCAGCGCAGCGACGCGACGCGATCAACACTGAGATCCTCCAGGAAGCAGCCAGACTCGCCGGCCGTAAACGACTCCCAAGGCCTCTCGTCACGCTGAACAATGCGAAACGCCAGGGCTACGTCGACAGCACGAGCCGTGGCGAGTTCTCAATCAATACGGTTGGCGAAAATCTGGTGGCAATGACCCTTCCCGCTGGGGCCGAGACCTCGGGGCAGCGCCGAGCGCCGAATCGCAAGCGTCGTCAGCGGACAGCGGAGCGTAGGCGGTCCAAAGCCCCTGTCGCGCCGGCCGAGCCTGCCAACCTTTCCCCCTTCGCCGCTGCCGCCAGACAGGAGCGCGCTCCTGGCCGCCAACGTCAGGTGCCCTGGTGGGGTCGTGACCGTCAGCGGTGCTCGAGAATGGGGAGAGCGGCCGAGAACCTGGCCCTCGTTCACGGAGACGCCGGGCGCGACCAGGTCGAGCGCGACGGAGGGGGCAGACGAGGGCGCGAGGCCAGGGGCCGGGCGAGGGACTTCCGCGTGCGGCCCTTATGTCACCCGGATGGCTCCGGGGCCGGCCGTGCGGAGTGATCGCCGAGCCCGAGTCGCTCCAGCAGGTCACGCAGCCTCTGCCCTCCGGGGTAGACCCCCACGATCCGCCGCCGGCCTCCGCAGCGCGGGCA
>JACPDG010000094.1 GCA_016184125.1 Candidatus Rokuibacteriota bacterium | reverse complement strand
CAACTTCGAGGAGATCGTCGGACAGAGCGCGGTGGTCCGGCGGGTGCTGAAGGCCATCGAGACGGTCGCGCCGACGGACGCCTGCGTCCTGATCCTGGGTGAAACCGGCACGGGCAAGGAGCTGGTGGCCCGTGCCGTCCACGATCTGAGCGCGCGGCGGCGGAAGGCGCTCGTGAAGGTGAACTGCGCCGCGATTCCGGCCGGGCTCTTCGAGAGCGAGCTGTTCGGCCACGAGAAGGGCGCGTTCACGGGAGCCCTCGGCCGGAGGATCGGCCGCTTCGAGCTGGCCCACGGCGGGACGATCTTCCTGGACGAGGTGGGCGAGCTGCCGCTCGACCTCCAGGCGAAGCTGCTCCGCGTGCTCCAGGAGGGAGCGTTCGAGCGGGTGGGCGGACCGACCGTCGAGGTCGACGTCCGCGTGATCGCTGCGACCAACCGCGACCTCGAGGCGGCGATGCACGAGGGCCGGTTCCGCGCCGACCTCTTCTACCGGCTGAACGTCTTCCCGATCCGGATCCCGGCGTTGCGCGAGCGCCCGGAGGACGTGCCGCTGCTCGCGCGATACTTCGTGGCGAAGTACGCGCGGAAGCTCGGAAGGGCGATCGAGACGATCCCGCAGCGGACGCTGGAGAGCCTCGCAGCCTATCCGTGGCCGGGCAACGTGCGGGAGCTCGAGAACATCATCGAGCGCGCGGTCATCGTGAGTCGCGGGCCCGGGCTCGAGCTGGGCGAGTGGCTCCCCGCGCCCGGCGTCCACACCCCGGCGCGGGTTCCGAGCCTCGAAGAGCTGGAGCGCGATCACATCGTGACCGTGCTCGAGATGACGGGGTGGCGCGTGAGCGGCGACCGAGGCGCGGCCAAGGTCCTCGGGCTCAGGCCGACCACGCTCGAAGCGCGGATGAAGAAGCTCGGGATCACGCGAAAGACGTGACCGAGGTCATGGGGGGCCCCGAAATGGCCCCCCAAACCCCCCAACGCTCGGAACCGCCGCGGGGAACCCGCGGCGGTCCTCGAGTTCCGACTCGGCCAGCGGGGGCCCCGAAATGGCCCCCTGACCCCTCGACGTTCGCCGGGCCCGGGGTGAACCCGGGCCCGGCTCTACACGGCGATTCGTTCACGCGTCCCAATATCTCGGGAGCCTCCCGATATATTGGGAGGCGCCACTCGGTTCTGCTCCGCGCCGTCGCGTCTGATGGCGGCATTCGGCCCTGTCGTTCCGGCCACTTGACCACCGTGCTCCTGCGTCTCCGACTTCGGCATGTCGCTTGCCCCTTCCGTCAGGCATGACGGATCACACGCGGGACGACGTCGCGCTACGCGTGACGAGGATCGAGGACACGGATGCGCGCCTCATCACGCTGCGCGTGGAAGGCCGGGTGGTCGCCGCCGCGGTCGGCCTGCTCGAGCACGAGTGCTGGCGATCGCTCGAGGAGGCGCCGAGGGTCCGGGTGGACTTCTCGGGCGTCACCTTCATCGATGGTCGTGGGGTGGACATGCTGAAGCGCATCAGCGCCGAGCGGCTTCGGGTCGTCAACTGCTCGGTCTTCGTCGAGCACCTCTTGTACGGCGCCGGGGACCGATGAGGACGACGGACACGGCGACGGCGATGGCCCCTGTGACAGCGCGTCCGCGCGTGGGCGCGCTCGAAGCCCCTCGGGGCTGGCAGCGCGAGTTCGAGGAGGTCGTGCTCGTGCACCGCGAGCGCCTGCACCGCCTGGCGCTCCGGCTCTGCCGGAACTGGACGGATGCCGAGGACCTGGTCCAGGAGACCCTCCTCCGCGCCTTCCGGCGCTTCGACGGGTTCACGCCGGGAACGAATTGTCCGGCCTGGCTCGCCGCGATCCTCCGGAACATCTTCATCAACCAGGTGACCCGTCAGAGACGAGCGGTCCTGCTCGAGGACGAGGACACGCTCGAGCGCGCCGCGGCCAGGTGGGAGCGCGTCGGGCCGACGACGCTGACCCCCGAGGACGAGCTCCTCCGGCGCGTGATCGACGACACGCGTCTGGTGGAGGCCCTCGATCGTCTTCCGCGGGAGTTTCGAGAGGTGCTGCTCCTGGCCGAGGTCGAAGGGCTCACGCATCGGGAGATCGCTCAGATGTGCGAGCTGCCGATCGGGACGGTGATGTCCCGGGCGTTCCGAGCGCGCCGGCTCGTCCGGAAGGCGCTGGCCTTCGGGCCCGTGCCGGCGGGATCGAAAGGAGGGCGACGGCGGATGCGGCACCGCGCCGCGGTCGGGACTCCGGACCGGGAATTCGCGGGGGTGGCGCGTGGTTGAACGAGTGGAGCGAACACAGATCGACATCATGCAACGCGACGATCACGAGCTCGTGGACGCGCTCCGTGCCGGCAACGCGAATGCCGTGGAGATGCTCATCCAGCGCTATGGTGCCTGGATCTACCGGGTCGCCGCCCGGGTGCTCGGGGACCACCGTGACGCCGAAGAGGTCACCCAGAACGTCCTGATGACCGTGGTGCGCAAGATCGGGACGTTCAAGGGCGAGGCCGCCTTCTCGAGCTGGATCTACCGGATCGCGGCCAACGCGGCCTACGACCACGCGCGCGCTCGGCGCGCGCGCGTGGACGACGTATCGCTCGACGCCCTGCTCCCCGTCTTCGACGAGATGGGTCGCCACGTCGAGCCGGTCGTGGACTGGTCGCGCGACCTCCAGGACCCTGCCGTCGCCGCCGAGGTGCGAGTGGTCCTCGAGCAGGCGATCGGGAATCTCCCCGAGGACTACCGTGTCGTGCTGGTGCTGCGGGACATCGAGGATCTGACGACCGAGGAAGTGGCGCAGGCCCTCGGGCTGACCGCGGCGGCCGTCAAGTCACGGCTCCATCGCGCCCGACTCTTCCTTCGCAAGGCGTTCACCGAGTGGAATGGGCGAGCTCGATCGGGTGCTGCGCCACCGAGAGCATCATCACAACGACAGGAGGGCTCGTCATGCAGCGAACGATTGCCGCCCTGATCACGCTGCTCATGTTCTTCGCGGCGCCAGTGTTCGCGCACCACAACGAGGACGAGGTCCAGGCGCCGCGCGCCGGTGGATTCCAAGCGCCGTGACCCGAGCCGACCGCACGTCAGCGCTCGACGCGTCTTCTGCCGGAGCCGAGACGAGCAGCGATAAGCCGCCGCGGGAGACGTCGGCTCGCTGCGGATCCTGCCGGCACCTGAACCGTGAGTCGGCCCGATTCTGCGAGTGGTGTGGCGGTCGGCTCGGCCGCCGGTGTCCCGCGTGCGGGGCGACAGGGCGAGCGGCCAGCGAGGTTTGTGATGCCTGCGGCGCGGCGCTCGGCGAGGACACGTGACGAACGCGGCATCAGAGCTCTCGCGGGATCGGCGCATCGCAGCTCGGCCGCGAGGATCACGCCGGCGCGAGCGCCGACCAGGGGCATGGCGACGGCGAGGATGATGGCGTCCGCGTCGCGTCCACCAGCGACGCCAAGCATCGACATCGTAGCCGAAGCGCTCGCCGGTGAGTGCCGTGAGCGTGCCAACGACGTCACCCGTGAGCCACGCCGGATCGCCGGGCACCCCGAGCCGGGCGATCAGCGCCGCGAGCGTCTCGTCGTCGGCCTGACCGAGCTCGGCCGCGGCCCACGCCGCCGCCGGGATCGGCTCAAAGTACTTTTCGGGCCGATTCGGAGCCGCGGCCCACGGCGCCGCGAGCAACGCGAGCGGCACGTGGCCGTGACCGTTGACGGCGAGCGCCCACAGGAGATACCAGCGGGCGAACGTGGCGGCCGGGACGGTGACGGCGCCGCCGAAGACACGGGCGTCCGTGGCGGGGAACGGCCCGTCGAGTCGCCGGACGAGCGCAACGCCGGTCTCGCGCAGCCGACTCGACGCGAGCGGCTGGAGTGCCGCGACGAGGGCAGCGGCGCCGCGTGAATACGTCGTCGGGTCGGCCAGCACGCGGTCGAGGTGGTCGAGGGCGCGAGGGGGCTGGGCCGTGGTCATGGATCTCGGCGACCCAGGGAGCCTGTGCGGATCGATAGACGGTTCCACCGGTGCCGGTGCAGACGGACCCCAGAGCGTCCCGCGCCCGCCCGGACCGCGCGTACCGACGTAGACGCGTCCGGCGTATGCTGCGACGTCGATCGGTTCAGCGCCGGCGAACCGCTGGACGACGCTCCACGCCGTCCCGTCGGCGCTGCGCCACAGCGCTCCATCGCCATCGACGGCGCTCACTGCCCAGAGCGCGTCAGGGGTCGCCGCGAGCGCGCGTACGCTCACGCGGTCGAGGGCGCGGGCTCGTTCCACTCTCCGGCCGTCGGTGCGCCAGAGCGCCTGGCCGTCGTCACCGCCGTTCACGGCGTAGAGCCATCCGCGATACGCCGCCATCGCCGTGACCTCACCACCGGGCGGCCATCCAGCGAGCGGGCGCGGCGTTCCCCGGTCCAGCCGCAGCAGCTTCGCGCCGTGATCGTGCCAGGCAGTGAGTCCCGCGTAGCGGACGCCGTCGAGCACCGCGAGTTTCGTGAGGCGGCTCACGAGCCCGGGTGGCGTCGGACGATCCCAGATGACGCGCCACGTGAGTCCGCCGTCGTCCGATCGTTGAAGGCCCGCGCGCCACGCGCCGGTCGCGGCGAACAGCGCTCCGCTGTGCGTGGCCATCGCGTGGACGTGGAAGACCTCGCCAGCGGGCAGGATGCGCCACTGCCACTCGCGACCGTTGGTGACGGCGTACTCGCCGCGGCCGGTCGAGAAGCGGCCGTCCTCGAATGGCCAGTAGAGGAGCCCATCGGCGACGACGGGATCGCCGGCGTCCTGACTGAAGAGGTGGCGCTCGTAGCGGGTGGCGCTCGTCCGTGGATCGTAGCTGTAGACGTCGGCGGAGTTGTGGTCGGCGAACTTCAGGCTGTTGACGAACCACAGTCGCGAGCCGTACCCGACGAGCGCCGACACGGCCGGCCACGGGCCGATCCGGACGACGGGGACGAGCGCCTCGAAGGCGAGCGCGCTCGTCGGCACGAGTAGCGCGGCGACGAGCGCGAAGACGAGCGCGATCTGCACGCGACGACGATACCCGCTTGCGGACGGCGAGCCCCTCTTCGAAGAGCCGCAGCGATTCCGAATCGGGCGGCTCCGGGGCGTCGGTCGCGGATCCGTGCGGGCGAGATCGCCGACATTCGGTTCGGGGCGCCCGGTCTCGAGCGGGAGCACGTCAGACACTGGGTGCTCCACTCGGCCGTCAGCGCCCCGCGACGAGCGCGACCATCCGCTCAACCTCCATGTCCACTCACTCGTGCTCGACGGCGTGTTCACCCGGCCCTGGCCACGGCCCCGGTCGTTCGTGGGCTGTCGGCGTACGACTGGCGCCTGAGCGCTGGCTAGACCGTCGCCTCCTTCCCGCGATACGCGAACGCCTCGACGAGCGCGGGGTCCTGCTTCACGCGCGCGTCGACCACGACGCCGAGCCCGTCCGCCATGCGGCTCAGCACGACCATCTCGGTCCGCGTAACACGGCTCACGCCCTGACGTCGATCGCGATCCTGCTCAGGACCTCGACCGAGCGATCATCGAAGGGATCCGAGCCACCGTGGCTCTTGCGGTACTGCTCGATCGCCCGCGCCTTCTCCACCTGGAGGGCCTCGATGTCGGAGAGGAACGCCTGGAAGACGAGGTTCACGAAACAGATGACCGCCGCCATCAGCGGCCGCGACGCGTCGCTTCCGGCTCGCGACATGTCCGCCTCGGCCTGTCGCTCGTCGAGCCGAAAGCGCCTCACGTAGGTCTTGAGGTTCGACACGCTTTCTTCACCGTCACCGACCAGCCACAGGTTCACGGTGAAGAGCGCCTGGGGCCAGCCATCCGGCGCCATCGAGATCCCGACCAGGTGAGCGACCCGGTCCCGGAAGAGCCGCACGGTGTGGAAGTGTCCCGCCTCGTGATCGCTCGGCTCGTGGCGATGGTAGTAGAACTGTGAACGGGACGCTCGATCGAAGACGCCAGACTCGCCGGGATACACCGCCCACGGCTCCGGGACATCGGGGCCGCATACGCGTTGCATCACGCTCGTGCGCTGTCGCTCGAGCGTCTCGAGCAGGCGTCGCAGCTCGGCCTTGGCCTCCGTCGCGGAGGGTCCGGTCATGCCGTCCGTCGCCCTCACGCTGGACGCGCCGGCTTGCTGCGGGTGTGAACAGCGGAAGCGGCCGTCGTCACGGCGCCGTCCAGACCGTCGTCGATGGGTTGAACGCCGCCCACGCGAACCAGAAGGCGTCCACGTGCTGCACTGGCGTGAGGCGTTGCCCGGCCAGGGGACCGCTGAGCGCAGCGCCGAAGAAATCCCACCGGGAGCCGGTCTGGCGGTCCTGGAAGCCTCCCGGCGTCGCCTCGAAGGTCAGCGTGCGCTCGCCGAGCTGCGCGCGGAACACGGACGTGGCGCCGACGGCGCGCGACTTCGCAATCTCGGTGTCGTCGAGCGCCGACAGCGTGCCCGGCTCGTAGAAGATCACGATCGCCTGCTCGCCGACCGTGTCGTGCACGACTCGCCGCTTCTCGAGGAGCGGGAACGGATACGCCCGCCGCGCCTCGCCCACGGCGACGCCGACCACGCGTTCCTTGGGCGGGCGCCTTGGATCGAGCTTCCCCCGGTAGAGGAACGGGCCGAGCGACGGCTCGTCGTACGACTCGTACGGGTTCACGCCGTAGCGGCGGCGGTGACCGGTGTCGCGGGACAGCACCTTGCCGTCCGGGTGCGCGGATCGCCACGCCTCGAAGGCAATGGTGTTCGCCGGGCGCAGGCGCAGCCTCTGGCCTGCGCGGTCGCCCACGATCGCGCGACCCTCCATCTGGGCCCAGAGCGAGTGGCTCTGCCGGTCGTACATCACGAGGTCGCTCTTGAAGAGCATGCCGGACGTGCCGAAGTCGAGCGTGGTGCCGTCGACGCGGCGCTCGAAGACGAGCGCCGAGTTGCAGAGCGGGCAGAACGTGACGGCGACCGGCACGCCACCGACGACGTCGTTGACGATCTCGTGCCACATGAGGATCTGCAACGGATACGCGCGCGCATCGCCGTCGACGGTCAGAGCCAGGACCGGCTCCTTCGGCTTGAGCCATCCGGATGCGTCCGCAGGCGTGACGAACGCCGGCCGGTCGATCGGCGGGATGCCGTCCGGTGGCGGCCCGCCAGAGATGATCTCGTCGAGCGGGACCAGTGCCTTGGCGCGGTTCGTCCGCAAGCTTCCGGCCTCCGCCGCCGTGCAGGCGAGCGCAGCGATGACGGCGAGACCGATCGATCGACGCCAGACGGACCGCCAAGCGTGCCAGAGAATCCTCATCGCCTCCTCCACCATCCAAACGTCTGACACGCGGTTCATATTCCCGCCTGTCGCGTTTTCCATCCATGGCGGAATATTCCGCCGCATTCGCGGGTTCAAGAGAGTTTGGGAGGAGATGAGATGGCGAGAGCGGGCCAGAAGATCCTGGACAGCGGCGAACGCTTCCCAGCGCTCGGCATGGACACCGTGGCCCACGGGCCCATCACGCTGCCCGACCGCTTCGATGACCACTGGGGCGTCGTCCTGATCTACCGGGCGCACTGGTGACCGTACTGCAAGCAGCAGTTGGCTGCCTTCGAGAAGGCGCAACCGAGGCTCGGCGAGGAGGGTATCCGCGTCGTGGCCGCTTCGACCGACCCGCTGGACAAGGCGACCGAGACCGTGAAGGAGCACGGCCTCACGTTTCCCGTCGGCTACGGCCTGCCCATGACGGAGACCGCGGCGACACTCGGCTGCTTCTACGAGGAGCGTCGGGGCATTCTCCAGTCCACGGGTTATCTGCTGAAGCCGGATCAGACGATCGTCGTCGGGCAGTACAGCTCCGGTCCCATCGGCCGCCTGGTGTGGCAGGACGTGCTGGGGCTGGTGCAGTTTTACAAGAAGCAAGCGAAATGAGAGAGCTCGCCGCGGCCCGAAGAGGCCGATGGGCGATCCTGTGCCTGCTGCTCATCGTTGCTGCGTGGACGGCGCCGGCGCTTGGCCAGGAGAGGCGGGTGACCGCGTCGTCGAAGGCGCCGTTCGATCAGGTCGCCGCGGCGCTCGAAAAGGCGATCGCCGACGAGAAGATGGCGCTGGTCTGCCACGCCAACGCGCAGCGCGGGGCAGGGGCGCGCGGCGTCGCGATCAAGGGCAACCAGGTCCTGATGGTGTTCAGGAACGACTTCGCGGTCCGTCTGCTCGCCTCGGACCCCGCCGCGGGGTTCGAGGCGCCGATACGGATCTACCTCTACGAGAACCCGGACGGCACCGCGACCGTGGCCTACGTCCCTCCGACCGTCGTCTTCGTCCCCTATCGGAACGAGGGCGTTCAGGCCGTGGCGAAGGAGCTTGACCCGATCTTCAAGCGAATCGTCGACCGCGCACTCGCGGCGCGCTGAAGCGCGTCGTCGCGAGCTCTGGCTCCGTCCATCGCCGGTCGCATCGAGGCGGACCTCGGGACGCTCGCCCGACTGCTCGCAACGGAGCAGACCCCGGGGCGTGTAGGGGCGCCGCCGAGGTGTCGGCGCCCGTCGCGGCGCGCTGAGACGTCAACCGGGGTGCGGCCAGGCTCGCGGGTTCGCTCAGGGATCCCTGGCATCGGTTGGCGCCGGGCGGCGGGGGTCCGGGAATAGCGCGTACGCCTCAGGGGTTTCATGGACCAGCCATACCAGAAAGGAGGTGATGTGTGATGGTGCGGAAGATAGCCAGTGTCCTCGCGGTCGCCGGAGCGCTGACGCTCGCAGCAGGGAGCGGCGCGCTTGCGCAGACGGCGAACCCCTGTGCGGCCAAGAACCCCTGCGCGGCCAAGAACCCCTGCGCGGCCAAGTCGGCGAACCCCTGCGCGGCCAAGAACCCCTGCGCGGCGAAGAACCCGTGCGCGGCCAAGAACCCGTGCGCCGCCAAGAACCCGTGCGCGGCCAAGAACCCGTGCGCGGCCAAGAACCCCTGCGCGGCCAAGAACCCCTGCGCGGCGAAGAAGTAGCGCGCCGTCCATGCCGGGCGGTGGGGTGCCGGGAACGGTCTCCCACCGCCCACGAGGAGCGGATATGCCGACCTTCGTACAGACACTGGCCGCAGCCGCGATAGCCGTTGCGGTGGGTATTGCGCCCGCGGCCGCCCAGACCACGATCGCGCAAGCCAAGAACCCCTGCGCGGCCAAGAACCCGTGCGCGGCCAAGAACCCCTGCGCGGCCAAGAACCCCTGCGCGGCCAAGAACCCGTGCAGGCCGCGTTCAAGCAGTTCAAGAAGTGGAAGAAGGTCAACGACCAGCCGGTGAAGAGCGAGACCCACGGCAACACGCTGGTCTTCACCTACATCAACAAGAAAGCCCAACCGTCGGCGCAGAACGGCACGTTCCCGTTCCCGAACGGCGCTGTGCTCGTCAAGGAAGCGTTCGTCGACAACGGCGGCAAGCCGGGTGCGAAGGGCAGCGTGTTCGTGATGGAGAAGCGGAAGAAGGGCTACGACGCGGCCAACGCCGACTGGCATTACGCCGTGCTCGGCGCGGACGGCACGGTCCAGATGACGGGCAGCGGCAAGCAGGGGAGCTCGACCGCGTTCTGCTCGCAGTGCCACAAGTCGGCGAAGGCGAACGACTACGTCTTCGGTAGCGGCACCACGATGAAGGTCACGCCGGTGAAGCTGGGTGCCGCCCCTCAGAACCCGTGCGCGGCCAAGAACCCGTGCGCGGCGAAGAACCCCTGCGCCGCCAAGAATCCCTGTTCACCGAAGAAGTAGCGCTCGAGCGCTGGCGCAACCGTGACGAAGGGAGAAAGGCCAACTCGCGCCCCCCGCTGCCGCGTCGTCGAGGAATGATGTCCACGGGGCAGGGGTTTCGGCAGTGAGAGGTTGCGACCGCCGGCCGCCTCACGACCCCTTTCCGGCGCGCGGCGGTTGCCGCATCTCGGAGAGGAGGGGTGGAGATGAAACGTTTGTCGATCGCCGTGGCGATCGTGTCGGTCGTCGCGTCGCTGGCCGGTTGCGCGGCCATCACGGACGAGAGCCCGGCCGCGAGCCCGGCCGCGAGCCCTGACCTCAGGGAGGATCGTCCGGCACCGCAGAGAGCACTGCCGCAGAGAGCACTGCCGCAGGCACCGTGACGGCGGCCCGGAGCCACGACCCAGTCAGTCCCATGGAGGCCGCGCCCACGGCGGCCCCCGCTGGACCGCAAGACAGGGGACTCCCGGGATCGAAGCGTGACGCAGGCGGCGTGCGCCTCCTCTTGATCCGCGGAGGCGCCGGCGCCCCGTCCGTCGGGTGAGCCGGGTATCCGTGGGGGTGAGATGCTGTTCACGATGCAGGGCCGGTGTCCGGCGACACGAAGCAAGAGCCCGAGAAGCTGGCAGCAGCGGTTGACAGGCTCGGGCCGACCTTCTGCCCTGACGGCGTGAGGAGCACAGGATGCGCGGCGGCGATCGCTACGACGTCGTGATCATCGGGGGCGGCCAGGCCGGCCCGTCGCTCGCGCACGGTCTCGCGAAGGCGGGCCGGCGGGCGGCGCTCGCCGAGCGGAAGGATCTCGGCGGGTCCTGCGTCAACTTCGGCTGCACCCCGACCAAGGCCGCGATCGCCTCCGCGCGCGTCGCCCACGACGCTCGCCGGGCGCGCGACTTCGGCCTCGAGGTGCCGACCGTGACGGTCGATTTCCCGGCGGTGCTCCGTCGCGCGCGCGACATCCTGATGGAGTCGCGGCGCGGCCTCGAGCAGTGGTTCGAGGGTTCGGAGAACCCGGCGCTGCTGCGGGGCCACGCGCGCCTCGAGGGGCGCGACGGCCGTGACTTTCGCGTCCAGGTCGGCGACACCGCAGTCACGGCCGGGCAGGTCGTGATCGATAGTGCCGAACGCCCCCCACGGAAGCCGCCGGGGTGAGACGGCCGGTCCTCGCCCTCGCGGTCATCCTCGGGACGCTCGCGCCCGGGCCGGTGTGGGCCGGCAAGGCCGACATCGTCTTCGTCGAGGTCCGCCAGGAAGACACCGGCACGTGGGCGTTCGCCGTCACGGTACGGCACGACGACCGCGATCCCGATCACTGGGCTGATTGGTGGCGCGTCCGCACCGTGACTGGCCGCGAGCTCGGACGGCGGGTGCTGCTCCACTCGCACGTCGACGAGCAGCCGTTCACGCGTGACGAGCGCATCCGGATCCCCCGCGACGTCCGCACGGTCGTCGTCGAGGCGCACGACAAGCTGCACGGGCTCGGCGGCGCTGCGGTCACGGTCGACCTCTCGAAGCCGTCGGGGCCGAGCTTCCGGCGGCGAGGTCCGTGATGCTGTCCGCCACCGTGGTGAGGGTCGCGGGGCACGTGGACCACGGCATCGGAACGCCGATCCAGTGGCGAGTCGTCGGCTCCGCGGTCGCGCTGCTGACGGCCGGCACGCTGTGGCTCCTTCCCCGCCACGGCGCGCGTCAGGCCGTACTGCTCCTCATCGGAGCCGCGCTCGGCCTCGTCCTCCACCACGCGGCCTTCGGGTTCACGCGCGCCTATCGACGTCTCGTCACGGTGGGTGACACGAGTGGCGTGCGCGCGCAGCTCGTGATGCTGGCGCTCGCGACGGTGCTGTTCGCTCCGGTCCTCGCGTCGAGCGGCGATGGCTCCGGGGCCATCGCGCCCGCGAGCCTGTCGGTGGTGGTCGGCGCGTTCATCTTCGCGATCGGCATGCAGCTCGGCGGCGGGTGCGGGTCGGGGACCCTCTACCACGTCGGGGCGGGCAGCACGCCGCTGCTGGTCACGCTCGTCTTCTTCATCGCCGGCAGCGTCATCGCGACGTTCCACATGCCGTTCTGGTCCGGCGTGCCCTCCCTCGGCGAGCTCTCGCTCGGCGAGCGGATCGGCTGGGGACCCGCGGTCACGGCGCAGCTGGCCGCGCTCGCCGTGCTGGCCGTCGCCTGCCGGTTGCTCGACGGCCGCGCGGCATCGATGCGTGACGCGCCCGCGAGCCGCGTCCGGCACATCATCGTGACCGGCCCCTGGCCTCCGGTCGCCGGCGGCGTGCTGCTCGCGCTCCTCAACTTCGTCACGCTGCTCGTCGCCGGGCACCCGTGGACGATCACGTGGGGGTTCACGCTCTGGGGCGGCAAGCTCGTCACCGCGGTCGGCTACGATCTGTCGGCGGTTCCGTTCTGGGCCGGCGCGTTCCAGCAGCAGGCGCTCGCGGAGTCCGTGCTCGCCGACACGACGTCGGTGATGGACCTCGGACTGATCCTCGGTGCGTTCCTGGGCGCCGGCCTGGCCGGCCGGTTCGCGCCGGCGCGCGGCGTGCCTGCGGGTCGCCTCGTCGCGTCGGTCATCGGCGGGCTGCTGCTCGGCTACGGCGCGCGGATCGCGTTCGGCTGCAACATCGGCGCGCTCGTGAGCGGCGTTGCGTCGACGAGCCTGCACGGCTGGCTCTGGGCCGCGGCCGCGCTGGCCGGCACACCGGTCGGCGTACGGCTGCGCCGCGTGTTCGCGCTCGGGGGATGACCGGCGGCAACGCCGGGCCGAGGAGCCGAGGCGCGGTCGCGGGCCGCGTTCGGATCGCGGGTGATCAGGCCCGCGCTCGCGGCGCGGCGAGCGCCGCGAGGGTCGCGCGCGCCCAGGGCTCCTCGAGCGTCGGCGCCGGCTGATACCGGACCGTCTCGGTGATCCTCATGCCCGCCTCCCAGTCCGTCGCGGCGTCCTCGAGGACCTCGCCGACCTCCATGAGGAAGTACCCGAGCCCGTAGTCGGCGCCGCCCTCAACCGGCAATGGGCCGTCAACCGCACGGAGCTTGATGTACACGGTGGTGTCCGGCTCGACGACGAGCAGCGTTCCCGTCCCGCGCTCCGCCAGGTTGCGCGCGCTCCCGCTCCGCGCGATGACCACCAGCCCGATGGTCCGCGCATCGTACGCCTTCACCTCGAGATAGGACAGCAACATGGGATGCGGGCGTCCCTCGGCGTCGACCGTGACGAACGGCAGCGCGATGCCGAGCCGGTTCCGGAGGTCTCGCTGCGAGAGGCGGTCGACGAGCGCAGGGGTGAGCGACGGGCCAAGCGATCGAGTCATGCGGTGATTATGCACGGCTTGGCCCGCGCAATCGAAGCGGGGATCAGGGTTCAGGGGGGCGAAGCCCCCCGTTGAGTCACGCGAGCGCGCCCTCGCGTGCGCGGCCGCCGTTCGGCGTGATCTCGCAGGCGGCGGCGGACCCATCCATGTGGATCGACAGGTCCGTGATGCTCGGCGCCTGCCCGCAGAGCGGGCAGTTCGGGTCGCGTCTGAGCTTCACCTCGCGGAACCGCATGCCGAACGCGTCATAGGTGAGGAGCCGACCGATGAGCGGCTCGCCGATGCCGAGCAGCAGCTTCACGGTTTCCGTCGCCTGCACGAGACCGATCACTCCTGGGAGCACGCCCAGGACACCAGCCTCGCTTCAGGAGGGTACGAGACCGGGCGGCGGCGGTGTGGGGTAGAGGCACCGGTAGCACGGGCCCTCGTTCGGCGCGAAGACGGTCGCCATGCCCTCGAACTGGAAGATCGAGCCGTGGACGTTCGTCTTGCCCGCGAGGTAGCAGGCGTCGTTGACGAGGTAGCGCGTCTCGAAGTTGTCGGAGCCGTCGACGACGAGATCGTAATCCTTGATCACGTCCATCACGTTGTCGACGGTGATGCGGGTCGGCAGCGGGATGACGTTGACGTCGGGATTGAGCGCCTTGATCGTCCGCGTGCCGGACTCCACCTTCGGCTTGCCGATATCCGCCGTGGTGTGGAGGACCTGCCGCTGCAGGTTGGTGATGTCGACGACGTCGCCGTCCATGAGGCCGATCGTCCCGACACCGGCTGCCCCGAGGTAGAGCGCGGTCGGTGACCCGAGCCCCCCGGCGCCGATCAGCAGCACCTTCGACCGCAGCAGCTTGCGCTGGCCCTTCTCGCCGATCTGGTTCAGCAGGAAGTGGCGGCTGTAGCGCTGGATCTGGTCGACGCTGAGCGGCAGGTCGCGCACCACGGGCAGCCCCGACTGCACCCACTTCTGGTAACCGCCCTGCAGGTTGATCACGTGCTTGTAGCCGAGGTCGTGGAGCGCCTTGGCCGCGAGCATGGACCGCAGCCCGGTCTGGCAGTAGAGGACGACGGGGGTGGAGGGATCGCTCACCGCGCTCGCGACGCGAAACTCGAGGAAGCCCCGGCTGATGTT
This sequence comes from Candidatus Rokuibacteriota bacterium, assembly GCA_016184125.1. Classification (GTDB taxonomy): domain Bacteria; phylum Methylomirabilota; class Methylomirabilia; order Rokubacteriales; family CSP1-6; genus AR8. The sequence continues at coordinate 2,194 of JACPDG010000094.1, read as the reverse complement.
CGGCGCCTCCTCGATGTGTCCGTCACGATACTCATCCGGGTCGCGCACGTCGATCACGACGACCGGCTCTCCCGACTTCATGCGCTGCTGAACCTGGGCCGGCCCCTCCTCGGGGATGACCTGGCGTGCCTCGGCAAGCATTTCCTTCAGCGTTTTCATGCTGATGATAATACCCCCCAATTCCGGTCGATTCAATCGAGAACTCCGGATTCTTGCTGCTTCCACGGGCGGGAGACGGACTGCTATACTCCCAAAGTCCGCCGACCAATGCAGGATATTTTGCTGGCCTCCTGCCGTCCCCAACCTGTTGATGCAGTGAAGGAATTCTGGCCGTGAAGGGATTGATCCTCTCGGGCGGCCGGGGCACCCGGCTTCGTCCCATCACGTACACGTCGGCCAAGCAGCTCGTCCCGGTCGCCAACAAGCCGATCCTCTTCTACGGCATCGAGGCCCTGGCAAGCTGCGGCATCCGGGACCTGGGGATCGTGGTGGGCGACACGCACCAGGAGATTCGCGACGCCCTCGGCGACGGCAGTCGCTTCGGCGTTCGCGTGACCTATCTCCAGCAGGAGGCGCCGCTCGGGCTGGCGCATGCGGTCCTGATCTCCGAGGCGTTCATGGCCGGCGAGCCGTTCGTCATGTACCTCGGCGACAACCTCGTGCGCGAGCCGCTCCGGCCGATGGTCGAGCGCTTCGCCCAGGACCGGCCCGCCGCGCAGATCTTCCTCGCGCGCGTCAAGAACCCGCAGCAATTCGGCGTGGCCGAGCTCGACGGCGACCGCGTCGTGCGCCTGATCGAGAAGCCCGAGAGGCCGCCGTCCGACCTGGCGCTGGTCGGCGTCTACATGTTCGACGCGTGCGTCTTCGACGCGGTGAAGGCGATCCGGCCGTCGGCGCGCGGCGAGCTCGAGATCACCGACGCGATCCAGTGGCTCATCGACCGCGGCAAGACCGTGCGGCCGTCGGTCATCAGCGGCTGGTGGAAGGACACCGGGAAGCTCGAGGACATGCTCGAGGCGAACCGGATCATCCTCGATGGGCTCGAGCCGCGGCAGGACGGCGTGGTCGAGCGCTCGGAGGTCCTCGGCAAGGTCGTGATCGAGCCGGGCGCGAAGGTCGTCGAGAGCACGATCCGCGGACCGGCGATCATCGGGCGCGGCGCGATCATCGAGCACGCGTACGTCGGGCCCTTCACCTCGATCGGCGACGGCGTGGTGGTGCGGTCGAGCGAGATCGAACACTCGATCCTGCTCGAGGGCTCGAGCGTGATGGACATCGGTGCGAGGATCGAGTCGAGCCTCATCGGCCGCAACGTCAGCATCCACCGCTCGGAGACCAAGCCGAGGTCGTACAAGCTCATGATCGGCGACCGGTCGGAGATCGGGCTGCTGTAGATGGAGCTGCGTCCGGACGCCAAGCAAGCGTTCACGGTCCAGGGCTACGCGCCGGTGCCCGAGATCGACGGCGTCGAGATCGTCGAGCTCAGGCGTCACGCCGACGAGGGCGGGTCGATGACGGAGCTGGCGCGGCTCGCCGACGGAGAGCCGCAGGCGCTCGCGGGGTTCACCGTGCGGCAGGTGAACTACAGCGAGGTCGAGCCCGGCGTCGTGAAGGCCTACCATCTGCACGCCCGGCAGACGGACGTCTGGTACGTCCCGCCGTCCGACCGGATGCTGGCCGTCCTGATCGACGTGCGCGCCGGCTCGCGCACCGAGGGCGTGCGGCGCCGCCTGATCCTGGGCGCGGGCAGCTCCCGCCTGGTCCGCATCCCGCCGGGCGTCGCGCACGGCGTTCGCAACCTCGGCGCCACCACCGGTCGCATCATCTACTTCACCGACCTGCACTTCTCGCCCGATCCCGCCACGTGCGACGAGGGCCGCCTGCCGTGGGACTGGGCCGGGCCGGACGTCTGGGAGCCGGCGCGCGGGTGATCGTCGCGTGAGGCTCCTCGTCACCGGCGGCGCCGGGTTCATCGGGTCGAACTTCGTCCGCCACGTTCTCCGAACGCACCCTGACGACACCGTCGTCAACCTCGACAAGCTGACGTACGCGGGCAACCCGGCGAACCTCGACGACGTCGCGACCGACCCGCGTTACCGGTTCGTGCGCGGCGACATCTGCGACGCCAAGCTCGTGCGCGAGGTCGCGCAGGGGGTCGACGCGGTGGTCAACTTCGCCGCTTCCACCCATGTCG
>JACPDG010000021.1 GCA_016184125.1 Candidatus Rokuibacteriota bacterium | reverse complement strand
TTCCAGCCGCTCGATGATCCCGAGCAGGCTGATGCGGTCCCCGCAGCCGACGTTGAACACCTCGCCGCTCGCTCCCTCGGCCCGGCCGGCGAGGACGTTCGCGTCGACGACGTTGTCGATGTAGGTGAAGTCGCGCGACTGCTCGCCGTCGCCGTGCACCTCGAGCGGCTCGTTGCGGAGCGCCCAGCGGATGAACCGGGGCAGGACGACGGCGTATTCCGAGGTCGGGTCCTGCCGCGGGCCGAAGACGTTGAAGTAGCGGAGGCCGACCGTCTCGACGCCGTAGAGCCTCGCCCACACGCGCGCGTACTGCTCGCCCGCCGCCTTCGACACCGCGTAGGGCGACACCGGCGACGGTGGTTGATCCTCGCGCTTCGGGAGGTCGGGACGGTCACCGTACACCGACGACGACGACGCGTACACGACGCGCCGCACGCCGGCGTGGCGCGCGGCCTCGAGGACGTTCAGCGTGCCGGTGACGTTGTGCTCGTTCGTGCCGAGCGGATCCGCCACGGACCGCGGCACGGACCGCATCGCGGCCTGGTGGAACACGATCGACACGCCCCGGGTGACCCGCTCCATGGTCGCGGGATCGCGGATGTCGCCCTCGACGACCTCGAGGCGGTCGCCGGCGCGCGCGGCCGCATCGAGGTTGGCGCGGATGCCGGAGCTGAAGTTGTCCAGGACCCGCACGCGCGCGCCGTCCGCGAGGAGACGGTCCGCGAGGTGGGAGCCGATGAAGCCTGCGCCGCCGGTGATCAGTAGCGTTTCCACGCGGCGATTGTAACATCCGCTGCGCGCCGCGCGGCGATGCCGTTGCCAGCGCTGGCGCGAGCCTCTAGACTATCCCACGCTCTGTGCCCGACGGGCGTGGTCGCGAGATCGAGGAGGCTCCATGCGGTTCTTCATCGGCATGTTCTCCCACGAGACGAACACGTTCAGCACGCTGCCCAGCGGCCGCCCCGAGTTCGAGGCGCGTGATCTCCGGTACGGGGGCGAGATCGTGGAGCGGTTTCGCGGCACCGGCACCTGCCTGGGCGGGATGATCGACACCGCCGCCGCGCGCGGCGTGACCCTCGTCCCGTCGGTCGCCGCGGCCGCCTCGCCAGCCGGACGCGTGGCGAAGGACGTCTACGAGCACGTCACGGGACGGCTCGTCGCGGACCTGCGCGCGGCGGGCCGGGTCGATGGCGTGCTGCTCGATCTCCACGGCGCGATGGTGCCGGAAGGTCTCGAGGACGGCGAGGGGCCGATCCTCGCGGCGGTCCGCGGCGCCGTCGGTCCCGGCGTGCCGATCGCGGTCACGCTCGACTTCCACGCCAACGTCACGCGCGCGATGGTCGAGCACGCGACCCTCCTGCACGGCTACAAGACCTACCCGCACGTCGACATGCACGAGCGCGGACGCGAGGCGACGGAGCGCCTGCTCGACGTCGTCGAGCGGCGCGTGCGACCGGCCGTCGCGTACCGGCAGCCGCCGCTCCTGCCGCCGCTCGGACGCCAGGGGACGGCCTGCGGGCCGATGCGCCGCCTCTACGACCGCGCCGAGGAGATGGAGCAGGACAGCCGGGTCGTGTCCATCTCGATCTTCGCCGGGTTTCCGCTGGCGGACATCCACGACGCCGGGCTCTCGATCTACGTCGCGACCCACGGCGACCAGGCGCTCGCGGACCGTCTGGCGGACGAGCTGGCCGCGCTCGCCTGGGAGCACCGCCGGGAGTTCCTGCACGAGGCCCTGCCCGTGCAGGACGCCGTCGCCCGCGCGCTCGCGATCGACGGGCGCCCCGTGATCCTCGCCGACATGGCGGACAACCCGGGCGGCGGCGCCTCGGGCGACGGCACGGAGATCCTGCGCGAGCTCCTCCGCGCCGGCGCGCGCTCCGCGACGGTCGCCTGCCTCTGGGACCCCCAGGCGGCCGCGGCCTGCGCGGCCGCCGGCGTCGGCTCGACCATCACGGTGAAGATCGGCGGGAAGGTCGACGATCGTCACGGCGCGCCTGTGGAGGTCACCGGAGGGGTCCGCACGCTGTCCGACGGCCGGTTCGTCCACAAGGGCCCGATGATGCGCGGGCTCGAGGGCCGGCTCGGTCTCACCGCCGTCCTCGATGCGAACGACGTCAAGATCATCCTGATCTCGAAGCGCTGGCAGACGCTCGACCCCGAGATGATCCGGTTCGTCGGCATCGATCCCGTCGCCGAGAAAGTCCTCGTCGTGAAGTCGACCATCCACTACCGCGCCGCCTTCGAGCCGATCGCGCACACGATCGTGGAAGTGGACGCGCCGGGGCTCTCGTCGTCCACCCTCGGCCGGTTCCGGTTCACGCGCGT
>JACPDG010000020.1 GCA_016184125.1 Candidatus Rokuibacteriota bacterium | reverse complement strand
CGGGAGGACGTCGACGTTGAGCCCGCCCCGGAGGAACGTGATCCGCGCCGGGTCGCTGAAGGTGGTGCCGGCGGACGCGGTCAGCCGCGCGAGCGTGAGCGTCACGTCGGCGTTCGCGGTCTGGACCCCGCGGCCGTGCGTGTCGTGGCGGACATCGCCGCGGAACGCGAGCCGGTCCGACTGGACGAGGAGGTCGGCGAAGACGTCGCCGCTCTGCTTGCGATCCTCACGGAGGTCGAACGCATGCCCGACCACGAGCCGCGCCAGCTCGTAGCGGCGCGGCTCGCCACCCTCGGGCGCGACCGTCCGCGCCCGCAGGCGGTTCGTCAGCGAGTACTCGACCCGGCTCGTGTTCTGGATCCGGTCCAGGTCCGTCCACGAGGGGAGACGGTCCATGGCGCGGCCGTCGATCAGCGTGTAGTTGACGCGCGGCTCCACGGAGTGCCGGACCGCCTCGAGCCCCTGCCAGCCCCCGAGCCGGTACGGGCGCGACAGGCTGGACTCGACGTCACCGCCGACCTCGATGAGCTGGCGCACCTGCAGGTCGTCGGTCGTCTGCTCGACGACCTGGCCCTCACGCGTCACGCGGAGCCGGGTCACGCGCCGGTCATAGCCGGTCAGGCGGCCGCCGACGAACGGCGTGAACGTCGCGAGCCCGGCGAGCGACACGGGTCGCGACAGCCGCGGATGCACGTCCACGCGCGAGCCGTCCGAGCCGAGATCCCGGACGAACCGCACGGCGCTGGTGTCGAGCTCCCACAGGACGCCGGGCAGGCCGGGGACGGGCTGCCGCACGCTCCGGAGCGACAGCTCGGGCAGCCGGTTGAGCTCGATCGGGCGGGGCGTGGTGAGGTCCTGGTACCCGAAGGCGCTGGCGACGCCGCTCCACGACGCCCAGTTCCGGGTGACGAACACCAGCGACTCGACCCGCTGCTCGCTCCGCTGCGCGAGCGTGTCGCCGTACTCCCGGAGCACGAGGTCGTCGCTCACGCCCCTCACGTCGGCCTTGAGGGACAGCCCGGGGGCGATCGCCCAGTCGTGACGGACCCTGCCCCACGCGCGGTCGATAGTGTCGGCCCGCGGCTGGCCGAGCTGGTCCTCGTCCGCGCCGCGCCCCTCCGTCTCCCTCAGGAAGAACCCCTTGACCGAGCCCTCGTTCAACGCCCTCAGGACATAGCGGTACTCCCCCGTGACGCCGGCGCCGCGACGCTCGTACAGCTGGAGCCCGATCGTCGCGTCCTGGCTGTCCGAGATCGCCCAGAAGAACGGCAGGTGCGCGGCGAATCCCTTGTCCGTCGAGGTGCCGAACGAGGGGAACAGGAATCCCGTCTGACGCTCCCTGCGGATCGGGGCGGCGAAGAACGGGATCCACGGGATGAGCGGCAGTCGCTTGACCCAGAACGACGCGTTCCTGCCCCACACGAAGGACTCGAGGTCGGCCGTCGCGGAGCCCATCTTGAAGGACCACGGCGGGGGATCCGCCTCGCACGTGGTGAAGACGCCGTTCCGGACGCGGTACACCTTGTCGTCGACCCGCTCGAGCTTCTCGCCGCTCAGCCGGTAGTACGGCGCGGCCCTCGCGTGGCCACGGTGAAGCACGCCGGTGCCCGTCCGGAAGTTGTAGTCCACGCGGTCCGCGGTGATCCGGTCCTCGCCGTCGTGAAAGACGACGTGCCCGGTCGCGACGGTGTCGCCGGTCTCGCGGTTCATCTCCACCCGGTCCGCGGTGAGCCGCGCGTCGCCGCGCGTGATCTCGACGTCGCCCGTCGCGATGACGAGACCCTCGGGACCGATCTCCTCGATCTCATCCGCGATCACCGTGACCTCGCCGTCGGGGGTGGTGACGGTGACCGGTGGCGCCTGGGCCCCGGCCGTGGCAGTCGCCAGGAGCCACAGGCCCACCGCGAGCAGGGCCGTCCGCGTTCGCGTCGCCAAACGCTCTGAAAGTCCTCGTTAATAAAGAGAGTCCATGCTAGCAGCCGGCTTTTCGATCGAGCAAGGTTTATCGCTCCCACCCGCGAGGTGCCGGAGCGCGTCACCGACGAGCGAGAGCGACCCGGCCACGCACACGACGGTGTGAGGGCCCGACGCCGCGGCCAGCCCCAGCGCGGCAGGGACCGACGCGGCCACCTCGGCCGGCGCCGCCGTCGCCGGCAGCGCCGCACGCAAGTCCTCGGGCCTCGCCGAGCGCGGATTGGACGACCGGGTCAGGATGATGCGCCTGGCCGCCGGTACGAGCTCGGCCAGGATCGCGCGCGCGTCCTTGTCCCGGAGCACACCGGCGATCAGCGTCATGGGCCGCTCGCCGAAGACCTGCCGGAGCGAGCGCCTGAGCGCGCGCGCCCCTCCCGGGTTGT
>JACPDG010000093.1 GCA_016184125.1 Candidatus Rokuibacteriota bacterium | reverse complement strand
ACACCCCCCAACGCTCGGAGCGCCCCGGGGAACCCGTGGCGCTCCTCGATTTCGGGGTCCCCCATGGCCGAGCGGGAACTCGAGGAGCGGCCCGGGTCCCCCGGGCCGCTTCCGAGCGCCGGGGGGATTGGGGGGCCCTTCGAGGCCCCCCATGAGATCGGTACACTGAGCGAGAGACTTCACCCGGAGGACATCCATGAGAATCGGCGCATACCTCTCGCCGGGCGGCGATCTCGCCGCCGCCGTCGGCCTCGCGCAGCGGGCCGAGCAGCTCGGATACGAGAGCGTCTGGGTCACGCACGGGCTCGGCCGCGACTCGTTCCTCGTCCTGGCCGCGTACGGGGCGGCCACGCGCACGATCCACCTCGGCAACGGCGTGGTCCCGGTGTACCCGCGGCATCCCGTCGCGATGGCGCAGGCGGCGCTGACGCTCTCCGAGATGACGGCCGGACGCTTCCGGCTCGGCATCGGCGTGAGCCATCGGCCGATGGTCGAGGCGATGCTCGGCGTCACGCTGTCCGATCCGCTCGGCGTGACCCGTGAGTATGTCGAGGTGCTGCGCGGCGCGTTCGGCAGCAGCGCGTCCTTCGAGGGCCGACACTACCGGGTGAAGTGGAGCCTCGCGCTGCCCGAGCGTCCGCCCGCGCCGCCGATCTACCTCGCGACGCTCGGCGCGAAGATGTGCGAGCTCGCCGGCGAGATCGCCGACGGCGCGATCCTGTGGCTCTGCTCACCGGACTACGTCCGCCGCGTGGCGATCCCCGCCTTCGAGCGCGGACGCCGCCGCGCCGGCAAGTCGCTCGACGGCTTCGGCGTCGTCGCGGCCGTGCCGCTCGCGATCACGCCGGACGCGGACGCCGCCCGCCGCGCATTCCGCACCGAGCTCTCGCGGTACCTGATGCTGCCCTTCTACCGCGCGATGCTCGAGGCGAGCGGCTTCGGCGCCGCGCTCGCGGAGTTCGATCGGACCGGCGAGACGCCCGGCACGCTCGCGGACGCGCTCGGCGCCGTCGGAGACGCCGAGCGCGGACGAGCCTTCGTCCGCGCATACCGAGACGCGGGCGTCACGCTCCCGACCGCCCGCCCGATCACCTTCCCGGATGCTCCCTGGTACGGCCCGACGCTCGAGGCCGCGGCGGGATGGTAGGACGTGTCGTCGCGGTCGGAGCGGTCGTCATCCTCGTCGCCGCCCTCGGCGCCTGCACGACCGGGCGCGCCGAGCGAACCGGGGCGCTGCCGGCTGATCGGAACACGGAGGTCATCTATGTCGCGCTGGGCGACAGCACCGTCGAGGGCATCGCAGCGACCAGCGCCGAGCACAACTACGTGAGCCGGCTGTTCCGCCGGTTACGCGGCGTCTACCCGGCGGCCCGCGTCGTGAATCTCGGCACCAGCGGCGCGATCTCCGCGGACGTGGTGTCGCGCCAGGTCCAGCGCGCCGTCAAGCTCCGGCCCGATCTCGTGACGCTCTCGGTCGGCCCTAACGACATCACGGGCGGCGTCGCCGTCGCGGACTACGAGAAGAACGTGGACACGATCTTCCGCACGCTGACGCGTGAGACACGGGCCGTCGTCGTCGTGAACCTCCTGCCCGACCTCGCCGTCACGCCGCGCTTCAGGGCATCCGACAAGCGGGAGATCGTCGGGGCGCTCACCGTGCAGTTCAACGGCGCGCTCGCTCGGAAGGCCGACGCGTACGCCGTCACGCTCGTGGATCTCTACACCGCGAGCCGCGCGGAGGTCCCGAGGCACCCGGAACTGGTCGCCAGCGACGGCTACCACCCGTCCGACCTCGGGTACGAGCGGTGGGCCGAGCTCATGTGGCGGCACATCGAGACGCGGATCGCGCGACGGTGAATGGCAGGCGGCCGAGCCCCGTCGAACCCGCGATGCTGTCGCCTCGAGGAGGTCAGCCGATGCTCACTGCCGTCGTCGCCGCGTTGCTCGCCGTGCTCGTCGCCGGGATGCCGATGTCCGCGGTCGCCGGTGGGAAGAGGGGGATGACCGGAGACGTGGGGTCCCCGCGGCATCGCAACGCCCACGCAGGCGATCGGGTCGGCCACCGGGCGCCGCTGATCTCCGGGTTCTCGCAGTTCAACGTGAGCCGGCCCTCGCAGTTCTCCCCGGACGTTCACGCGCGGCCCGGTGCTCGCCACGCCCCCGATCGCCGCTTCCACCGTCCGCGCAACGTCGTCATCGTGAGCTCGCCGGTCATCGTGGTGTCGCCGCCCGCGCGATGCTGGAACCCCGGGTACTGGACGTACCAGTGGACACCGCAGGCCACGACGACGCACGCGTGGGTGCCGGGGTACTGGGCCACGAACGGGGCGTGGATCGATGGGCAATGGCACCCGCAGACCGTGACGACGGGATACTGGCAGCCCGTCTGGGTGCCGGACGAGTGGATCTGTTGATCGACCCGCGAGCACATCGCGGCCCTCGTGGCGAGATGACCCTGCTCGGCTCGACCTGAGCCCCTGAACCCCGTCCCCTGGCGGAGGCTTCCGGCGAATGCGCCGGAGCCTCCGGCCCCCACGCCGTTGCGGTAGGCGGCAGCGCCCGCTACCATCGCGTCGCCATGACCGACCTGCTGACCGCGGACGCCCTCATCGCCCTCGTCACGCTCAGCGCGCTCGAGATCGTGCTCGGCATCGACAACCTGGTCTTCATCACGATCCTCACCGGGCGGCTGCCGCGCGACCGCCAGGCCGGCGCGCGCCGGACGGGCCTCGTCCTCGCCCTCGGCATGCGCATCGCGCTGCTGTTCGCGATCTCCTGGATCATGGGGCTCACACGGCCCCTGTTCGCCGTGCTCGGCCAGGAGTTCTCCGGCCGCGACCTGATCCTCCTCGGCGGCGGGCTCTTCCTCGTGTTCAAGGCGACCTGGGAGATCTACGACAAGCTCGAGGTCGAGCACCGCGAGGAGACGTCGGGCGCGGGACGGGCCACCTTCGCCTCGGTCATCACCCAGATCGTGCTGCTCGACATCGTGTTCTCGCTCGACTCCGTCATCACCGCGGTCGGCATGGCGAACCAGATCGCGATCATGGTGGCGGCCATGGTCATCGCGATGCTCGTGATGCTCGTGGCGATGGAAGGCGTGTCGGCGTTCATCGAGCGTCACCCGAGCCTCAAGATCCTCGCCCTCTCGTTCCTGCTCCTGATCGGCGTGATGCTGGTGGCCGAGGGCACCGGCGCCCACGTCTCGAAGGGCTACGTCTATTTCGCGATGGCGTTCTCGCTCGGTGTCGAGCTCCTCAACATGCGCTATCGACGGCGGCTGCGCCCGGTGGCGCTCCACCACCGCTTCGAGGAGTCCCGGGTCTAGCGCGTGCGCGCCTGGATTACAAGAAGGGCAAGGACAATCGGTACGTCCCGCTACTCCGAACCGCCGTTGGTAAGCAGCACTCGGACGGGCTGATTGAAGAAGAGATTCCGCAAGAAGCTGCGCCTCGGCGAGTTCCGGGAGTTCGGCTTTGAAGTGTCCTTCCGGCTCTCCGAGGCGCTCGATGAGTCCGGCCTCGAGCATTTCTGGGACTCGTTCATCACGGAAGCGATCGAGGCGCAGGGTCTGATGTGCAGTGGCACGTGCGGCCGGGCATGGGACGTCTTCGTGAGCCGTCCCGCTCGCGCACCGACGACGGATGCTGATCGCGTCGCCGTCGGCAGGTGGTTGCAGCGCCATCTCGACGTCTCTGGACTACGGGTGGGGCCGCTTGTCGACGCCTGGCACTCGGCGTGACGGGACGATCCGGAGAGGCGAACGCCTGATACCAGCCAGGAGGAGCACTTCCCCGTGAGAGCTCAGAGCCCGAACAAACTGCGAGGCGGCGTCCACCCGCAACACGGAGCCGCGGCCTCGACGCGGAGGGACCGTGACTCGGTCGATGACGAGCTGACCCCTGCGCAGATGCGTGAGCTCCGCCGCCGAATGGCGGATCTCCACGATGTCACGCGATACCTGCTCGTCTCGGAGATGGGACCCCGGTTCGCGCTGTACTACAACGTCTCTGACGACGTCTACGTGATGAACGATCCGCGGGGCGCGACGTTGTTCAAGCGACGCGCCGCCGCGCTCGCGGTGAAGGCCTTGCTGGGAGGGGGGATCCGCGTCCTCCGCTGCAAGACCAGGCGCGTCGATGGCGCCCGCGTTCCCGTGCTGGGTCGCACGCGGCGCCGCCGTGGCAGGCCGACGGTGCGGCCGTCGACGCCGAACCCGCGTCTGCAGCAGACGGTCGGAGCGAAGCGCGGAGCGAGAGACCCTCGGCCCTGAACGGGCCCCCAGAACCGTGGCCTCGGCAGGCGGCGCGCCGCGCGATACACTGCGGTGCCGATCACTCCATCCCGGGGGAGAACGCCGATCCGCATGGCTCACAACCTCGTCGTGATCGACGGCGATCCGCTGAAAAATCCGGGAACGTTCCAGCGACCGGCGAACCCGCGCCTCGTGATGAAGGGCGGGAAGCTCTACACGCACACGCTCTGAGGAGCCGGCATGCCGGATCACCAGGACCTCATCCTCGACCAGTTCACGCGCCAGGCGATCCCCTTCTCGACCTCGGCCGGGGTCAAGGACGAGGCCGCGCTGCGCCTCGTCGTCGACTTCGCCGGCGCCGGTCCGGACGACACGACGCTCGACGTCGCGTGTGGCGGCGGCCTCATCGTCTGCGCATTCGCGCGCCACGTGCGTCACGCGACGGGCATCGACGTGACGCCCGCGATGCTCGAGCAGGCGCGGAAGCTCCAGGCCTCGCAGGGCGTGACCAACGTGACGTGGCAGCTCGGAGACGTCCGCCGGCTCCCCTACCGGGACGGCAGCTTCACGATCGTCACGTCTCGCTTCGCGTTCCACCACTTCCTGGACCCGCTCGCCGTGCTCCACGAGATGAAGCGCGTGTGCGCGCCGGGCGGCCGGGTCGCGGTGATCGACAGCGCCCCGGCGCCGGACAAGGCCGGGGCCTTCAACCGGATGGAAGTCGTCCGGGATCCCTCCCACGTGCGCGCGATGCCGCTCGAGGAGCTTCGCGGACTCTACCGCGCCGCCGGCCTCGGCGAGCCGCGCGTCACCGGCTATCGCCTCGAGGGCGAGCTCGAGGCGCTGATCGCGCGCTCGTTCCCGAAGCCCGGCGACGACGAGGCGCTGAGGCGGATCTTCAGGGACTCAATCCCGAACGACGATCTCGGCATCGGCGCCCGGTGGGTCGACGGCGCCATCCACTACGGCTATCCGGTCGCGGTCCTCGTCGCGGACCGCTGACGGACGCGGGAGCAGACAGCATGCGCACCGTCGATCTCAGCTTCACGATCACGCCCCACTTCCGCTGGAAGGCGCTCTCCGAGCGCGTCGCCACGCACGCGGCCGGCGCGCCGCTCCAGTCCACGGTCATGACGATCTCGTGTCACGCCTACACGCACGTCGACGCGCCCCTGCACTTCCTGCCGGACGGCCGCGACCTCGCGTCGATGCCGATCGATCAGTGGATCGGCGACGCGGCCGTCGTTGACCTGACGCACCTCGGACCGAACGGCGAAGTCACGGCGAAGGACCTCGAGCAGCGCGCGCAGCACGTCCAAGCCGGGGACATCGTCCTGCTGCGAACGGACTGGCCGCGGCGGGTCGCCGTGAGCGAGGCCCGGTTCTGGGACGAGGGGCCGTGGACCGGACCGAGCGGCTGCCGGTGGTTGATCGACCGGCGCGTGAAGGCGGTCGGCTACGACTATCCGCCCGACCACTGTATCCGCGACACGCTGCGCGAGCCGCGTCGCAGGCCCGCACGCGAGGAGTACACGACGCACGCGCTGTTCTTTCCGGCCGGCATCACCGTCATCGAGTACCTCACGAACCTCGATCAGATCGGCGCCTCGCGCTGCCGCTTCATCGCGCTGCCGCTGAAGATCGAGGGCGCCGACGGCTCGCCGGTCCGCGCGATCGCGCTCGTGGAGTGACCACGATGACGGCGGTCGCGTCGGCTCGCGGCAGCGTGGCCTTGTCGCCGAGCCCGGCCGCCAGCGTCTCGACGCGCGCCCCGGGCAGGATCTCGATCAGCCGCCGGCGCGCGCGATCGAGCTTGTCCGCATTCGGCTCGACGAGCGTGAGGCGACCGAGTCGCGGATACGCGCGCGCCACGAGACCGGCGAGCTTGCCGGTCCCGGCGCCCGCGTCGATCACGTGATCGTCGCGGTCGAGCGGTGGAAGCGACAGCACAAGCACGGTAGTGCTCCGGCTCACGCTCCGGTCCGGCCGTCCACGTCGTGTCGTGGAGGTCGTACCAGTCGGGGTGCTCCCACGGCGCGCGGCTCCAGTCCACGGTCACGCGCGCATGGTCAACCGTTTCCGCCGCAGGCACAATAGGCCGATGCAGTCCGATCGAGACATCCACGGCGCCTCGCGAACGCCGGCCGGCGCGGCACGCCGCGGCGACGCGCTCGACCTGAGGCTCGCGCCGATGGCGGGCGTCACGAACGCGCCCTTCCGGCTCGTGGCGCGCGAGTGCGGCGCCGGCCCGCTCACCAGCGAGGAGCTCGACGCCCGCGCGCTCGTGCACGGCAGCGCGCACACCCGCGCGCTCGCGCGCTACCTGCCCGAGGAGCGGCCGATCGCGATGCAGCTCCTCGGCGCCGATCCCGACGTGCTCGCGGAGGCGGCGCGCCGGCTCGAGGCGGAGGGCGCCGACGCCATCGACCTGAACCTGGGCTGCCCGGTCGCGAAGATCGTCGGGAAGGGACAGGGCGCGGCGCTCATGCGCGACCCGATCCTCTGCGCGGTGATCTTCCGGACGCTCCGCAAGGCGATTCGCGTCCCGCTCACGGTGAAGATCCGCGGCGGCTGGGACGACCGCCACGTCAATGCGGTGGAGATCGCGCGCATCGCGGAGGCGGAGGGCGTGGAGGCGATCACCGTCCACCCGCGCACGCGGTCGCAGCAGTTCACCGGACGAGCGCCCTTTGACATCATCGCCGCGGTCGTTGCCGGCGTCCGCCTTCCCGTGACCGGCAACGGCGACGTGCGGAACGCCGCCGACGCCCGCGCGATGGTCGCGGCGACGGGCTGCGCCGCGGTGATGATCGGTCGCGGCGCGCTCGGCGCCCCGTGGGTCTTCACGGGTCGCGACGTCAGCCGCGAGGAGCAAGCCGCGGTCATCCGGCGTCACGCCAAGCTGATCTCGACGCTGCTGCCCGCGCGCGAGGCGCTCGTGCAACTCAAGAAGCACCTGACCTGGTACCTCCACGGGCTGCCCGGCGCCGCAGCGCTTCGTCCGCGGCTCTTCCAGGCGCCCGACGCCGCCACCGTGGTCGAGCTCTTCTGGAGCGCCTGGCCCGCGTGACGCATTTCCCGGCGCGCCGTTTCGACGCCGTCCTCTTCGACATGGATGGCGTGCTGGTGGATTCGGAGCCGCCGAGCCGAGATCATCGTGCGGCTCACGCGCGAGCAGGACCTCGCCATGGACGGCGTGCGCAACGTCCTCCCGCGCATCGCCGGCGCCGGCTACCGGCTCGCGCTCGCCTCGTCGTCGGCGCCCGAGAACATCGCGGCCACGCTCGAGACGCTCGGAGTGGATCGCCTCTTCGAGGTCGTGCAGTCGGGACTGTCGGTCGGACGCGGCAAGCCTGCGCCGGACATCTTCCTCGAGACCGCGAGGCGACTCGGTGTCCCACCCGTGCGCTGTCTCGTGGCCGAGGACTCGCGCAACGGGCTGCTCGCCGCGAAGGCGACGGGCATGGCGTGCGTCGTGATCCCGTGCGCGGCCACGAGCGGCCAGGACTTCACCGGTGCCGACTGGCGCTGCTCGAGCCTGACGGACGTGCTCTCGATCCTCGGCGCGTAGCAGGAGCGCCGCGTGTTGGGCCCCGCATGAAGTCGGCTCCCCTACTCCACGCGAACGATCGCGAACCCGATCGATTCGAGCTTGTCGGACAGGACCGGTCGCGATCGCCGGCAGCTCTGCCGGCGATCGTGCTCCACCGTCACCGCGCTGCGCCGCCGCTCACCGACACGCCGGTCCATGACGACCTGCACGTCCGCATCGCCCGCGAAGTTCTGCTGCAGGTACGCGTAGAGCCCCGGCTGGTTCCGCGCCACGATCAGGAAGTCCGTCGCCACACCCTCCGGGTCTGCCGCGTTCAGTCCGATCGTCCTCGCGCCGCCACGTCCCACACGGCCTCGACGCTCCGTCCGCGAACCGCCCAGATGCGGTCGTACAGGTTGATCGTCGGATCGCAGTGAGGCGGGAGGAACTCGATCCGTTCGCCGAGCTTCGGCGCGCGATCGCGGTCGGTGATGGTCAGGCGACCGTGCTCGTCGCCGGCGAAGCTGTACTCGATGCCCGGCCGCTCCACCGCCTCGGGTGGAAACGGCTTGTCCGTGGAGAACGCCTTGAGTCCTGCGTCGACCATGGCACGGTCGGCGGTCGGGACGCTCACGACGGTCGCCACGACCGTGAGCGCCGTCTCGAACTCGGTCATCGACGCACCGCCGCGTCCGCCGATCCGCCGGTAGTCGATATCCATCACGCAGTACGACCCGGACTGGAGCTCCGTCAGCTCCGGCATCTCGACGTCGATGTCGAACGTCCCGGTCGACCCGCCGGCAACGATCTCCACCGCGAGGCCCGCCCGCTCCAGCAGTCGCCGCGTGTCGCCGAGCGGCGCCATCGCGGCGCGCGAGGCCTCGCGCCGCGCCTGCCACCCGACGACGTGGGCGCACTGGCCGGCGTAGCCCTGGAGCCCGCGCAGCCGGAGCCCGGGCAGCGAGACGACCTCGCGCGCGAGCGCGAGCGCCGGCTCGCCAGGCGCAATACCGGTACGCCGCCCGCCGACGTCCACGTCCACGAGCACGCCGAGCACGACGCCGGCCGCAGCCGCCGCGCGAGACAGGTCTCGCGCATTGCTCGCGTCGTCGACGACGACCAAGGTGTCCGGGGCCTGCGTGGCGAGACGAACGAGCCGGTCGATCTTGTCCGGCGGAACCACTTCCGTCGTGATCATCAGGCCGCGAATGCCGGCGGCCGCCATGACCTCGGCCTCGCCGAGCTTCGCGACGGCCACGCCGAGAGCGCCCGCGGCGATCTGCCGCCGGGCGATCTCCGGGGACCGGTGCGTCTTGGCGTGCGGCCGAAGCGACTTGCCGTGGCGCGCCACGTGCGCCGCCATTCGGACGAGGTTTCGCTCGAACCGGTCGAGATCGAGCAGCAACGCCGGCGTGGGGATCTCGTCGCGTGTCACGCCGCCGAAGCGTACCACAGCGGCGGCGGCCGGTGTGCAGCGCGCCAGGCGCCCGGCCAGAGCCCGTGAACGAGTCGGGTGTTCGAGGAGCGCCGCGGCTTTTGCCACGGCGCTCCTACCTACCAGCGGGGGATTGGCGGCCCCAGGGCCGAGCGCAGTGTCGAGCACCGGCCCGGGTCCCCCGGGCCGGTTGCGAGCGCTGGGGGGTTTGGGGGGTAGGGTCGAGGACTGGCGCGGTACCCGAGAGCCCGTCTCCAGCCCCCGCCACATCGAACGGCGCATACGGTTTTCCCGTACGC
>JACPDG010000065.1 GCA_016184125.1 Candidatus Rokuibacteriota bacterium | reverse complement strand
GAAGCCGGGGCAGGATCCTCTTGCATCTCTGGGGATGCAAGAGCAGAACGAGCTAAGGCCCTGTCGACGTTATCGGATCCGGTTAACTAAACGGCATTGAGGCTAGACGTTGCGTGCACGGTGGCGGCGCGCGCGCGCTCGACCCCGGGTGTCAGCGTCGGCGCTCGCCGAGCTGGCGGCGCATGCACTCGCGGTAGGCGATTCGGTAGTCGCGATCATCGACCTTGTCGGCGGCCATCCCTTCGAGCAGCGGGTCGGGTGACTCGGTCACGATCGACCCTGTCGAGTCCGTTTGCGTCTTCGTGGGCGGCACGACCGGGTCTGGCGCCGGCGGCATGCGTTCTCGCGCCGCGGGATGACGTGTGGTCTCGCTGCCCGGCTGCGGTCCGGGCAGGCGAGGCAGCGCACTGCCGCCCACCGCCGCGTGGGCTTCCTGGTTACACAGCGCGATGTCGCTCACGGTCGGCTGCTGAGCCCCGGCGACGCTCGTGATCGCCAGCACGCCGGCGCTGGCGGCGAGCGCGACGTGTCTCGTGATGCACCTCATGATCCGACGTCAAGCAGCGCGATCGATGCGCCGATCGATCTCCTGCTCGGCCTGCTCCTTGGTGTAGCCGTACTTCACCTGCAGCAGGCCGGCGAGCTTGTCGCGCTGGCCTTCGATCTGGTCCAGCTCGTCGTCCGTCACCTGACCCCACCACTCCTTGGCCTGCCCACGGAGCTGCTTCCAGCGCCCGGCGAACACGTCCTGGTTCATGGTTTACCTCCGTTACGTCACCGGACGTGTGCAGTCCGGATGCCAGTGGCAGGGTCACCCCGGCCGCTCGCGTTGCATTTGCTGCGCCGCGGCCTCGGTCCGACTGGTGATGTGGGATCTCCGCGCCGCGGTGTACGCGATCGCGCGCTCGCCGTTCTCGGGCACGCGCTTCGCCGACGCTGCGACCGCGAGATCCTTTTCCTCCGAGGTCAGTGTCACGAGCGGGCGCCGACCGGCCTCACGTCCGGCGGAGCGCACGCAGCGCGCGTGCGACGTCCGCCCCGGTCTTGACCGCCTGCGCCCCTGTCCCGGCGACCTGCACTCCCGTCCGTGCTGCGCGTCCGGTTTTTCGCGCCGCGCCGCGTGCGGTATCGGCTGCACGCCCGGCGCGCGGGAACCACCGCCCGAGCGGCAACCAGGCGAGCACGACGGCGAGCACCGCCGCGCCCACGATCACGCCGACGACCAGTCGCTCGTAGCGGCGTGCCTGCGCTTCGAGCACGTCGAGGTCGTGCTCGATCGCGTGGCGCGTCATCTCGATCTCAGCCTCGATGTCATCTGTGCTCCGAGCCATCGCCACGTCTCCCTCAGCGAGTTGAGCGTCTCGTTGGGCCAGTCGAGGTTCTGCAGCCGCCACGCGCTCCAGCCGATCGCCGCCGCGGAGAGCAGCGTGAGCCCACCGCCGACTACCACCAGGTGCTGCCACGCCGCGCCGAACAGCGGTGCGAACGCGCCGGCCAGCAGCACGACGAGGGAGGCGAGCAGCACGACGCCGGCGACCCGAGCTCCACCTCGAGCTTCAGCAGGCGCGCGAGGCGATCCCGCACGCCCTCTCGCTCGCGCTCGCCCGTTGGAAACTGGTGAACGGTCGGCATCACCATCCCGCCTTCGCGCGTTCCAGGCTCTCCGGCAGCGCATCGCAACCCGGCTGCCAGCGGGCGCGCGGATTGGAAGCGCGTCGGGCGGGGATACTTCGAGGGCACGTCGCACCGCGCGCATCCTCGTCGGCGCGCTCGCACGTGATGGCATCTCGGATGCAGTCAAAGCGAAAGGAGGGCCGAATGATGCAGTCAACGCGGCTGGGCGTTTTCGCGTTCGCTATCGTCCTCGGATTCACCTTCGTCGGACTCGATCGAGCCGGGTGGCATACCCCGGCGCGTGCCGACGAGGCTCCCTCCGCAGCCGTGCGTGACACCGTCGCTCCCGCGGCCGGCACGCTCGCGCGCGTGGCGGAAGCCGTGAAGCCGGCGGTCGTCAACATCAAGACGCAGGCGCGCGGTATGACGCCCGGGGGTCACGCCCGTGCGCCCGGCGGTCGCCCGCCGTCCGAGGAGTTCTCCCCCGAGGACTTCATGCGCCGCTTCTTCGGCGGCGTTCCGGAGCCTGGCCCGCAGCGAGGTCTCGGGTCCGGCGTGATCATCGACGGGTCGGGCATCGCGCTGACCAACGCGCACCTCGTCGAGAACGCGACGCGGATCGAGGTCGTGACCCTCGAGGGCGACACGTATCCTGCGAAAGTGCTGGGCGCGGACACCGCGACCGATCTCGCGGTGCTGCAGCTCGAAGGCGTGAAGGGTCCGCTGCCGACCGTTCTCCTCGCCGATTCCGACACCGTTCGCGTCGGCGACTGGGTCCTGGCGGTCGGGTCGCCGTTCGGCCTCCAGTCCACGGTCACCATCGGCATCGTCAGCGGCAAGGCCCGCCACATCGGCGCCGGGCCGTTCGACGATTTCCTCCAGACCGACGCCGCGATCAACCCCGGCAACTCCGGAGGGCCGCTCGTGAACATGGGCGGCCAGGTGGTCGGCATCAACACGGCGATCGTCGCGGGAGGATCGGGGATCGGGTTCGCCATTCCGTCGAACATGGTCAAGCGCATCGGGCAGGAGTTGCGCGAGAAGGGCCGCGTCCGCCGCGGCTGGCTCGGGGTGTCGATCCAGCCGCTCACTCCGGAGCTCGCGAAGTCGTTCGGGGTGAAGAGCGAGGCGGGCGCACTCATCGCGAAGGTGCAGCCTGACAGTCCCGCTGGACAGGCAGGGCTCGCGGCCGGCGACGTCGTGATCGAGCTCGACGGAAAGCCGGTCAAGGATCCCGGTGACGTGCAGCGCGGGATCGGGCTCGCGAAGCCCGGGACCCGGACGCAGCTCAAGGCGTGGCGCGACGGCGCGGAGCGTTCGGTCAGCGTCACGCTCGGTGAGGCGCCGAGCGCTTCGCGCCGTGCCGAGGAGCGGCCGTCGCCCACTCCACCGACGGCCTCGGGCCTCGGCCTCGGGGTGCGTCCGCTCACGCCGGACCTCGCGCGCGAGCTCCAGACGGAGTCGCAGGATGGCGTCGTCGTCGCGCAGGTCGCGCCACGGAGCGCTGCGGCGCGGGCCGGCATCCGCCCGGGCGACATCGTCCGGGAGGTGAACCGGCGACCCGTGAAGACGGTCGAGGACTTCGAGCGGACGACTCAGCGCTTGAAGGAGGGCGACGTGGTGAGCCTGAGGCTCGAGCGGCGGGGCGCCTCGCGCTACGTCGCGATCACGCTGGGCGCGGCATGAGGTACGTGATCGGAGCCCTGAACTAGTCGCGAACGTCAGGCCGCGATGCCCGTTGACCGCGGACGAGGGCGGGCGTCGCGGTATGGCGCCGGTCGTCACGGTGATCATCAGGCGGCCGAGGTTCCCGTAATCCTGCTGCGTGATCGCGAAGCGGTCGTTGAATCTCCTCCTCGGTCTGCGCGACCTCCACGCTGAGCGCGTCGGCGACGACGTCCTGCACCATGAATCCCACGGTGACGAGCAGCATGGCGACGAGATAGCTCGCCTTCGTGTCGACGATCGTCGCGAGCGCGGCGAAGCCGATGAGGGAGCAGAGCGCCCCGAGGAGCAGGTACGCGACGCGGCGGCTGCCGAAGATCGGGTGGACGTCCGACGCGACGCCCGCGACCATCTTCATGGACCACGGCAGGCCGAGCCAGAACGCGATGGCCGCGACCTCCGCCGGTTCGAGGCCGAGGGCCCGCTTCTGGAAGAAGACGTCGCCGACCTGGATGACCGCGCTGGCGCCGTAGCAGAAGTAGGTGAGGAGGATCGGCGCCCACGCCGGACGGATGGCGCCGAGCGCGGTTCGGAGCTGCATCGCCCTACTGTACCGGCGCCGGCGCTCGGTCGCAGCCTCCTGCCCGTTCCGCCAGGAATCGCTTACAATGGCTCTTACCCCGCTCGTGCGGCCGGACCAGCTCGTGCAGGCCCGGCGGCCGCATCTCGGCGAATGTTGGTCCCGCACCGGAGAACGCATCGTGACTGAAGACCGCGACACCCCGCCGTCCGAGGATTTCGCCACCCTGTTCGCCGGCCAGCAGACCGGTCCGGTCCTGCAAGTCGGGCAGGTCGTGAAGGGCCGCATCATCCACATCGGCGCCGAGAGCGTCTTCGTCGACGTCGGCGGCAAGGGCGAGGCGTGGATGGACCGCGCCGAGCTGGCGGATGACGAGGGCCAGCTCAAGGTCGCGCTCGGCGACGAGGTCGAGGCGACGGTCGTGTCGACGGGCGACGAGGTGCGCCTGTCGCACAAGCTGCGCCAGGGCGCGCAGGCGCGACAGGCTCTCGCCGTTGCCGCCGAGACCGGGGTGCCGGTCGAGGGCAAGGTCGCCGCCGTGATCAAGGGCGGCTACGAGGTGACGGTGGCCGGCCTGCGGGCCTTCTGTCCGTTCTCGCAGATGGACGTCCGCCGGGTCGAGGTGGCCGAGGACTACGTCGGTCGCGTGCTCGAGTTCCGTATCACCAAATACGGCGAAAGAGGCCGGAATATCGTCCTTTCTCGCCGTCAGATCCTCGAGGAGCTGGTGGCCAAGGCCGCGGAGGAGACGCGCAAGAAGCTCATCCCGGGGGCCGTGCTCCCCGGCACGGTCACGTCACTGGCCGACTTCGGCGCCTTCGTCGATCTCGGAGGCGTGCAGGGGCTGGTGCCCGTGTCGGAGATCTCCCACTCCCGCGTCGGTCGTCCCTCGGACCGCCTGCGCGTCGGCGATCCGGTGACCGTCAAGGTGCTGAGGATCGACACGGAGAAGGGCAGGATCTCGCTGAGCATGAAGGCGCTCGAGGGTGATCCGTGGGCCGCGGTGCCCGGACAGCTTCGCGAGCGCGAGGTCGTCCGCGGTCGGGCCGTCCGCGCGACGGACTTCGGCGTCTTCGTCGAGCTCCTGCCCGGCGTCGATGGACTGCTGCACGCGACCGAGATCCCGCGCAGCCGTCAGGTCGAGCTGCGTGAGGCCGCGGCCACCGGCGGTGAGGTCACCGTGATGGTGGTGAGCATCGACAGCGGCAAGCGCCGGATCGCGCTCGCGCTCGCGCCGGCGGACGCGGCGCTCGGCCAGCAGATGGAATCGGACGTGGTCGCCGGCGCGGTGCTCACCGGCACGGTCGAGCGGATCGAATCGTTCGGCGTCTTCGTCCGGCTCGGCCCGGGGCAGACCGGGCTGATCCCGAACCCGGAGCTCGGCATCCCGCGCGGCGCGGATCCGCGCAAGTCGTTCCCGGCGGGGGCGGAGGTGAAAGTGCTCGTGCTCGCCGTCGAGGAGGGCGGCCGCCGCATCCGGCTGTCGCACGCGAAGGCGCTCGCGCAGGAGGAGCAGGCCGAGGCGCAGGCTTACTTGCGGGAGAGCACGAAGAAGGGCGGCGGCTTCGGGATGACGCTGGGCGAGGCGCTCAAGCAGGCCCGCAGGAGCTGAACCGTTACCGGCCGCGGAACACGGGCGTCCGCTTCTCGTTGAACGCGCGGATGCCCTCGAGCCGGTCCTCGGTGTCGATGAGGTGGTTGTAGGCCTCGACCTCGAACCGGAAGGCGGTCTTGAGCTCCATCTGCATGCCGTAGCGGATGGACTTCTTGGCCTGCCGGACCGACAGGGGCGCGTTGGCGGCGATCGCTCGCGCCGTCTCCATCACCGCCGGCATCAGCTCGTTTGGCTCGCACACGCGGTTCAGGATGCCCCACTCGTGGGCCTGCTCGGCGGTGAACGGCCGGCCCGTGAGGATGATCTCCTTCGCCCGTCGCTCACCGACGGCGCGCGGCAGGTTCTGGGTGCCGCCGCCACCGGGCATGATCCCGATCGTCACCTCGGTCAGCGCGAAGCGGGCAGTGCGAACCGCGTACGCGAAGTCGCAGGCGAGCAGCATCTCGAGACCGCCCGCGTAGGCGTGGCCGTTCGCGGCCGCGATGATCGGCACGGGCATGTCCATCAGGGTCCAGTAGGCGCGCTCGAACAGCTCGTGCTGCGCCTGCCAGGCCTCGCGCGTCATGTTGTTCCGCTCCTTGAGGTCGCCACCGGAGCAGAACGCGTGCTCGCCGGCACCGGTGAAGACGACGCAGCGTGCGCCGGCCGGGTCCACCGTCAGCCGTGTCCACAGGTCGAGCATGTCGCGGCCCATCTGCGTGTTGATCGCGTTGCGCACCTCGGGCCGGTTCATCGCGACGACCAGCACGTGCGGCTCGGGGAGCTCCGTCTTCAGCGTCTCGTACGCCGGCAGGCTCATGAGTCCAGATCCTCCCCGCCGCGGCGCCGGGTTGTCAATGGAAACGTTTCCATCCCGGTGCCGGCGCGGCCGGCGTGTGATAGGGTGGGCCGGCATGCGCCGACGACGAGGCGCCGACGGCAAGTCGACGATCAAGGACGTCGCGAGGGCGGCGAAGGTGGCCGTCGGGACCGTGTCGCGCGTCGTCAACGCCCATCCGTCGGTCGATCCCGCGACGCGCCAGCGCGTCGAGCGGGTGATCGCGCGCCTGGGGTACGAGCCGAACGCGATCGCGCAGAGCATGCGCACGCGGGTGACACGCACCGTCGGCTTCGTGGTGCCGGACATCTCGAACCCCAACTGGGCCTGGATCCTCGGCGCCGCGTCCCGGATCCTGCAGCCGCGCGGCTACACGGTCGTCGTCGCCTCCACCGGCGGCGAGCGGGCGCTCGAGCTCGACGTGCTCGGCGTGTTCGCGCGGCGGCGCCCGGACGCGCTGATCCTCGCGCTCGACAGCGGCGACGACGGCGTCCTCGCGCGGGCGCTCCGGCAGCTGCGGATGCCGATCGTGATGATGGAGCGGGAGCTGCCCGGCCCGTGGGATGCGGTGATGACGGACCACGCCGGCGGCGCCTACACGGCGACGCGCCACCTGCTCGGCCTCGGACATCGTCGGATCGCCCTGATCACCGCGTCCGAGCGCGTGCGGCCCGGCGCGCAGCGGGTCCAGGGCTACACGCGCGCGTTCGCCGACGAGCAGCTCCCGGTCGAGCCCGACCTGCTGCGCTGCGGCAGCTTCGATCCCGACTTCGCCTTCCGCGAGACGTCGAGCCTGCTGAGCCGTCGCGACCCGCCGACCGCGATCGTCGCCGGCGGCATCCAGCTCCTGGCCGGCGTGCTCCGTGCGGCCGGGCTGCACGGCGCCGCCATCCCGTCCGCGCTCTCCGTCGTCAGCTGCGGGGACACCGACCTCGCGCAGCTGGCGAGTCCGCCGGTGACCGTGGCGCGCTGGGACGTCAAGGCGATCGGCGTCGCGGCGGCGGAGGCCGTGCTGCGGCGGCTCCGCGGCGCCGCCTCCGCGGCGCCGGCGCGGGTCGTGCTCGAGAGCGAGCTGGTGGTGCGCGAGTCGTGCGCGCCGCCGTGCGCCCGCCGGCCCGGGCGCTGCCAGGCGCGGATCCAGAGCCCGTGAACGAATCGTGTCGTCGAGGAGCGCCCCGGGTTCCCCGGGGCGCTTCCGAGCGCGGGGGTGTGGGGGCCATTTCGGGGCCCCACTTCCCTCGGTGGAAACGTTTCATTGACAATGCCGCGGGGAGTCCGCTAGGCTCCCGCGCACCGGCGTGGGGCAGAGCCCTCGGCTCGACGTGCCGCACGTCCCCTGCGTTCGAGCGAATCCGAGAAGACCGGAGGACAGGATCATGAGGAGAACGTCACGGATCGTCTGGATAGCGGTGGCGCTGGTCGTGCTGCTCGGCACGTCGACCGGGTGGAGCGAGGAGTTGAAGGTCGGCGCCATCGGCACCCTCTCGGGGGGTGGCACCGAGTGGGGGCTCGCGCTGCAGCGCGGGATGACGATCGCGGTCGACGAGATCAACGCGGCCGGCGGCGTGAAGGCCGGCGGCAAGAGCTACACGCTCAAGATGGTCATGTACGACGATCAGTACACGGCCCAGGGGGGCACGACCGCCGCGACGCGGCTCGTGAACGTGGACGGCGTGAAGTACATCATCGGGCCGGTGGGATCGCCGCCGGTGCTCGGCACGATCGCCGTGACGAACCCGGCGAAGGTCGTCGTGCTCGCGAACGGCTACTCGCCGAAGATCATGACGCCGGAGAGCAAGTACAACTTCCGCGTCCAGATCCCCACCGACTACTTCGCCCCCGCCGTCGCCCGCTGGCTGCGCCAGGCGTACCCGCAGATGAAGAAGGTCGGCATCATCAGCCCGAACGACGCCGTGGGCCAGACGCTGGCCCCGCTCCACGTGCAGGCGTACCACGCGTCCAAGTTCGACGTCGTGTTCGACGAGAAGTACGACCGGGGCCTCAAGGACTTCAGCCCGCTCATCACGCGCATGATGGCCCGCGGGGCCGAGCTCCTCGAGCTCGACGGCAACGCACCGGGCGAGGCCGGCCTGATGGTCAAGCAGTCGCGCCAGCTCGGCTTCAAGGGCGTGATCATCCAGACTGGTGGCCCGGGCCTCGAGGAGATCATCCGGGTGGCCGGCCCGTTCGCCGAGGGGTTCCTCTCCTACGACCTGTTCGATCCGACCGACCCGACGGTGCAGGGCTACGTGAAGGGGTACCGGGCCAAGTACGACGGCCCGATCCCGGGGATCTCGGTGATGTACTACAACGCGACCCGGATCCTGCACGAGGCGTTCAAGAAGGCGGACAGCGTCGACGTGGAGAAGGTGCGCGCGGCGCTCGAGAAGCTCGACGGCACCTCGACCATCTTCGGTCCCGTCCGCTGGACCGGCCAGGAGCGCTACGGGATCCGCCATCAGCTCCTGCACGACTTCTTCATCTCGGAGATCAAGGACGGCAAGGTGCGGATCAAGGCCCGCGTGGCAGCGGGAGAGTGATCGTGGCGCACGGCCCGGCAACGACGACGCCGCTGCCCGGTCGCTGAGGCGGAAGGCGCGGCCGTCGCGATGTCGGTGAGCCTGCTGGTCCCCATCCTGTTCACCGGCGTCAGCCTCAGCGCGATCTATATCCTGGTCGCGCTGGGGTTCACGCTGGTGTTCGGGATCATGCGCGTGGTGAACTTCGCGCACGGCGAGTTCGCCATGATGGGCGGGTTCGCGCTCCTGTTCCTGCTCGACCGGCTCGCGTGGCCGTACTGGCTGGCGTTGCCGCTCGCGGCGCTGATGGTCGGCGTCGCCTCGCTGCTGCCCGAGCGGTTCGTGTTCCGGCGGCTCTACGGCCAGGAGCTCCCCTCGATGATCGCCGCGCTCGGGCTGTCGGTCGTGCTCGCGGAGGGCGGGATCATCCTGTTCGAGGTGCACGAGCGCAGCCTTCCCTCGGCCTTCAGCGGCCTGATCCACATCGGCGGGTTCACCTTTCCCGAGGATCGGCTCGTCGTGGTGGCGATCGCGCTGGCGGCCCTCGCGGCCTTCTGGCTGTTCGTGCGGTTCACGCGGATCGGTCTCGCGCTGCGCACCGTCGCCCAGGACCGGGAGATCGCGGAGGCGCAGGGGATCGACACGCGGGCGACCTATCGCGTCACCTTCTTCCTGGCGACGACGCTGGCGGCGCTGGGCGGGGCGCTGTTCGCGCAGATCTACGCGCTGTCGCCGCTGATGGGGCAGGTGCCGCTGATGAAGGCGTTCATCATCGTCATCATCGGGGGCCTCGGCAGCGTGCCGGGGGCCGCGCTCGGGGGCGTGCTGCTCGGGATGTCGGAGAGCTTCCTCAACACCTTCTACGGCGCGTCGGTCGCGCAGTTCGCTTCCTTCGGCGCCATCATCCTGCTGCTGGTCCTGCGACCGTGGGGGCTCCTGGGCCGCCCCGAAGGATGAGCGGATCCTGAGCCGATGATGACGACGCGCGTCCTCGCGATGAGCGCGTCCGCCGGGGTGAGCCGGGCGCGGTGGGCGTGGCTCGCCGCCGGCGCCGTGGCGTTGCTGGTGTGGCCGCTGTTCGTGAACGAGCCGTTCTTCCTCCACATCGCCACGCTGGCGCTGCTCTACACGATCGGCGCGGCGAGCCTGCACCTCGTCCTGCGCATCGGGCACCTGTCGCTGGGCCATGCGGCGTTCCTCGGCCTGGGCGGCTACACGTCCGCCCTGCTGACCACGGCGCTGTCCTGGCCGTTCGCGGCGGCGTTCATCGCCAGCGGCCTGGTGCCCGCGGTGGTTGCCCTGATCGTCGGGCCGATCGTGCTCCGGCTCAGGGGCGTGTACTTCGTCCTGATCACGTTCACGTTCGGGGAAGTCGTCCGGCTCGTGTTCACCGAGTGGCAGTCGCTGACGGGCGGCGCCGACGGCATTTTCCGGATTCCGCCCCCGCACGCGCTCCTGGCGAGCAAGCGCGCCTACTACTACTTCGCGCTCGCGATGGCGGTGGCGTGCGTCGGCGTCGTCGCCCGCATCCTCGCGTCGCAGACCGGGCGCTTCATCGACGCGATCCGCGAGGGGGAGCGCCTCGCCCAGTCGAGCGGGGTGCCGATCCTCCGGTTCAAGGTCATGGTCTTCGCCATCGCCTGCGGACTGGTCGGCCTGCAAGGCAGCCTGCTCGCGCACTTCATCACGTTCGTGGCCCCCGGCGCCTACGCCTTCAACGAGTCGCTCAATCTCCTCGTGATGAACGTCATCGGGGGCATGGGCAGCCTGACGGGACCACTCGTCGGCGCGGTCTTCCTCACGGCGCTGCCCGAGTTCCTGCGCGGCTGGGTCGAGCTCCAGCGGTTCCTCTACGGCGTGGTCCTCATCATCGTGATGCTCTTCGTGCCCGGCGGGCTCGTGGAGCTCGGCAGGCGCACGATCGCGCTCGTCCGCGAGCCGGAGGGGCGCGACGCATGACCGCGCTGCTCGACGTGTCCCGCCTCGCCAAGCGGTTCGGCGCCGTGCAGGCGGTCGAGCGGCTCGACTTCCAGGTCGAGCCGGGCGAGATCCTCGGGATCATCGGCCCGAACGGCGCCGGCAAGACCACCGCCATCAACCTCATCAGCGGCGTCATCCGTCCCGACAGCGGTCGGATCACCTTCGCCGGTCAGGACGTCACCGGCATGCGGCCGGACCTGCTCGTCCGCCGCGGCGTGGTGCGCACGTTCCAGGCGACCACGATCTACCAGGAGCGGACGGTGCGCGAGAACGTGCGCCGCGGCGCGTTCACCACGGCGTATCGCGGCTTCTGGTCGACGTTCCTCGGCACGGCGGGCGCGCGCGCGGCCGCGCGGCGCGCCGGCGAGGCGATCGACGAGCTGCTGTCGTGGCTCGGGCTCTCCGAGGTGGCGGACGCCGAGGCGCGCAGCCTGCCGTACGGGTTCCAGAAGGTCCTGGGGCTCGGCATCGCGCTCGCGGCGCGCCCGCGCCTGGCGATGCTGGACGAGCCGGCGGCGGGCCTGTCGCACGACGAGGCGAACCACGTGGCGGAGGTCGTGCGGCGGATCAATCGGGAGGACGTGTCGGTGATCGTGGTCGACCACAACATGCGGTTCATCTCGACGCTCTGCCACCGCATCGTGGTCCTGCACCATGGCGCCGAGCTGGCCACGGGCACGCCGCAGGACGTCACGCGCGATCCACGGGTGATCGAAGCCTACCTCGGGACGCAGCATTGAGCCTGCTCGAGCTCGACGACGTCGAGGTGCGCTACGGCAGCGTGCGGGCCACGCACGGGATCTCGCTGCGAGTCGAGGAGGCGGAGACCGTCGCGCTCGTGGGGTCGAACGGCGCCGGGAAGTCGAGCACGCTGAAGGCCATCATGGGCATGGCGCCGGTCGCCCGCGGGGGGGTGCGCCTGGACGGCGTGCCGCTGAACGGCCTGCGACCCTCGCAGGTCGTGCGGCGCGGCGTGGGCTACTCGCCGGAGGGCCGGCGCGTCTTCCCGATGCTCTCCGTGCTCGACAACCTCCGCACGGGCGCGTTCACGCTCCCGCGCGCGCGGTTCACGGCGCGCCTCGAGCAGGTGTACGCGTACTTCCCGAGACTCAAGGAGCGCCCCGGACAGCTCGCCGGATCGCTGTCGGGCGGCGAGCAGCAGATGCTCGCGATCGCGCGGGCGCTGATGTCGTGTCCGCGGTTGTTCCTGCTCGACGAGCCCTCGCTCGGCCTCGCACCCGTGATCGTGCAGCGCATCGGCGAGCTCATCACCGAGATCCAGAGGTCGGAAGGCCTCGCCGTGATCCTCGCCGAGCAGAACGCGCTCTGGGCCATGCGGCTCGCGCAGCGCACGGCGGTGATCGATCTCGGACGGATCCAGCTCGAAGGCCCATCGGAGCAGTTGCGGCACAACGAGGACGTGCGCCGGGCGTATCTGGGGACCTGAACGCATGGAGCTCGGCCTGGACGGCAAGGCGGTCCTCGTCACCGGCGGCAGCCGGGGCATCGGGCTCGAAACCGCGCGGCTCTTCGCGCGGGAGGGCGCGCGGGTCCTGATCTGTGCCCGCCGCGAGTCCGTGCTGGCGGAGGCCGCGGAGGACATCCGGAAGAGTACGGGGCGGGCGGTCGAGACCTGCTCGATGGACGTCACGAACCTCGAGCACACCGGCAGGCTGCCCGATGTGATCCGGCGCACGCTCGGCCGCATCGACATCCTGATCAACAACGCCGGCACCGGCACCTACAAACCGTTCCTCGAGGTCACGGACGACGAGCTCGTCTACGGTATGGCGATCAACTTCTTCGCCCAGTTCCGGATCTGCCAGCGCGTGGTGCCGATGATGATCGCCCAGGGCGGTGGTCGCATCGTCAACGTGAGCGGCGAGACGGCGATCAGGGTCACCGAGCCTCCGTTCCTGTCGTCCTGTACGGGCCCCGCGAAGGCGGCCGAGGTGCGCTTCTCGAAGGTGCTCGCGAGCGAGCTCGCGCCGTACGGCATCCGGGTGAACTGTGTCGTCCCGGGGCTGGTGTTCACGCCGGAGCGCTTCGCGAAGTGGGAGCGGGAGATGGCCACGCGGACGCTGAGCCCCGAGGAGGCCGCGCAGACCCGCGACGAATGGGCCGCCAACCAGGGCATGCGCGCGACGCGCTGGGGGACGCCGCAGGAGCTGGCGAACGTGATCGTGTTCGCGGCTTCCGACGCCGCGAGCTACGTGAGCGGCGCCGTGCTGGTGGCCGACGGCACGCAGGACACGTCCTGAACGGAGAGCCCGTGAACGAATCGCGTCGTCGAGGGCCGTCCCGGGTCCCACGGGTGCGTCCGCGCCCCCCCCGGGACGGCTCCGAGCGCCGGGGGGCTTGGGGGGCTTCGATAGTCCCCCCATGATCTTAGGAGAGAGGCACGAATGGACAGGCTGACGGTCGGCGACGCGTCCGTGGTGCGCATCGAGGAGATGGTCGACACGAGCTTCACGGGGAAGGGCTTCTTTCCCGCCTTCGACCCGGAGGCGCTGCGACCGCACCTGTCCTGGCTCGCGCCCCGCTACTACATCCCCGAGCGCGACGCGCTCGTGTTCAGCATGCACAGCTGGGTCGTGAAGACCGGCCGCCACACGGTGCTGATCGACACGTGCATCGGCAACGACAAGGACCGGATGCCGCGCGAGCACTGGCACCGCCTCCGGACACCGTTCCTCGAGCGCCTGCGCGGTTCGGGCACCGCGCCCGAGGACGTCGACTACGTCATGTGTACCCACCTGCACGCCGATCACATCGGGTGGAACACCGTGCTGAAGGATGGGCGCTGGGTGCCGACCTTCCCGAACGCGCGCTATCTCTTCGCGCGCGTCGAGTACGAGCACTGGCGGGCGCACCCGGACCCGAACCCCATTCGCCGCAACGGGTTCAACGACAGCGTGCTGCCGATCGTCGAGGCGGGGCGGGCCGACATGATCGAGGACGGGCACGAGGTGGACGGTGCGTTCACGGTCCAGCTCGCGCCCGGCCACACGCCCGGCAACGTCCACATCCGCCTGGCGTCGAAGGGCTCCGAGGCGGTGTTCGCCGGTGACTCCGTTCACCACCCGATCCAGGTCTACGAGGTGCACTGGAGCACGGTGGCATGCGTCGACCAGGCGGCGGCCGCGGCGTCCCGGCTCCGGTTGTTGCAAACGTGCGCGGAGCGGAGGTCGGTGCTGTTGCCCGCCCACTTCGCCAGCCCACACGCCGCGTACGTGGACCAGGCCGGGGGGAAGTTCTCGCTTCGATGGCTCGCGTGAGCGCGCGGCTACGGACGAGGCGGCGAATGACCGAGCACGCGCACGCGGACCGGAACCGTGCGCGCTACGCTTTCGCTCCTACCGGCGCCCGGTCGTACGGCGTCGAGTCGCGCTGGCATAGTACTTGCTTAACAGAACCCACTGTTGTGTTGTCGCTCCGCGGCCTTCACCTCCTGGTCATCGAAGACGAGCCGGTGACGCGTGAAATCGTCGCCGTGCTCCTCCGCCTCGAAGGCGCTGACGTCTGCGCGGCGGCGACAGGTCGAGAAGCGCTCGACCTGGTCCGGGCGCAGCACTTCGACGTCATCGTGAGCGACCTCGGACTGCCGGACATCCCCGGCGATGTGCTGATTCGAGCGTTGCTGGCCGCCACCGCGGACGTGATGCGAGTGATCGTGGTCACGGGCGAAGAGGAACCGAGCCGCACTCGCGCCCGGAACGCCGGGGCCGAGATGGTCTTCCCGAAGCCGCTCGACTGGTCGCAGCTGGTCAGGCAGCTGGCCGGTCCCGCCGCCCCGCGCGCCGCCGCGTGACGGTGGACATGGGGGGCCCTTCGAGCCCCCCGTGAAATCAGTCGCCGTCGAAGGGGCGAGCGCGCTGCATCGCGCGCCGCCGTTTCTTCCGCGCCAGCGCTTGCTTGCGCTTTCGCTTCACGGACGGCTTCTCGTAGTACGCGCGGCGCTTCATCTCCTGAAACGAGCCGTCCTTCTGCATCTGCTTCTTGAGGGCCTTCAGCGCCGCTTCGATCTGGTTGTCGAAGACCTCGATCTTCACGACGAGCGCCGCCCGCGCGCCATCACCGGCGCCTCAGGTGTGACGTCGATCGCCAGTGGCGCACCGGCTCGGACCGGTCCACGGCGTCCATCTGCACGAGCCGCTTGGTCCCCTCGGCCACGGCGGCGGCAATGCTGCCGAACTCGTCGCGTGACTCCTCGACGACCTCGCCCGCGTAGTTCACGATCCGCCACCGCCAGTTCGGTCTCGTGGGAGTGGAGAACGCCGTTACCTGCAAGCCTGGCTCCTTCTCGACGCCGCGCAGCGATGGGGCGGCCGTGAGGCGCCGCTCGCTGTCACGAGGCGTAGTGGTCGATGAAGTTCGAGTCGCCCACGCGGACTTCGGGGCCTCCGCAGGGGCCATCAGACGGGCGCAGCCTACCACATCTGGAGCACGTTTGGCATCACGCACGCTTACCTTACGTTACCTTACCGCTGCCTGCCTCTGCGCGGCCGCGCCGAGCAGCGCCTCGCGGAACCGGCTTCCCGAGCCGCCAGCTGATCGAGGGTCGTTCGGCGGATTCACCCAGGGGTGGCTGCGCGTTATCCGTGGGTAACCGCGGCAAGGGCGCCGGACGGGCGTGCACCGAGCGGACGGGGAGGCGACCATGGTCCTCAGCAAGCCTCAGGCGGAGATCCTGTCGGCGCTGTCCAGGGAGCAGCTGCTGGATCTCATCGACATCCAGCAGAAGAACTGGTGGAACCTCCAGAACAACTGGATGGCATACATGGACCGCGAGTACGGCCAGGAGGCCGCGGTCCGGGGCGACTGTCACTGCTTCCCCGCGAACGCGCGCGTGCAGGTCTTCCGTCTCAAGAAGCTCCTCGGGCTCGGGGACGACGTCGAGTCACTCCGGAAGGCGATGGTGCTGTCCACGATCTGGGCGAACGGCGAGTACGAGATGTGGACGGTGGGGGAGACCAAGCTACGCGTCCGCGTGACGGCGTGCCACCAGCAGGTGAAGAGGCTCGAGGAAGGCATGGGTGAGCTCGGCTGCAAGCCGGCCGGCCTCGCCATCTCGGAGGTTGCCGCGCGCGTCGTCAACCCGGCGTGCCAGGTGCGGTGTATCGTATGTCCGCCGGATGCGCACCCGCGGGACATGTGGTGCGAGTGGGAGTTCGAGGTGCCCGAAAGGAAGACAGGATGAGCTTCACGGACAAGTGCGCGCTGGTCACCGGGGCGACGAGCGGGATCGGCCGGGCGGCGGCGCTCAAGCTCGCGGCCGAGGGCGCGCGCGTCGCGCTGGTCGGGCGCAAGCCCGATGCGCTGGACGCGACGCGCAAGGCGATGGCGGCCGGCGGGGAGCGCGCGCTCGCGTTGCAGGCCGACGTCACGAAGGAGGACGACGTCCGCCGCGTGGTGGACGAGACGGTGCGCGCGTTCGGCGGCCTGGACGTGGTCGTCTGCGCGGCCGGCGTGATCGCGACCGGCAGCATCGAGAACACGTCGCCCGAGCTCTGGGACCAGATGATGGCGGTCAACGTCCGCTCGGTGTACCGCCTCGTGCAGCTCGCCTTGCCCGCGCTGACACCGCGCAAGGGCAACATCGTGGTGGTGTCGAGCGTCAACGGCCAGCGCGCCTTCCCGAACGTCCTCGCGTATTGCTGCAGCAAGGCGGCCGTCGACCAGTTCGTGATGTGCGCGTCGCTCGAGCTCGCGCCGAAGGGCATCCGGATCAACGGGGTGAATCCGGGGGTGACACGCACGAACCTCCACCGCCGGAGCGGTATGAGCGAGGCCGACTACGCGGCGTTCGTCGAGCGCAGCCGCACGACGCACCCGATCGGACGCATCGGCGAGCCCGAGGAGGTCGCCGACATGATCCTCTTCCTCGCGTCGGACCGCGCCGGGATGATCACCGGCAACTGCGTGTTCGTGGACGGCGGCCGCCACAACACGTGCGCGCGCTGACCGGGTCGTGTCAACCGCGATGGACCACGCCCAGCCCGAGCCTCACGGCGCGCTGCTGAACGCCCTCGAGCTGCTCGAGCGCCGCGCGTGGCAGCAGGCGCACGAGATCGTGCAGCGAGACAGCTCCCGGCTCGCGGCCTGGCTGCACGGCATCGTGCACACGATCGAGGGCGATCTCGGCAACGCGCGCTACTGGTACCGGAAGGCCGAGCGCGAGTTTCGTGGACCGGACGCGGTCGACGCGGAGCTCGCCGAGGCCCGGCGCGCGATCGCCGGCTGATCCTCGTTCGCTATCGGAACACCACGCCCGCGTAGCCCACCACGCGGCTCGTGTCGCCCGTGACGTCGGCGCTCGTGCCGTAGGCGACGCGCTCGGCCGCGTGCAGGAGGTCGAGCTGTCGCAGCGTGTCGAGGACGACGACGGCCGGGAACAGGCCGCACATGCTGATCCGGTGCTCGACGACGGTCTCGTACACGTCGGCCGGGTCGAGGCGTTCCACGGCCGCGAGCGCGATGGCGTCGAGCCGGCGGTTCTCGGCATCGGTCGCGAAGTGGTTCAGGTCGGTCGAGATCACGAGGAGCGGCCGGTCCCGGCGCGCGCGAAGCACGTCGGCCAGGCCCGTCGCGAGCTGTCGCAGGCGGGCGAGATCGCCTGATCCGAGCGCGATGCCGACGACGCGGGCGTGCGGCGCCAGCCGCGCGATCAGGGGGAGCTGGACCTCGATCGCGTGCTCGCGCTGGTGCGCCACGGCGTCGAGGGCGAGGTCGGGGATCGCCTCGGCGAGCTCGTGCGCGAGCGCGACGTCCGACGGGATGGAGCCACCAGGGATCGACCAGACGTCGTGCGGCGCGACCGCCCACTCCGC
Organism: Candidatus Rokuibacteriota bacterium; assembly: GCA_016184125.1. Classification (GTDB taxonomy): domain Bacteria; phylum Methylomirabilota; class Methylomirabilia; order Rokubacteriales; family CSP1-6; genus AR8. The sequence continues at coordinate 41,863 of JACPDG010000065.1, read as the reverse complement.
GCCCATGCGGTGGTGCCTCGGCGCGAGGACGATGACGGTGTCGGGGATGACGACGCGCGCGTAGGTGGCCGCCGCGATCCTTCCGGAGTACTGGAGGCCGGCGTGCGGGACCATGATCGCCGGCCGCGGTTCACGCCGGAGGTCGCCGCCGGGGAGCAGGCCGTCGACCATGCGGGCCAGGTCGCGCGCCGTTCCGGGATAGAAGCCACCCGCGACGGCCGCCGGCCGCGTGCGCTCGCCCTGCTCGGGACGCGGCACGTCGGTCACGACGACGGAGAGTTCCGTGGACACGGCGGCCAGGCCGAGCACCAGCGCTGCGCCTGGATTCCGCACCTGCGCCTCGCGCGCGGCGGTCGCGATGAGCGCGTGCGGTGTCGCGCCGGGATCCCGCACCCACGCGGACTTCCGGCCTTCGATGACGAGCACGGCACGCGTTGCGGGATCGAGGCCGTCGAGATCGGGGTCGGCCACCGCGCCGTGCATCGCGGGATCCCAGAGGACCGTGGCGTCCAGCTCGAATCCCACCGGTGGCTCGGGGAGGCTGGCCCGTGACGCGATCGTCCGGGCCGCGCGCTCCACCAGCTCGTAGAGCGTCGCTTGAAGCGGCAGCCCGGGACGCAGCGAGAGCTTCGAGAAGCGGAGCGTGTCCGTGTCGCCCGGCACGCGCACGGCGATCGACACCGCATGGACCGTGCCCTCGGCGCCGCCGGGCAGGTAGCATCGGCCGAGGAAACCGCGTGCGAGATCGACGAGATTCTGCCGGCAGTGGTCGGCGAGCGTCGCCAGGGCGATGCCGTCGATGAACGCGGGCGGTTCGGCGGTCTTCGCGATCGCGGGGTCGAAGCGAGCCCCGATCACGACGCCCTCGAACGTGCCGATCTCGACGTCGTCCTGTTTCCACGCCGTCGGCGGCAGGTTCGCCTTCACGCACACCTGCTCCAGGAACCGCTCGGCGTCGAGCCCGTGTTCCACGGCGACACCAGGCAGGAGCAGGCCGCTCATCGTGCCGCGCCGCGCGTAGAGCCCGTGCCGTCCGACGACGACGTGCGCGCGGCGCTGCTCGCCGCGCGCACGCATCGGTTCCGGCTCCGACAGCAGCCAGACCTCGAGGTCGAGCGCGCCGAGCTCGGTCGGCGACACGGCGGGCAGACGCACGTCTTCCGTCGCGGTCCGCGCCGCCGCGCGCGTGACCGCCGCCGCGACGGTCGTGGCCTGGCCGATCACGCCGCAGCAGCCGCGCAGACGGCCACGCCGCTTGAGCGAGACGAACGCGCCCGAGACGGCCTCGGCCGCGGCGCCGCCGAACGTCGGGTCCGGCGCCCGGACGGGGCGTCGCATCGCTGCCGCGGCGACCATCGCGCACGCCGCCTGGTGGATCGCGCGCTCCTGCTGCTCGGTGAGAACGGGAAGCGCTGTCATGGTGGCCCTTCTCGACGACGGGGGCCGTATCGACGCGGGCGGAGCGAGCTGCGCGATGCGGACGGGCAGGCGACGGCGTCCCCAGGTCCCGCGTGACTCGCCGAACCGCCCGGCGACGGGCCCGCCGCAGTGCCGGCACCGGCTGCCGGTGAGGTCGTAGCGGCCGAGCTCGTACCAGTCGCGCTCGATCACCATCCGGCCGCAGTGCGGGCAGTACGTGCTCTGGTGCGTGACGTCGTCGACGTTGCCGACGTAGACGTACTTGAGACCGGCGCGGCGCGCGATCCGCCACGCGTGCAGCAGCGTGTCCTGCGGCGTGCGCCCGCGGTCGCGGAGGCGGAAGTCCGGGTGGAACGCGGTGAAGTGCACGGGCACCGCGTCACCGAGCGCGTCCAGCATCCACGCGCACATCCGCTCGAGCTCGTCAGTCGAGTCGTTCGCGTCCGGGATGACGAGGTTCGTGATCTCGAACCAGACGTCCGTCTCGGCCCGGAGCCACCGGAGCGTGTCGAGGACGGGCTGGAGGTGGGCGAGCGTCAGACGCCGGTAGAACTCCTCGGTGAATGCCTTCAGGTCGACGTTCGCAGCGTCCATCACCGAGAAGAACGGCTCGCGCGCGGCGGGCGTGATGTACCCGGCGGTGACCGCGACCGTCTTGACGCCCGCAGCGCGGCACGCGCGCGCGACGTCGATCGCGTACTCCGCCCAGATCACCGGATCGTTGTACGTGAACGCCACGCTGGTGCAGCCCAGGCGCTGCGCCGCCGCGGCGATCATGTCCGGCGTCGCGCGCTCGCTCAGGAGCTCCGTCTCTCGCGACTTCGAGATCGACCAGTTCTGGCAGAACTGGCAGCCGAGATTGCAGCCCGCCGTCCCGAACGACAGGACGCTCGTGCCGGGGAAGAAGTGGTTCAGCGGCTTCTTCTCGATCGGATCGACGCAGAACCCGGTGCTGCGACCGTACGTCGTGAGGACCATCCGGCCGTCGCGGTTCTCGCGCACGAAGCAGAACCCGCGCGCCCCGGGCTGGAGGTGACACGCCCGCGGGCACAGGTCGCAGACGATGCGTCCGGCCGCATCGCTGGCATGCCACCAGCCGCCGGCCCGGGTTCCGTCCGGTTCGAGATCGGTGTCGGGGGGGAGGACAACGACGCGCCCCATGACTGCTAGCCCTCGATTCTACAACTCTACGCCGCGTCGCCCCGGCCGTCCTGAGCGGAGGGGGCGGAGGTCTCGGAAGGGGGCGAAGCCGCCCTCCGAGTCGCTCAGCCGACCGGTTGGGCCGCCGGCTCGATGAGCGGGTCGAGCTCGATCGACGCGATCAGCTTCCACATCACGCCGAACTCCTGCCCCTCCTGCTCCAGCACGATGCCGACCTCGCTGACGCGCGCGAGAATGCCGCACTCCGGCTGATCCAGGTTCTCGACGTGCACCATGACCGGTCTGCCGAGCAGCACCTCGGCCTCGCGACGCCAGCGACGGATCACGGCCTCGGCCGCGTCGTGCAACTCCTGGATCGCGCCGATCGCGGGCGCGACGTCGACGGAGTGGCCCGCGCTCTTCCGCTCGGCCCTTGCCGCGGGCGGCGTGGCTGGTGCGGAGGCGGCGGACGGCTGTCGGTCGGCGGGGGGGCGGACGGCGCCCTGCCCGGCTGCCGGCGCACCGGCCGGGATATCGGCGGCCGGCCGGACCGCGGGCCGGGCCTCCGCACGCACGAGGAGCTGGAGGACCTCGGAGGTCCGGCGCATCGTGATTCTCAGGATCGCGAAGCCCAGCATGGACACCAGGAGCGACAGCCCGAGGCCGACCTGGACGCGCACGTCGTGCATCGCGTCCAGGACGTAGATGATCCAGACGAAGATCAGCAGCGGCAGCAGCGCGGTCAGCACGAAGATCGTGGACGCCGCCTGCTGCAGGTTCGTACGTCGTGCGTGGCGTCGACTGCTGCCGCTGCCGCTCATCGGCCCCTCCGCCCGATCGGTCTCTGTGACGCCGCACATTATGGAGCGTGCCGGCCCCCGTGATCATCAAGAAACGACGGCCCCCGGGTGGCCCTTGCGTCCACGCGCGCTCCCCCTCATGCTGCGGAGACCCTGGAGCATGTCGGGGCATCGAGGAGCGCCCCGGGTTCCCCGGGTGCGTCCGCGCACCCCGCGGGTGCGTCCGCGCACCCCGCGGGTGCGTCCGCGCACCTCCCGGGGCGCTGCCGAGCGCGGGGGGTGTGGGGGCCATTTCGGGCCCCCCACGCCCGAGCGCGAAGTAGAGCAGCGCCCCGGGTGTCCCGGGGCGCTTGCGAACGCTGGGGGGTGTGGGGGCCATTTCGGGGCCCCCACATCCAACGGAGGACCGATGGAGATCACCGGCGTGAACGCGACGTGGGTGCATGTGCCAATCCCGCCCGAGCGGCAGCACGTGAGCGACTTCGGCCGGATCGCGTCGTTCGATTCGGTCATCGTGAAGGTCGAGACCGACGCCGGCATCGTGGGCTGGGGCGAGGCGAAGGCGGGCGTCGGCAGCGCTGCGCCGGGCGCCGGCCTGGCCACCATCATCACGAAGGACCTGGCGCCGCTGCTGATCGGGCAGGACCCGCGCGACATCAGCCGGCTCTGGGACGTGATGTACAACATGCCGCGCGAAGGCTACGCCGTGGACCGCGGACACGTCCTGCCGCAGCTCGGGCGGCGCGGACTCTCGATCTCCGCGATCGCCGGCGTGGACATCGCGCTCTGGGACATTCTCGGCAAATCGCTCGGCGCCCCGGTATGGCGACTGCTCGGCGGGCGGCGCGCCACGCGGATGCCCGCCTACGCGTCGGGGGGCTGGGCCGACGAGGCCGGGATCGGCGAGCAGCTTGCCGGCTACGTCGCGAAGGGCGGCTTCCGGGCCGTGAAGATGCGCGTCGGCGTGATGGACGGCGAGCCGCACCGCTCGGCCGCGCGGGTGCGCGCTGCGCGGAAGGCGCTCGGGCCGGACGTCAGGATCGCCGCGGACGCGCACGGGACCTGGACGGTGTCCGAGGCGAAGGCCTTCTGCCGCATGGTCGAAGAGCTCGACGTGTACTGGCTCGAGGAGCCGGTGACCGCCGACGACAAGACCGGCCTCGCGGAGGTGCGCCGGAGCTCGGCCGTCCCGATCTCGACCGGCGAGAGCGAGTTCACCCGTCACGACTTCCGCGAGATCGCCGAGCTGCGCGCCGCCGACATCCTCCAGCCGGACCTGGCGATCGCGGGCGGGATCACCGAGGGCTTGCGGATCGCGGCGATCGCGTCCGCGTTCAACCTGCGGCTGGCGCCACATCTGTGGTCGGGCGCGCCCGCGTTCGCCGCGGGCCTCGCGCTCGCGTCGACGCAGAGCTCGGGGTTCGTCCTCGAGTACTCGCTCGGCGCCAACCCGCTGCTGCACGAGCTCGTGCACGAGACGTTCCCCGTCGCCGGCGGCCACGTCGAGATCCCGGACCGCCCCGGGCTCGGCATCACCGTGGACGAGGACTTCGTGCGCCGTCACGCGCGCGCCTGACGGACTCCGCGTCCCGCCGCCCGGCGATCCGCCGTGCTCACCAGCCCGCTGAGCCCCCAGCGGTCGCCGGGCCCGGGGTGAACCCGGGCCCGGCTCGACACGCCGATTCGTTCACGGGCCCCGAGGTGACCGGAGCCGGGACCGCGCGCGCGTGTACGGTGATCAGCCCGCGCGCGCGGCGTCGTAGTCGGCGCGGCGCAGCGCGACGACGTTGAAGACCGTGAGCGGCTTGCCGAACCCGTGGATGGCGGAGGCGCCGAGCGCCACCGCGTGGACGAGCGTCTCGACCTCCGCGTACACGCGCTGGCTGACGAGGATCTGCCCGTCTCGCGCCGCCTGGCAGAGCCGGGCGCTCAGGCTCGTCACGTCACCGATCGCCGTGTAGTCGAGGCGTCCGTCGAACCCGATCCGGCCGAGCGTCGCGTAGCCCGTCGCGATGCCGGCGCCGAAGCCGAGCGCGTGGCCACGCCGGCGCCAGGGCTCCAGCAGCGTCTCGACCGCGTCGCGCATCTCGATCGCCATGCGGACCGCCTGCGCAGCGGGATCGGGGCAGGGGACGGGGTCGTTGAAGATCACCATCAGCCCATCTCCCGTGAACCGCTCGAGCGTGCCGCCGTGCTCGAAGACGAGAGGCCCCACGGTCTCGTGATACGCGCCGAGCAACCGCATGACCTCCTCGGGCTCGGCCGTCTCGGCGAAGGCCGTGAAGCCGTGCAGGTCGCAGAAGACCACGGTGATGTTCTCACGGTGCGGTGCGAGGCCGCTCTCGCCGGCGCGTGACAGCAGCTCGGCGAGCCGCGGCGAGAAGAACCGTTCGAGCTTCCCGAGCCGTTCGAGCTCGCGGCGCAGGCGGTCGCGCTCGCGGAGGCTGGCCACCATCTCGTTGAACGCCGCGGCGAGCGTGCCGAGCGCGTCACGCCCGTGCACCTCCACACGCGTGTCGAGGTCGCCCGCGGCGACGCGCGTGGCCGCCTGCTCCAGCGCGAGAACGGGCCGGCTCACGCGTCGCGCGAGGACGCCGGCCGCGCCGATCGCGAGCAGCACGCCGGCCGCGGCGATCGCGAGCAGCACCGCGAGAACGTTGTCCCACGGCTGGAGCGCATCGACGAGGGGACGCTGAAGGACCGCCACGACGTCGCCGGTCAGCCGCGTCGCACGCACGACGTGGTCGACGCCAGCGACCTCGATCACGCCCGTCGTCCCGGCGTCCGGGACGTGCCGGGCGACCGTGTCACGTCCCGTCGCGTCGAGCGTCGAGCCGTGCACGGTGACGCCGGCGCTCTGCCTTCGCACGAACGAGACGTGCAGACCGGTCGCCAGCCGTAGCTCTGCCGCGGCACGATCGTCGAGAGCGAGCGGACGTCGTGTCTCGAGCCGCCGGACGAGCAGGGCGCTCGCGACCCGTAGCTCCTCGTCGATCTTCGCGCGCGCGCTCGCCCGTACCGACAGCGCGACCGCGGCGAAGCTCGCGGCCTGCACGACGGCGACGAGGCCGAGGACGACGACGGCGAGGCGGCTCTTGAAGCTGCGCACGTGCACCGGCTCCTCCGACTTCATGGGGGGCCCCGACACGGCCCTCCAAACCCCCCAGCGCTCGGAGCCGTCCCGGGAAAACCCGGGACGGCCCTCGATCACCCGATTCGTTCACGGGCTCCGAGGACGGCTCGGGATCGCCAGGGCTGGCGCCGACCGCGGAATCGCATAGTGGACGCAAGCCGCGTACCGTCCCGCCGGGCGCGTAAGTCCGCTCGCCGTCGCCCGCGACGCTGCGCCGTCGCGCGCGTCGGGGTAGCCGGATGCCGAAAAACTGTAGCCGCGTTCCTCAACGACTCACGCGCGTGCGCCCGGATACCAGCTCGGGGCGCGCTTCTCGACGAACGACGCGAGGCCTTCGCTGCCCTCGGCGGACTGCCGTTTCGCCGCGTGCTGCTCCACCAGCCGCGTGAAGTCGAGCGCGCCGAGGTTGCCCCACGCGCTCTCGAGCGCGACCGCCTTGGTCTCGGCGTTCGCCTCCGGCGCGTTCTGCAGCACCTGGTCGACGACGCGCGCGCCGGCCGACTCGAGCTCGGCGAGCGGAACCACCTCGTGAACGAGCCCGATGCGCCGGGCCTCGTGCGCGTCGAAGCGCTCGCCCGTGAGCGCGTAGCGACGCACCTGCCGCACGCCCATCGCGTCGTTGAGCTGCGGGATGATGATGCCGGCCATCAGCCCCCAACGGGTCTCGGAGATCGAGAAGATCGCGTTGTCAGCCGCGACGACGACGTCGCACGCGGCCACGATGCCCGTGCCGCCGCCGAAGCACCCGCCCTGCACCAGCGCCACCGTCGGGACGGGGAGCGTGTTGAGCCGGTGCACGGCCTCGGCGGTCGCCCGCGAGGCCCGCACGTTGTCGGCGCGGGATTGCGCGGCGACGCTCCGGACCCACTTGAGGTCCGCGCCGGCCTGGAAGTGACGCCCGTGCCCGCGGAGCACGACGACGCGCAGTCCCGGCTTCGCGCCGAGGGCGTCCATCGCGGCCAGGACGCCCTGGATGAGGTCGCCGTTGTACGCGTTGTTCACCTCGGGACGGTTGAACGTCACACTCGCCACACCCCGGCCGTCGATGTCCCACAGCACCTCGTTGTTCGCCATCGGGACGCCTCCTCGCGTCGAGCAGCAACGGTTGTCGGTGCAGTGTACTGACGTCATGGGGGGCCCCGAAATGGCTCCCCATACCCCCCAGCGCTCGGAGCCGTCCCGGGAGGGGTGCGCGGACGCACCCGTGGGGTGCGCGGACGCACCCGTGGGGTGCGCGGACGCACCTGCGAAACCCGGGACGGCCCTCGATGTCGTTCACGGGCCCTGAGAGCCGCGCAGGGGTCGCGTGAGCCAGGCGGCTCATTGTTGCCGCCGCGATCACGATTGCGTATTGAATCGGCTCCCGAGCGGCCCGTAGGATGCCCGGGACAGGGTTTCACCACTTCCGAACTTTCAGGAGGAGAACGATGTCGCGCTCCCGGCTCACGTGCATGCTCGCCGCCGTCGTCGTCGCGGCGGTTTCCGTCTGGCTCCTTGCCTCGCCGGACGTCATCCAGGCCCAGGCGCCGAAGAAGGGCGGCGTGCTCAGGATCGGGATGATCGGCGAGCCGCCGACGCTCGATCCGCCGACGACCACGGCCGTCATCACCCGCGAAGTCACGATCAACACGTTCGAGGGGCTCTTCGCGCTCGACGCCAAGTACCAGCCCCGGCCGCATCTCGCCGACGGCGTCGACGTCAGGGACGGCGGCAAGCGATACGTGATCCGCCTCCGCAAGGGGGTCAAGTTCCACAACGGCAAGGAGATGACGTCCGGCGACGTGGTCGCATCGCTGGTGCGATGGGGCAAGCTCGCCAGCCCCGGCAAGGCGATCTTCAAGAGCGTCGAGGCGGTCGAGGCCAAGGGCCCGCTCACCGTCGAGATCCGGCTGAAGCAGCCGTCCGCGGGGCTCCTCACGGTGCTCGCGCAGGTCGACAGCGCCGCCGTCATCATGCCGGAAGAGATCATCAAGGCGACGGGCGACGGTCAGCTCAAGGAATTCGTCGGCACCGGTCCGTTCAAGTTCGTCGAGCACAAGCCGGACCGGCACATCAAGTTCGCCCGCTTCGACGGCTACGTCTCGCGCACCGAACCCGCGAACGGTCTCGCGGGGCAGCGTGTCGCCTACGTCGACGAGCTCTACTTCATCCCGGTCCCCGACTACGCGACCCGGCAGGCCGGCATCGCGACCGGCGAGTACACCTACATCCAGCAGGTCAAGCCCGACCAGTACGATCGGGTCAAGTCGACGCCCGGCGTGGATCCCGTTGTCGCGAAACCGTACGGCTGGGCCGTCGCCGTGCCGAACACCAAGCAGGGTCTGATGACGGACAAGCGCTTGCGGCAGGCCATCCAGGCCGCGCTCGACATCGAGCCGATGATGCTCGCGGCGATGGGGCACAAGGACTTCTTCCGGCTCGATCCCGGCCTCTTCTTCCAGGAGCAGGCCTGGCACTCGAAGGCGGGCGCCGAGCTCTACAACCAGAAGAACAAGGACAAGGCGCGGCGCCTCCTCAAGGAAGCCGGCTACCAGGGGCAGCCGGTCCGGTGGATCGTCACGACCGAGTACGAGCACCACTACAAGCCGGCGCTCGTCGCGAAGAGCCAGCTCGAGGAGATCGGCTTCAAGATCGATCTCCAGGTGAGCGACTGGGCGACCGTCGTGCAGCGGCGCAACAAGCCGGAGCTCTGGGACGTGTTCAGCACCGCGTTCGTCTTCGTGCCGGAGCCGGCGACGTCGTCGCAGGTCAACTGCAACTGGCCCGGCTGGTGGTGCAACCCCGAGAAGGACGAGCTCCTGCAGGCGATGCAGAAAGAGCCCGACTTCAAGAAGCGCTACGCGATCTGGGAGAAGGTCCAGGCGATCTTCTACGCCGACGCGGGGCGCATCAGGTTCGGCGACTACTTCCGGCTCGACGCGAAGCGCAAGGAGGTGCAGGGCTACCGGCCCGGCCCGTACATGCACTTCTGGAACGTGTGGCTCGACAAGCGCTAGCCGGCCTCATCCGCGAGGCGGCTGCATGCGGCACGCGCTCTCCGCCGGGACGTGCCTGCACGCGGGTGGGGGAGGAGCTCCCGGGAGCCCCTCCTCCGCCCTGCGTGCACGCCCGCCGGCGGGCCGACCCCTCTTCGTCGCTGGGGGGTTTTTCATGACGAGCGTGCGATCACCATCGTGGATGAGGGCTCGGACGAGGAGGACCGGTTCATCACGCTTGGCGTGGACGCGCTCGGCCGGGTTCTCGTAGGATGCGCGATGAAAAGGCAGTACGACTTTAGGGCCGGTCGACGCGGCGCTGTTCTTCGCACCCCGTCAGGCAAAACGCGAATCACGATTCGGATCGACGACGACATCCTTCAGTGGTTCAGGGGGCAGGTTCACAAGGCCGGAGGCGGCAGCTATCAGACGCTCATCAATGATGCTCTACGCCGCTTCGCGGAATCGGCCGAACAGAATCTCGAAGAGACGCTGCGTCGAGTCCTGCGAGAGGAGTTGCCCCAGTACAGGGTCCAGTCGAAGGCCGGCCTGACTCGCCGGTCTGGACTCACGCCATGAAAACTACTCGCGCGAAGCTCTTCCAGAACGGCGGCAGTCAGGCGGTCCGGCTCCCAAAGGAGTGTCGGTTGGGCCTGGCGTGGCCACCTCATCACGCCCACCCTTCTACGGCTGGGTGGTGCTCATAGTCGCCGGCGTCGCGCCCAGGCGATGCGGCGCATGCGAGTTCGAGGAGACGCAAGTCCGGTACGTGACCAGGAGCCCCGGCAAAGGTGAGCGCGCAGGCGTCTGGCCAAGACCGTGCGCGGCGGTCGCGTCTACCGGCGACGCTTGCGGAACGGCCGATCACCGCGGGGCTTCGGCTTCCAGCGCCCGCCCGGCCGGAACCGCTCGTAGAAGGGACGCTCGGCCGGCGGCTCCTCGCTGCGTGGCTGGCCGCCGCCGGCGCCCGCCCGATCGCTTCGCGGGCCGGCGCCCGATGGCCGATCGCCGCGCGCGTCATCGGAGCGCCGCTTCTTCCACGGCGGTTCGAACCGCCCGCCACCCGGTCGATCGCGACGGCCGCCCTGATCGCGCCACCGCTGGCCTGAGCGAGGCGGGCCGAAGCGCTTGCCGCCTGGTCGCTGTCCCTCGGGGCGCTCGCCGCCGCGCGGCCATTCGCCGCCCCGCGGGCGCTCGCCAGCACGCGGCCACTCGCCGTCCCGCGGCCGCTCGCCGCGATCGCGCGCCGGCGGCGCGCTGTCACGCGGTCCGCGCCAGCGACCGGCACCCGGTGCGGTGCGCCGCGCGTCGCCACGCCTGGCGCTCCACCGGGGCGCTCGGTCTCGGTCCGGCTGTTCACCTCGCTCGCGCTCTCCGTACGCGCGTCCCGGTCGCTCTTCGTAAGGCGGTCCTGCTCGCTCTCGGTCGGGCCCTCCCCGTCGCTCTCGGTCGCGCCGCCCCTTCCAGCGGCCGGCACCTTCCCGGTCGCTGCGGCCGCGCGGAGCGCCACGGTCGCCGCCGCGTTCCGTCCACCGGTCCGGGCGCGGCGGACGCGGCGGCGCTTCGCCGCGCTCGGCAGTCTCGTGAACAAGCCTGCCGCCCGGCCGCGCATCGTCGCGGGCTGACGTCGGCGCCGCGCCCCGGTCGCGGTCGGCCGTCTCACCGTCGCCGCGCTCCGGGGTCAAACCCTCCCGCTGCTGGCGGCGCTCCCGCGCTCGCCGCTCGGCACGCGACTCTCGGCGGTCCGGTCGCGGGGCAGCGGGACCGGCGCCGCGCGCTTCATCGTCCTCACCGGTGTGCGGGGCGCCGGGTGCTCTCGGCTGCTCCACGGGGTGCGGTGCTCCGGGTGCCGTCGGCGGCTCTACGGCCCGCGGCGCGCCGGCTTCCGTCGGCCGTTCCTCGGCCCGCGGCGCGCCGGGGGCCGTTGGCCGCTCCATCGCGCCCGGCGCGCTCGGTGCCGCGGGCCGCTCCGCGGCGCGCGATGGTTGCCATTCCTCCGGCGCCCCATCGCCGCGCGGCACCGCGACCGTCACGAGCACCGGTCGGTTCCGGATCGTGCTGCCGCTCATGCGCGTGAGCACCTGGTCCTGGTACCGGGCGGGGATCTCGAGGAACGTGAAGCGGTCGTAGATGTCGACGCCGGTGATGGCGGCGCCGGGGATGCCGGCCTCGTTGGCGATGGCGCCGACGACGTCAGCGGGTCTCAGACCGTGCTGGCGGCCGGCATTGATGAACAGCCGCACGGTCGCGTCACCGTCTTCGCCGTCACGGCCGGCCGTGCCGTCAGCGACGAGCTCCAGAGGACGATCGCCTCCGGCCAGCCGCGCGGCCGCCGCCGCGACCTCGGCGATCTCGTACGGACCTTCCTCGGCGAGCTCCTCCACGAGCGCCAGGTACGGCTCCAGGTTGCCCTCCGCAATGGTGGTCTTGAGACTGTCCTTGAAGAGCTCGACGCGGCGCGCGGCGACGTCCGCGCGCGTGGGCATCCTCATCGGCGTGATGCGCTGTCTCGTGTAGCGCTCGATCTCGCGAAGCAGCCGGGTCTCGCGCGGCGTGACGAACAGCACGCTCACGCCCGGGCGTCCCGCGCGGGCCGTGCGTCCGACACGGTGGACGTACGACTCGGGATCGTAGGGGATGTCGTGATTGACGACGTGCGAGATGCGCTCGACGTCGAGACCGCGCGCGGCGACGTCCGTCGCCACCACGATGTCGACCTGACCGTCGCGAAGCCGCCGCACGACGTTCTCGCGCTGCGCCTGCGACATGTCGCCGTGCATGGCCTCGGCGTCCCAGCCGCGATGCTGGAGGCGCTCGGTCAGCTCCGCGGCGCCGGTCTTCGTCCGCACGAAGACCAGGACCGCGTCGGTGTCCTCGACCTCGAGGATCCGGGTCAGCGCGTCGAGCTTCTGGCGGATCCCGACGTTCAGGTACCGCTGGTCGATGGTCGGCACCGTGACCGCGCGCTGATCGATCTCGAAGTGGACGGGATCGCGCAGGTGTCGCTCGGCGATCCGGACGATCTCGGCCGGCATCGTCGCGGAGAACAGCGCGGTCTGGCGCGTCTCGGGCAGCGCGCCGAGGATCGTCTCGACGTCGTCGATGAAGCCCATGCGCAGCATCTCGTCGCCCTCGTCCAGGACGACGAACGTGACGGTGGACAGGTCCAGCGTGCCGCGGCGGCGATGGTCGAGCAGGCGTCCCGGCGTGCCGACGACGACGTGCAGGCCCATCGCGAGGCGGCGGACCTGCTTGGGCATCGGCTGCCCGCCGTAGATCGGCGCGACGCGCACGCCCGGCAGGTGGCGGCCGTAGGTGTGAATCGCTTCCGCGACCTGGATGGCGAGCTCCCTCGTCGGCGTCAGGACGAGGCCCTGCAGCGCGACCGGCTCGAGCGCGAGCCGCTGGAGCATGGGCAGCGCGAACGCCGCGGTCTTGCCGGTGCCGGTCTGCGCCTGCCCGAGCACGTCGCGACCGGCGAGCAGCGCCGGGACCGCGCTCGCCTGGATCGGCGTCGGCGCCTCGTAGCCTTCCTCGCCCAGCGCGCGGAGCAAGGGCTCCACGAGGCCGAGGGCTTCGAATGACGTGTCCATGGAGATCATCATAGGCTCGTTCGAGCAATCGTGCTGCCCGCTCACCCGTTCGCCGTGGCGTGTATCGGCTACACTCTGGCGTCGGTGGCCACTCGGAGGAAGGGGACGATACGGTGATGATCGAGCGCGTGGACCGGGTGCAGATCGTCGTGCGCGACCGTGTGGCGGCCGCTCGAGTGTTCAACGACGTCCTCGGCGCCGAGCCCGTGCGCGAGGACGAGAGCCGCGAGCTCGCCGCGCGGCGAACGGTGCTCGCCGTCGGCGACAGCGAGATCGAGCTGTGCGAGCCGGCAGGCACCGGCCGCGCTGGCCGGCATCTCGATCGCTGGGGCGAAGGACTCATGACAGCCGGGTTCTCGGTGCGCGACGTGGCGGCGCTCCAGGCGCGGCTTACCGGCCTCGGTGTGCCGTTCAGCGTGGACGGCGAGCAGACGTATCTCGACGCCGCGGAGTGTTTCGGGATGCCGGTCGTGCTGACTCCCGTGCGTCCCCGGCGGCGCGCCGGGCCGGTGCGCCACCTCTACGAGGTCACGAACACGCTCGTGTCCGACTGGCGTCTCGCGGCCGCGCGCTTCACGGCGCTCTTCGATCTCGACCCGCGACGCTTCTCCCCGATCGCGAGCGAGCGGTTCGGTTACGCCGGGACGTTGACGCTCTTCGACCCGCCCGGGCGGCTCGATCGCATCGAGATCTCGCAGGTCGTGAAGCCCGATTCGGCGATGGGGCGGTGGGTCGCGAGGCGCGGCGACTCGCTCTACATGTGCTATTGCGAGGTGGACGACGTGCGGCCGATCATCGAGCGGCTCGACGCGCGCGGCGCGCGGTGGACGCCGCGCGGCCCGGACCCCGCGAAGGAGCAGGACGGCCTCTGGGTGCACCCGAGCGCGCTCGCCGGACTGTTGCTCGGGATCTCGCGCACGACGCTCGGCTGGGAATGGTCGGGCCGTCCCGGTCTCGTCGCACCGCTCGGCCAGGAGCTGTAGGAGAATCGGGAGGGCCATTTCGGGGCCCCCTGCCGAGGAGCGTGAACCCGAGGAGCGGCCCGGGTGTCCCGGGCCGCTTCCGAGCGATGGGGGGGTGTGGGGGGCCATTTCGGGGCCCCCCACGAGGAAGGAGACCCGCGATGCGTGCAGCCGTGATGGAAGGCATTCGCCGGCCGCTCGAGGTGCAGGACGTCAAGGACCCGGCGCTCTTCGCGAACGGCGCGATCGTCCGCGTCGAGGCGAACGGCATCTGCCGGAGCGACTGGCACGCGTGGACGGGCGACTGGTCGTGGTTCGGGCTGAAGCTCTCCTTCCCGCACGTTCTCGGACACGAGTTCTGTGGCGTGGTGGAGGAAGTGTCGCCCGAGGTCACGCGCGTGAAGAAGGGCGACCGTGTGCTCGTGCCGTTCAGCCAGGGCGAGGGCTCGTGCGACTGGTGCCGGAACGGGCAGGCGCATCTCTGCGACACCCGGTTCACGCCGGGCATCGCCTACTGGGGCGGCTTCGGCCGCTACGTCGGCGTGCCGTTCGCCGACGTGAACCTCGTGCCGCTGCCCGCGTCCATCGACTTCGTGGAGGCCGCGAGCATGGGGTGCCGGTTCATGACGTCGTTCCACGCGCTCGTGGACCGCGCGAAGGTCATGGCCGGCGAGTGGGTCGCGGTGCACGGCTGCGGCGGCGTCGGCCTCTCGGCGGTGCACATCGCGTCCGCGCTCGGCGCGAACGTCGTGGCCGTGGACATCAGCGACGAGAAGCTCGACTGGGCGACGCGGCTCGGCGCCGTGGCGACGATCAACGGGACGCAGGCGAACGCCGTGAAGGAGATCGCTCGCCTCACCGACGGCGGCGCGCACGTGTCCGTCGACGCGCTCGGCATCGCGGCCACGTGCCAGGCGTCCGTGATGTCGCTGCGCAAGCAGGGACGGCACGTGCAGATCGGTCTCACGTCGTCGGCGGAGCAGGGGCAGGTCGCGCTCCCGATCGATCTCGTGGTGCTGAAGGAAGTCAGCCTCGTCGGCTCGTACGGCATGCCCGCGACGCGGTTCGGCGCGATGCTCGCGATGGTGGAGACGGGCAAGCTCGCCCCCGGGAAGCTCGTGAGCCGGAGCGTGCCGCTCGAGGAGGCGGGCGGCGTGCTCGCGTCGATGGACGCGTTCTCGACGGTGGGCGTGACGGTCATCGACCGGTACTGAGGGGCTTGACCTGCTGGTGTGCGGCTTGTATACAAGTCGAATGCCGCAGGCACGCCGTACGGCCGGCGCCGGGAAGCTCCGGCGCAACGTCGCATACGAGGCGATCCGCCGTCGCATCCTCTCGGGCGAGTACCCGCCGGGCACCACGCTGTCCGAGGCCGCCCTCGGCAGGACGTTCGGCATCAGCCGCACGCCGGTCCGCGAGGCGCTCATGCGCCTGCAGGAGGAGGGCCTGACGGCGATCCTGGCGCGCCGCGGCGCGATCGTCCGCATCCTGAGCGTGCAGGAGATCCAGGAGATCCTGATCGTCCGCGAGGCGCTCGAGGGCGCCGCCGCGGCGCTCGCCGCCTCGCGTATCTCGCGCGGCACGATCGCGGAGGTTCGGAAGCAGTGGCTGGAGTACCTCGACACGCTCTCGGAGGCCACGCTCGGCCAGATCGACAAGCGGGGCGTCGAGTTCCACGCGATCGTCGTCGAGGCGTCCGGCAACCGCACGCTCGCGCGCATGCTCGAGGGCATCCGCGGCCGCATCGAGGGCGGACGCCAGCTCTACATCCGCACGTCGGGTGAGGCGGCGGTGCGCCGTGCGCGCGTGACGTGCGAGGAGCACCTGAAGGTCCTCGATGCGCTCGAGACCGGCGAGCCGGAGCGGGCAGAGGCCGTGATGCGACAGCACCTGCGTCAGATCCGCGCGGAGACGCTCGGAGGGCTCGAGTGACGTTCGCTCGCCGGTCGCTGCTGCTCACGCCCGGGCATCAGGCGGCGCGTCTCGCCAAGGCGGTCACGGCCGATGACGCCCACGACCCGAAGGACCCACGACAATGACGAGGGACAGTCGATGACGACCGCGCTCCGCTCGATGCTCTTCGCTCCCGGGAACGAGCCACGAAAGGTGAAGAAGGTGGCGTCCTTCGGCGCCGATGCGATCATTCTCGACCTCGAGGACGCGGTGCCGAACGCCGACAAGGTGGCGACCCGCCCGATGGTCCGCGACGCGGTCCGCGAGATCCACGGGCCGCTCGTGTGCGTGCGGGTCAACGGCCTCGGGACGCGGCTCACGGCCGGTGACGTGGATGGCGTCGTCGCGGAGGGGCTCGACGTCATCGTGCTGCCGAAGACCGAGGCGCCCGAGGATGTCGTCGCCGTCGACGCGATGATCGCCGCCGCGGAGCGCCGGGAAGGGCTGGCCGCCGGCCGCGTCCGCGTGCTGCCGCTGGTCGAGACCGCGCGCGGCGTGCTCGCGGCGTCGGCGATCGCGGGCGCGAGCCCGCGTGTGCTGACGATCGCCTTCGGCAGCGGCGACTTCACGCGCGACCTCGAGCTGCCCGCGATTCGCTGGTCGCTCGCGGGCACGGAGCTCGCGTGGGCGCGGGCGAAGCTGGTGGTCGACGCGCGCGCGGCGGGCCGGCCGCGTCCGATCGACGGTCCCTACATCGCGGTCCGCGACGCGGAGGGCTTCGTGGCCGACTGTCGCGTGGCGCGCACCCTCGGGTACCAGGGCAAGGTCCTCATCCATCCCTCGCAGGTCGAGGCGGCGAACCGCGCGTTCGCGCCGGATGCCGACGAGGTCGCGTTCTGCCGGAAGGTCCTCGAGACGTTCGCCGCCGCGGAGAAGCAGGGATCCGCGTCGATCACCGTGGACGGCGTGTTCGTGGACTACCCGATCGTGGAGAAGGCGGAGCGCATCATCGCGCTCGCGGAGGCGTTCGAGGCGAAGGACCGGGCCGCAGGCGCGACGGCGCCGGCCGGGAGACACGCATGACAGGCGCGTCACTGCCGCTCGAGGGTGTCAGGGTCGCCGACATCTCGAACTTCCTCGCCGGCCCGATGATCTCGATGTTCCTCGGCGACTACGGCGCCGAGGTGGTGAAGGTCGAGAACCCGTCGCGCGGCGACGAGATGCGCTTCTGGGGCGAGAACAAGGACGGCGTGGGGCTCTACTACAAGGTCGTCAACCGCAACAAGAAGTCGATCACGGCGGATCTCCGCACGCCGCTCGGCGTCGAGATCGTCAAGCGGCTCGTCCGGACGGCCGACGTCGTCGTCGAGAACTACCGCCCGGGCACGCTGGAGCGCTGGGGGCTCGGCTACGACGTGCTGTCCGCGATCAACCCCGGGATCGTGATGACCCGGATCACGGGCTTCGGTCAGACGGGGCCGTACTCGCACAAGCCGGGGTTCGGGACGCTCGCGGAAGGCTTCGCGGGCTACGCCTACATCACCGGCTACCCGGACCGCCCACCGCTCCTGCCTGGCTTCGGCCTCGCGGACTCGACGACGGGGCTGGCGGGGGCGTTCCTGACGATGGTGGCGCTCTTCGACCGCGTCAAGCGCGGCGGCAAGGGCCAGGTCGTCGACCTGGCCATCTACGAGCCGCTGTTCACGCTGCTCGGCCCGCAGGTCGTGAACTACGACCAGCTCGGCCTCGTGCAGGAGCGCAACGGCAGCCGGCTGCCGTTCACGGCGCCGCGCAACACCTTCCGGACGCGCGACGGCAAGTGGGTCTCGATCGCGGGCAGCGCGCAGTCGATCTTCGAGCGGATCTGCCGGGCGCTCGACGTGCCGCACCTCATCACCGATCCGCGCTTCCTCGACAACCGCGTCCGGATGAAGCATGTGACCGAGCTCGAGGAGACGATGCAGCGGGCGATCGAGCGGTTCGATCTCGACGAGCTGCTCCAGCGCTTCGACAAGCACGAGGCCGCGGTCGCGCCGGTCAACAACGTCGCGCAGATCTTCGAGGACCCGCACTACGCGGCGCGGCAGAACATCACGGCCGTGAACGACCCCGAGCTCGGTGGCCCGCTCCGCATGCAGAACGTCGTCGGCACGTTCTCGCGCACGCCGGGCGCGATCCGCCGGGCAGGTCCGACGCTCGGCGAGCACAACCGGGACGTGCTGGTGGGCGAGCTCGGCTTCAGCGAGGACGAGCTCCGCGCGGCCGGCCTCCCGCTCGACGCCGCGTGAGAACGGCGCTCGAGCTGCTGCTCAACGGGGTCCTCCTCGGGGGCCTGTATGCCCTCATGGCGTGCGGGCTCAACCTGATCTTCGGCGTCATGCGCGTCATCAACTTCGCGCACGGCGAGTTCCTCGCGTTCGGTGCGCTCCTCGCCGTGTCGCTCGTCATCGGTGCCGGCGTGCCGTTCCTCCTGGCGCTGGTCCTCGTCGCCGCCGCGCTCGGCATCTTCGGCGCGATCCTGCAGGCCACGCTGATCGAGCGCGTGGTCAACGGCCCGCCGATCATGTCGCTCCTGCTCACCTACAGCGCGTCGACGGTGTTCGTGAACGCCGGGCTGCTGATCTGGGGCGGCGGGTACCAGGGCATGCCGGGCGTGTTCTCGGGGTTCATCGGCGTCGCGGGCTTCAGCCTCTCGCAGGCGCGGGTCGCGGCCTTCCTCATCGCGCTCGTCCTCACGCTGCTCGTGTACCTGTTCCTGAGTCGCACGATGGTCGGCAAGGCCGTGCGCGCGGTCAGCGAGCAGCCCGAGATCGCGACGGTGTCCGGCATCCCCGCGGCGCAGATCCGGTGCCTCACCTTCGCGCTGGCGCGTTCGCCGGCGCGCTCGCCATCGGCATCGTGGAGGTCGCCGGGGGCTACCTGCTCGGCCAGACGTTCGCGACCGCGCTGCTGTACCTGCTGATGATCGGGTTCCTGCTGTTCCGGCCGTCCGGGCTCCTCGGCGTGACGGTGCGGGCGTGATCGTCCGGGTGGTCGCCGTGCTCGCGATCGTGGCGGCGGCGCTGATCCCGTTCGTCACGGCGTCGTACGGGCTGTCGTTCACCGTCCAGCTCCTGACGTTCGTCATCCTCGCGTACTCGTGGAACGTGATCAGCGGCTACACCGGCTACACGTCGTTCGGCCACACGAGCTTCTTCGGCATCGGCGCGTACACGTCCACGTTGCTCACGCTGAAGGCGGGCTTGCCGTGGCCCGCCGCGGCGCTTGCCGGCGGCGCGGTCGCCCTGCTGCTCGCGCTGCCGCTCGGCGTCGCGATGCTGCGCCTGCGCGGCTCGTTCTTCGCGATCGGGATGTTCGGCCTCGCCCGCGTCTTCGAGGCGGTCGCGTTCGGCTGGTCGGACCTGACGCAGGGCGGGACGGGCCTCTACCTGCCGCCGGCGTACGACCTCCGGCCGGTCTACTACGCGCTCCTGCTGGTCGCGGTGGCGATGGTCGCGCTCACGTACCGGCTCGACAACTCCCGCTTCGGCCTGCAGCTGCTCGCGATCCGCGAGGACGAGGACGCGGCCGAGGCGCTCGGCGTCAAGACCACGCGACTCAAGGTGACGGCATTCGCCCTGTCGGCCATCGCGCCCGGCGCCTGCGGAGCGCTCTATGCCGTCTACCTGTCGTTCATCGACCCGCCGACCGCGTTCTCGCCGGCGACGGAGCTCACCACGATCGCGATGGTCCTGTTCGGTGGCATGGGAACGGTGCTGGGACCGCTGCTCGGTGCCGTCGTGCTCTCGGTCCTCTACGAGGTGCTCTGGGCACAGTTCCCGCAGATCTATCTCGGCGCGGTCGGCGTCGTCATTGCGGCGGTGATCCTGATCATGCCGCGGGGCGTGATGGCGCTCGTCACGCGACGCGGATGGCTCCCGGCCGGCCGCCCGACGCTGCGCAGGATCGCGGCCCGGACGCCGCCCCCGGCGGAACCGGTGGAGGCGTAGGACGGTGCTGGAGGAGACCCGAGGAGCGCCCCGGGTGTCCCGGGGCGCTGCCGAGCGCGGGGGGGTGTGGGGCGGGGTGTGGGGGGCCATGTCGGGGCCCCCCACGTCGAAGTCGGCCGCGATCCTCGTCGTCGAGGGCGTCGTGAAGCGCTTCGGCGGGCTCACCGCCGTGAACCACGCCAGCTGCAAGGTCGTCGCGGGCAGCATCACGGGACTCATCGGTCCCAACGGGTCGGGCAAGACGACGCTGTTCAACTGCATCGCGGGCACCGAGCGGCCGGACGCGGGACGGATCGAGCTCGCGGGAGAGCGCATCGACGGCCGGGCGCCGTCCGAGATCTGCGCGATGGGACTGGCCCGGACGTTCCAGATCACCCGGCTGTTCCGCGAGATGACCGTGCTCGAGAACCTCGTCGCGGTCGCGCACGGGCGGTCCGATGTGAACGCGGTCAGGCGCGCGCAGGAGCTGCTGGATCTCGTCGAGGTCCGGGCGCTGGAGCACGCGCTCGCGGGCACGCTGTCGTACGGCCAGCGCAAGCTCGCCGAGATCGCCCGCGCCCTCATGTTCGACCCGAAGCTGCTGCTCCTCGACGAGCCGTTCGCGGGGATCAACCCGCGCCTGCAGAACCGCATCCTCGGCTATCTCAAGCGCCTGCGCGACCAGGGCGTCACGCTGTTCCTGATCGACCACGAGATGCGGCTCCTGCTCGACGTGTGCGACACCGTGCTGGCCATGGACACCGGCGAGCTCATCGCCGAGGGACCGCCGGACGCGATCCGGCGTGACCCGCGCGTGCTCGCCGCGTATTTCTGATCATGGGGGGACCACCCAAGGAGAGACGATGCTGAACCTGCCGAAGCGCGCGACCGTCGTCGAGGTGGGGCCGCGCGACGGGCTCCAGAGCCTCGACACGTGGATCCCGACGGAGCGGAAGGTCGCCATGGTCGATCGCCTGAGCGAGGCCGGCTTCCCGGTCATCGAGGTGACCGGCTTCGCGCATCCGCGCGTCATCCCGAACCTGAGGGATGCCGAGGACGTCATGGCGAAGATCACGCGGCGTCCGGGCACGATCTACCGCGCGCTCGTGCCGAACGCGAAGGGCGCGGCGCGCGCCGCCGAGTCCACCGTGGACGAGATGCTCGGCCTGCTGACCGTGAGCGAGACGTACTGCCGGAAGAACCAGAACATGTCGGTGGACGAGGCGATCGACCAGGCGGCCGCGGCCCTCGAGATCGCGAGCCGGGCCGGTGCGCGGTTCGTGATGGCGATGGGCATGTCATTCTTCTGTCCCTACGAGGGCCGCATCCCGGAGGAGCGGACGCTCGCCGTCTTCGCGAAGCTCTGGGAGCGAGGCATCCGCCGCTTCTACCTCGCAGGCAGCCTCGGGATGGAGGACCCCCGGCACGTCAACGCCGTCTTCGGGCGCATCCGCGACCGCTGGCCCGAGGCCGAGGTGGGCTTCCACGTGCACAACATCGCCGGGTTCGGTGCCGCCAACATCGTGGCGGCGCTCGACGGCGGTGCCAGCAGCATCGAGGGCTCCATCTGCGGCATCGGGGGCGGCATCGTCATGCCGACGAGCATGGGCTCGGTCGGCAACCTCGCCACCGAGGACATCGTGCACCTGCTGAACGAGATGGGCGTCGACACGGGAATGGAGACGCGGGAGGCGATCGCGGCCGCGCACGACGTCAGCGCGATCCTCGGCATCCAGCCGGCGAGCTACGCGAGCCGGTGCGGCACGCGCGAGGACGTGATGGAGCGCGGCCGCGCGAGCCCGCGCCAGCACCCGCGTTAGCGATGGACGATCCAGGCCAGGGTGACCACTGCGAGCCACTCGAGAACGCCAAGGAGGGACACATGAAGCGACTTCGGACGAAGCTCGGAACGCGAAACACGATCGGCGCTGCCATCGCTTTGCTCGCGATCAGCGGGCTCCTCGCGAGCGGCGTCACGCCCGTCGCCGCGCAGAAGCCGGTCGTGATCGGCGCGGCGATCGCGCTCACCGGCAACCTCGCCGACTCGGCGGCGCACGTCAAGCGCGCCTACGATCTGTGGCTCGAGGAGGTGAACGCGCGGGGCGGGCTGCTCGGGCGGCCGGTGAAATTCCAGATCTACGACGACCGCAGCGACGCCGGCACCGCCGCGCGGCTCACCGAACGGCTGATCACGAGCGACAAGGTCGACCTGCTGCTGTCGCCGTTCGGCACGGCGGGCACGTCGACGGCGAGCGCCGTGAGCGAGAAGCACCGGATGGTGATGGTCAACATCGCGGGCGCCTCGGAGTCGATCCACCAGCGCGGGTTCAAGTACATCTTCCAGGTCGTGACTCCCGTCCCGTACTACGTCGAGGGCACCTTCCCGCTCGCGAAGAAGGCGGGCTACAAGAGCCTCGTGTTCGTGGCGCGCGACTACGCCGCGGCGCGCGACATGGAGAAGGCGGTCCGCCGGTGGGCGCCGGAGAACGGCATCGAGGTCAAGATGGTCGAGTACTTCCCGGCGGCCACGACGGACTTCGCCTCGTACATCGCCCGCGCGCGGGACATCCAGCCCGACATCTGGGTCTCCGTCGGCTACCCGCCCGAGGCGATCGAGATGATCCGGCAGATGAAGGCCACGAACTACCTGCCGAAGATGTTCGTCCACAACGGCGTGTCGCAGGAGGACTTCCTCAAGGCGACCGGCAAGGACGCCGAGTACGCGCTCGGGATGTCGCTGTACGAGCCGACGCTGCCGACGAAGGGCAACCCGGAGTTCGTCAAGAAGTTCAAGGCGAAGTACGACTACGCGCCGGGCTACTACGCGGCCCTCGGCTACGGCGGCCTCCTCGTCCTCGAAGAGGCGGTGACGAAGGCGGGCGGCCTCGATCAGGACAAGCTCGCCGCGACCCTCCGGTCGCTGAAGACCGAGACCCCGTTCGGGCCCTACGCGGTGAGCGAGACCGGGGCGCAGACCGCGAAGAAGGGCCTCATCGTGCAGGTGCTGAAGGGCCATCGCGAGATCGTGTGGCCGTTCAGCCAGAAGACGGCCGACGCCGTGTTGCCGATGCCCGGCTGGAACGCTCGCTGAGCCGAACGAGGATGCTCCCGGCGGGCCGTCGGCCCGCCGGGAGCCACGCGATGACGACTGCGAACGCCGCCGTGCTCGAGACCCGAGGCCTGGTCACCGGGTACGACGAGATCCCGATCGTGCGCGGGGTCGACCTCGCGATCCACCCGGGCGTGCTCACCTCGATCATCGGCCCGAACGGGGCGGGCAAGTCGACGGTGCTCAAGGCGCTCATGGGCCTGCTCCGCCCCTGGGAAGGCGACATCTTCCTGAAGTCGGCGCGCATCACGCGCGAAGCGGCGCACCTGAGGGTCGGGCGCGGGCTCGCGTACGTCCCGCAGGGCCGCATCGTGTTCCCGACCATGACCGTGCTGGAGAACCTCGAGGTCGGCGCGTTCGTGCACCGGCGCCAGCCGGCACGCGTGCGCGAGGCGCTCGACCGCGTGCTCCATCTCTTCCCGGTGCTCGCGGACCGGCGCCGGCAGCTGGCCGGCACGATGAGCGGCGGCGAGCAGCAGATGCTGGCGGTCGGACGCGCGTTGATGACCACGCCGGACATCGTGCTGCTCGATGAGCCGTCGCTGGGCCTGTCGCCGAAGTACGTCGGGCTCGTGTTCTCGAAGCTGGTCGAGCTGAAGCAGACGGGGCTGACGGTGGCCATGGTGGAGCAGAAGGCGTCGCGGGCGCTCGAGGTCTCCGACCTCGGCTACGTGCTCAGCATGGGACGCGTCGCGTTCCAGGGCCGCGCGGCCGACCTGCTCGCCGACGAGCGCGTCAAGCGCCTGTATCTCGGGGAGGGCGACGTGGACGCGGATGCCGCGGCGGGCGGGGCGGAGGCCTGACGCCCGAGGCGGGGAAGGGAGAAACTCGGCCCATGACAGACGGCACGCGCGCGCTCGAAGGGCTCAGGGTGCTCGACATCGCCACGCTCGGCGCGGGGCCCTGGGTCGCCACGTTCCTGGCCGAGTACGGCGCCGCCGTGATCAAGGTGGAGCAGCCGAAGGGCGGCGACAACATGCGCCGCTTCGGGCCGATGAAGGACGGCGTCGGCCTCATGTGGCGCTCGATGTCGCGCAACAAGCGCTGCGTCACCCTCGACTTCCGCGTTCCCGAGGGTCAGGACCTCTTCCGCCGCCTCGTCGCCGGCACGGACGTCATCGTCGAGAACTTCCGGCCGGGCACGCTCGATCGCTGGAAGATCGGGTACGCCGACCTGAAGCGCATCAATCGCGGCCTCGTGATGATCCACGTCACCGGGTTCGGGCAGCGCGGGCCGTACGCGGCGCGGCCGGGCTTCGGAACGCTCGCCGAGGCGATGAGCGGCTTCGCGCACGTCACCGGTGAGGCGGACGGACCGCCGACGCTCCCGCCGCTCGCGCTCGCGGACGGGATCGCCGCCGCGTTCGGCGCCTACGCGGTGATGTTCGCCGTCTACCATCGCGATCACCACGGTGGCGAGGGACAGGAGATCGACCTCGCGCTCTACGACGGGCTGATGCGCTTCCTCGAGCCGATGCTGCTCGAGTACGACCAGCTCGGCACGGTCCGCGGGCGCACGGGTAACCGCATCGCCGACTCGTCGCCACGCAACGCCTACCGGACGTCCGACGGTCGCTGGGTCGCGATGTCGGGCAGCGCCCAGTCGATCGCCGAGCGGATCATGAGGGCCGTGGAGCGCGAGGACCTCATCACCGACCCGCGGTTCAAGGACAACCCCTCGCGCGTGACGCACGCCGAGGAGCTGGACCGCGTCATCGCGGACTGGATCGGGCGGCACACGCTCGACGAGGTCCTGAAGCGGTTCGAGGCCTGCGAGGCGGCGCTCGGTCCGGTGTACGACGCCGCGCAGATCTTCGCGGACCCGCACTTCCAGGCCCGCAGGAGCCTCGTGAAGGTGCCGGACCCCGTGCTCGGTGCGCTGACCGTCATGAACGCGGTGCCGCGCCTGGGAGCGACGCCGGCGGAGATCGAGTGGCTGGGGCCGGAGCTGGGCCAGCACAACGAGGAGGTCTACTGCGGCCGTCTCGGGCTCAGCACGGACGACCTCGCGGGACTCCGCGCGCGCGGGGTCGTGTGACGCGACGGCGGGTATCGTCGGACCCTGTCGCGGTCTCGTGCAACCGGTGAGACGCGGATACGCAGGTGAGTGGCAGGCCGATCCTGCTGATCCTGCTCGACGGCGTCGCCGATCGGACGTGCAGCGAGCTCGGCGACCTCACACCGCTCGAGGCGGCGGCGACGCCGAACCTGGATCGCATCGCGGCCGGTGGCGTGTCCGGCTTCGTGTACCCCATCGAGCCGGGTCTCGTGCCGCCGAGCGAGCTGCCGCACTTCCATCTCTTCGGCTATGCGCCGTACCCGTTTCCCGGTCGAGCTGTCCTGGAGGCGCTGGGCCACGGCGTCGGCGTGCCGATGGACGCGGTCGTCACGCACGCCGGGCTGCGGCACGTCACGCCGACCGCGGCGGGCTTCGAGATCGCCCACTGGTGGCCTCGTGACGAGGACGACGACTGCGCGGCGCTCGTGGCGAGCGTGTCGTCCTTCGAGTCCGACGGTGTGACGGTCTCGCTGCGGTTCCTCGGCAGGAGCGATTCGCTCCTGACCCTGCACGGTGGCAGCGAGGACGTCACCGACTCCGACCCCTTCTTCTTCACGAGGCTGCCGGCGATCCGCGTGGAACCCCTCGCCGGCGCCCGGGATCCCGGCGCCGCGTCGCGCACGGCGCGCGCCCTCAACCGGTACCTGTTGTGGACGCGCGACGTGCTCGAGGGGCACCCGGTGAACGCCGGGCGCCGGGCCCGCGGGGCGCATCCCATGAACATGCTGCTGACGAAGTGGACGGGACGCCGCCGTCCGCTTCCGCCGTTCGTCCGGCGGGCCGGGGTCGAGGGTACGATCATCGCGTCGACGCCGATCTACGCGGGCTTCGCCGCGCTGCTCGGCATGCGCTACGTCGACGTGCCGGAGTACGTGGACGATCCAGAGAAGGAGGTCGCGGAGAAGCTGCGGGCCGCCCGCGAGGCACTGGAGGCAGGCGCGGGCTTCGTGCACCTCCACACGAAGGCGGCCGACGAAGCGGCACACGCCCACTCGCCGGTCACCAAGCGCAACGTCATCGAGGCGATCGACCGCGGGCTCGCGGAGCTCGCGGCACCGTGGGCGCAGGACGTCGTCGTGGCGGTGACGGCGGATCACGCGACGCCGAGCCAGGGGCCGATGCTGCACACGGGTGACTCGGTGCCGCTCGCAGTCTCCGCGCCGACCGTCCGTCGCGACGCCGTCACGACGTTCGGCGAGCGTCCCGCGGTGGCCGGCGGCCTCGGTCAGCTCCGCGCGCGCGATGTGCTGCCGATCCTGCTGAACGCCGCGGACCGGGCGCGTTTCCTGGGTAGCCGCCCGACGCCGGACGCGGGCCTGGGCGTGCCGCGGGTCACGCCACTGCGTCCAGAGGACGTCGAATGACGCCGGACCGGTCGCCTGTGACGGCCGCGCGGTGCGCGGTGCAGGAGCACCTGGCGTCGCACGATCATCAGCCGGTGGCGGTCCGCTGATGGTCGACCTCTCGCCGACTCCACGAGTCCAGGCGGTGCTCGCGGCGCTGAAGCAGTTCGTCGAGCGTGAGGTCGAGCCGCTCGAGCGCGAGCTCGCGCGCCGGCTGGAGGCGCGCGGCCTGCCGGAGCGCGGCCTGTGGAACCTGGAGCCCGACGGCACGCTGTCGCCGATCGTGTGGGAGATCAAGCGCGAGGTCGCGCGCCGCTCCGCGGCGGCCGGCTTCTACAACCTGCACTTGCCGGAGGACGCCGGCGGCGGCGGTTTCTCACGCACGGAGATGTTCTTCGTCGAGGAATTCGCGTACTCCCACGGGCTCGGGATGAAGCCCGCGATCCTCGCGTGGACCGAGGGCCCGAACCCGATGCTGCTGGCGCTCAGCGCCGAGCAGCGACGGCGCCTGCTCGAGCCGCTCATGCGAGGCGACCGGAGCGCGGCCTTCGCGCTGACCGAGCCGCAGGCGGGCTCCGACGTGCTCGGCATCAAGACCCGCGCGGTGCGTGACGGCGACGACTGGATCATCCGGGGGCACAAGGCGATCATCACGAATGCGCAGTACTGCGACGTCGCACAGGTCGTGGCCGTGACGGAGCCCGGCGCCGGTTCGCGGAGCCTGACCGTGTTCATGGTCGAGGCGACACGCCCGGGGTTCCGGCGCGGCGCGACGTATCGCACGATCATGGACGACGGGCTCACCGGCGAGATCTTCCTCGACGACGTCCGCGTGCCGGACGCCAACCGCGTCGGCGACGTGGGGCAGGGGCTGCCGCTCGCGCTCACCTGGATCAACTGGCGCCGGATGTGCCGCGGCGGGATGTGCGCCGGCTGGGGCAAGTTCCTGCTCGATCGGTCCCGCGAGTACGCGCGCCAGCGCGAGGCGTTCGGTGCGCCGATCGGCGCGCTCCAGACCGTGCAGCGGCTCGTCGTCGACATGTACCTCGACTGGTACGCGGCGCGGTCGCTGTCGCTCGCGGCGCAGTGGGAGATCGACCGTCTCGGCCCATACACGATCCCACTCGATCCGGACGCCGTGCGCCTGATCTCGACCATCAAGGTCGCGAACGACGAGGCCTTCTTCCGCATCGCCGACCGCGCGGTGCAGGTGCACGGCGGCTGGGGCCTGCTCAGGGACAACCCGGTGGAGACGCTGTTCCGCGTCGCGCGCAACCTGCGCGTGCCGGCGGGGACGGACGAGATCCAGCGCAACCTCATCGCGCGCGGCCTCGGCCTCGGGGACCGGTGAGGGATGCCGGCGGCGCGCTTCGTCGTGGTGCACGGCCGCTTCCAGCCGTTCCATCTCGAGCACCTGGCGTACTGCCGGCTCGGCCTCGATCGCGGCGAGACGCTCGTCGTCGGCATCACGAACTTCGAGCCCGACGTCATCGTCCCCGAGCCGACGAGTCCAGGCCGTCACGAGCCGGACGCGAACCCGTTCACCTACTGGGAGCGGACGCTCATGGTGCGGGACGCGCTGCTCGCGGACGGCGTCGAACCCGAGCGCTTCGTGATCGTGGCGTTCCCGATTCACCACCCCGACCGCTGGCGCCACTATCTGCCGTGGGGCGCCCCGACACGGCCCCCCACACCCCCCCGCGCTCGGAAGCGGCCCGAGGGACCGGGGCCGCTCCTCGATGACCCGATGCGCGTGTTGCACGTCGTCCGCGTGTTCTCCGAATGGGAAGCCGAGAAGGTCCGCCGCCTGCGGGCTGCGGGCCTTCAGGTCGACGCGATCACCGGAACGCCGAAACGCCTCTCCGGCCGCGACGTGCGCGCGCGCATCGCGGCCGACGACGGCTGGGAAGGCCTCGTCCCTCCCGCCGTCCGCGACTGGATCGTCCGCCTCGACGGCCCGCGCCGGTGCGCGCGGCCGCGCAACGAAACCTTTGATCAGGGGATGACACCACGATGAGCCGTGCCCTCGAAGGCCTGACCGTCCTCGACCTCGCCACGTTCGTGGCCGCCCCGTTCTGCTGCACGGTGCTCGGGGAGTTCGGCGCCGAGGTGATCAAGGTCGAGCAGCCGGGCCGCGGTGACGACCTCCGCCGGCTCGGCACGCCGGCCGCCAGCGGGATCTCGCTCTGGTGGCTGGCGGAGTCGCGCAACAAGAAGTCGATCACCTGCAACCTCCGCGATGCCGAGGGCCAGGCGCTGATCAAGCGTCTCGCCGCGCGCGCGGACATCCTCGCCGAGAACTTCCGGCCGGGGACGATGGAGCGCTGGAACCTCGGCTGGGACGACCTCCGCGCGGTGAACCCCGGGCTGATCATGGTGAGGATCTCGGCGTTCGGGCAGACGGGACCGTATCGCGACCGGCCGGGGTTCGGGCGCATCGCCGGCGCGGTCAGCGGCGTGAGCTACATCTCCGGCTATCCGGACCGGCCGCCGGTCTCGCCCGGCACGCCGACCATCCCGGACTATCTCGCCGGCGTGCTCGGCGCGCTCGGTGCGCTGACCGCGCTCCAGCACCGTCACCGCACCGGCGAGGGGCAGGTGGTCGACGTCGCGCTCTACGAGCCGATGCTGCGGATGCTGGACGAGATGATCCCGGCGTACGCGGCGGTCGGTCACGTGCGCGAGCGCATCGGGTCGGGCACGGAGTACGTGGTGCCGCACAACCACTACCAGGCCGGCGACGGTCGCTGGATCGCGATCGCCTGCACCAACGACCGGATGTTCGAGCGGCTCGTGGGAGACGCGATGGGCCGGCGGGAGCTCCTGCAGGAGTTCCCGACGATGAAGGAACGCATCGAACGCCGGGTCGAGCTCGACGGCATGGTCCAGGACTGGGTCGGCAAGCGCACGGCGCGCGAGGCGCTCGCCGCGCTCGACGCCGCCGAGGTGCCGTGCGGGCCGGTGAACAGCGTCCGCGATCTGTTCGACGACCCGCAGGTGAAGGCGCGCGACAACATCATCCAGTTCCCGAACCCGCTGGGCGGCATGCTCGCGATGGCCGGCGTCGTGCCGAAGCTCTCGGCGACGCCGGGCACGGTGGAGAGCACCGGGCCGGTCGAGGTCGGCCAGCACAACGAGGAGATCTACTGCGGGCGGCTCGGGCTCACCCGCGACGACCTCGCCGCCCTGCGCGACAGGGGGATCATCTGATGCGCTTCGGACTGCTCATCGCGAACCAGCACCCGCCCGCTCACGATCCCGTGCAGCGCTTCGCGGAGACCACCGAGCAGGTGCGGGTGGCGCGCGACCTCGGCTTCGACCCCGTCGTGTTCGGCCAGCACTTCCTCTCGACCGAGTTCAGCCGCTCGTGAAGGTCGGCCGCTGAGCCCGGGCGGCGCTCCCCGTCACAGCCCGAGGTAGGCGCGCTTGAGGCGGTCGTCGGCGAGCACCGCCTGGGCGGGGCCGGCGAGGGTCAGGCGGCCATTCTCGAGCACGCAGGCGCGGTGGGCGAGGGCCAGGGCCTGGCGGACGTTCTGCTCGACCAGGAGCACGGTCACGCCGCGCTCGTTGATGGTCCGGACGATCTCGAAGATCCGCTTCACGAACACCGGGGCGAGGCCGAGGGTCGGCTCGTCGAGCATCAGCAGCCGGGGGCGCGCCATCAGCGCCCGGCCGATCGCGAGCATCTGCTGCTCGCCGCCCGAGAGCGAGCCGGCGAGCTGGACCCTGCGGTCGGCGAGGACGGGGAAGAGGGCGTAGACTTCCTCGAGTGTCCCGTCCCTCGCCGCACGCGCGGCCGGCGTGTGGGCGCCCAGGAGGAGGTTCTCCAGCACCGTCATGAACGGGAACAGGCGGCGGCCCTCGGGGACCTGCACGATCCCGAGATCCACGCGGCGGTGCGCGGGGACGTCCGCGAGGTCCCGGCCCTGGAAGATGACGCGTCCCGTGCGGGACGGCAGCGTCCCCGAGATCACGCGGAGGGTCGTCGTCTTGCCCGCAGCGTTGGCGCCCACGACGGCCGCGATCTCCCGCTCGTAGACCTCGAAGGCCACGGCGTGGAGCGCCTGGAGATCGCCGTAGAAGGCGTCGACGCCCTCGAGCCGCAGGAGCGCACCGTCCCTCCGTCCGTGTTCGGCCACCGGCGCGCTCACTCGAGAGTGAACTCCTCGCCCAGGTAGGCGTCGACCACCTTCGGGTCGCGCGCGATCCGGGCGGGGACGCCTTCCGCGATCTTCTCGCCGTGGTGGAGCACGACGATCCGGCGCGTCAGGCGCATGATGGCCGCCATGATGTGCTCGATGACGACGAGGGTGACGCCGCCGGCGTGGACGCGCCGGATCAGCTCGACCATGGCCGCGAGCTCCGCGGGGTTCAGGCCGGCCATGACCTCGTCGAGGAGCAGCAGCCGCGGCCGCGTGGCGAGCGCGCGGGCGAGCTCCAGGCGCTTGCGGAGGCCGATGGGGAGCGACTTCGCGACGACGCCCGCGTAGTCGCCGAGCCCGCACCGCTCGACGACGCGGTCGGCGTCGGTGCGCGCCGCGGCGACGGAGCGCACCCGGGTCAGCGCACCGATCATCACGTTGTCGCGCACGGAGAGGTTGCCGAAGGGCTTGACGATCTGGAAGGTGCGCGTGAGCCCGAGGCGGCAGATCTCGTGGGGCGGATGCCCGGTGAGGTCGCGGCCCTCGAAGACGACGCGGCCGCTCTCGGGCCGGTAGTAGCCCGCGATCACATTGAAGAGCGTCGTCTTGCCGGCGCCGTTCGGGCCGATGATGCCGACGAGGTCGCCCTCGTCCACGTCGAGCGAGACTCCGCCCACGGCGGTGAGGCCGCCGAAACGCTTCGTCACCGACTCAAGTGCGAGCATGGCGCTCCCTCTGCGCCGCGCGCGCGCGCCAGGTGAACAGGGCGCCGAGGGCTCCGATGAGGCCCTGGGGCACGAACCGGACCATGACAATCAGGAGGCAGCCGTAGATGATCAGGTGGACGCCGATCAGGCCCGGCGCGATGTCGGAGAGCGTGGCGCGAAGGTAGTGCTCGAGCCAGGTGATCAGGATCGAGCCGAGGAAGGGGCCGAGCGCGGTGCCGACGCCGCCGATGATCGTGTTGAGGGCGAAGAGGATGGAGAGATCGATCGAGAAGACGTAGAAGGGATCGACGAAGCCGACGTACTGCGCCCAGAAGGTCCCGCCCGCGGAGGTGAGCGCGGCGCTCATCGCGATCGCGATCACCTTCAACCGGCGGCCCGCGATGCCCAGCGCCTGGGCAGCGTCCTCGTCCTCGCGCACCCCGGCGAGCTGGTAGCCCATGCGCGAGACCTCGAGGTAGACCTGCACGAGGTAGAGCGCCAGCGCGAAGCCGAGGGTCAGGTAGAGCCAGGAGACCTTGCTGGCGAGGCCGAGGGCCCAGAAGCCCTGCTTGAACGGGACCGGGATGCCCTCGGAGCCCATCGTCATCTCGCGCCAGCGGCTCGCCGTGATGAGGAGCACCTGGGCGAAGGCGATCGTGGCGAGCACGAAATACGGGCCGCGGAGGCGGTTGCTCAGGTAGCCGATGATCAGGCCGGCCACGATGGAGAGCGCCATGCCGAGGACGAGGCCGATCCACGGGGAGAGACCCCAGTGGACCGTCAGCACGGCGGCGGAATAGGCGCCGAGACCGAAGAAGGCGGCGTGCCCGAGCGAGACCTGCCCGGCGTAGCCGCCCGCGACGTTCCAGGCGGACGAGATCGCCCCCCACATGAGGATCAGAACGATCATGTCGAGGAAGTAGGCGTCGCGGGTGGCGAGCGGCGCCACGGCGGCGAGGCCGAAGAGGACGATCGCCCCGGCGTGCCGTCGCATCACATCCCCAGCGTCTCGGCGCCCCGCTGGCCGAAGAGGCCGGCTGGCCGGAAGACGAGCACGAGGATGAAGAGGACGAAGTAGAGCACTTCCTTCCAGGCGATGCCGAGCGTGTACGCGCCCACGGTCTCGACGGCGGCGACGATGAGGCTCCCGAAGAGCGCCCCGCGCATGTCGCCGAGGCCGCCCAGCACGACCACGACATACGCGAGCAGCACGAACTGGAGCCCGGCCTGCGGGTACACCGTGTAGACCGGCGAGAGCAGGACGCCCGCCACGCCCACGCAGACGATCCCGATCGTCCACGCCAGGCGGTAGACGCGCTCGGTGTCGATCCCCATCAGCGTCGCGGCCTCGCGGTCCTCGGCCGTCGCGCGCATGACCCGCCCGGCGTGGGTGAACTTCATGAACGCCATGAGCCCGCCCGTGAAGGCGACGGCCACCGCGAAGGCCACGATCTGCGAGAGGTTCAGCGCAGCACCCCCCAGGCGCACGACCTCGGAGGCGTGCCAGGGCCGGACGAAGCGGTAGTCCCCCGTCCAGAGGACCAGCGCCACGTTCTGGAGCGCGATCGAGAGGCCCACCGTCGTGAAGATCTGGACGTTGTGCGAGGCCTTGATGACCCCCTTCATGACGAGCCAGTAGGAGAGGAGCCCGACCACGAAGAAGACCGGCAGGGCGACGACCAGCACCACGTAGGGATCGAGGCGCCAGAGCGAGAACGACCAGAAGGCCAGGTACATGCCGAGCATCAGGAACTCGCCGTGGGCGAAGTTCACGACGCGCATGATGCCGAAGATGAGCGTCAGGCCGACGGCGATCAGCGCGTAGATGCCGCCGAGGAGCAGCGTCGAGACGACGAGCTGGGGGAGCGCGCCCATGTCAGGCCGAGCGCCGGACACGTGCACGGCACCCCGGGGGTGGCCCGGGGCGCCGGGAGCGGTCGGTCATGAACGGCGCGGCCGCGTTACTTCCGCTTGTCCCAGGCCGGGAGCGGCAGCCACTTGGTGCGGTTGGTCGTGAACTCCTCCGGCCACACCGTCACCAGCGCCCCGTTCTGCCACTGGAGCATGTAGTGCTGGACGCGATCGTTCGAGTTCTGGCCGGTCTCGTCGAACTTGGCGCCCCAGCCGTTGACCAGCGAGCCCACGGGGAGGTCGAGCGCGAACACCGCCTTGCGGAAGGCGTCGAGCTCGTCCGTGCCCGCCTTGTCGAGCACGATCTTCAGGAGCCAGAGGCCGCCGGCCGCGAGCTGATGGCCGCCGAGCGGATAGGAGCCCGTGGCCTTCTGGACGGCCGCGCGGAAGGCCGTCTCGATCTCCCGCCCGTCGGGCCGGAGCCCTTCCACCTTGAAGCCGGGGCCGGGCTCGAGCAGCGCGAAGGGGCCGTTGGCGTCGTTGCCGAGCGCCTTGCCGAAGTCCGGCGAGCCGAAGCCCGTGGCCCCCGCCGTGATGACCGCCTTCGGCACGAAGTTCTGCTCCTTCGCCTGCTTCCAGAGCAGGATCGAGTCGTTGTTCCGCGAGATGCCGAACAGGATGTCGGGGTTGAGCTGCTTGAACTTGATCAGGATGGGCGTGAAGTCGTTGATCGTCTGGAAGTTGTAGTACTCGGCGGCGAGCTCCTGCATGCCGAACTCTTTCTTCGCGCGCTCGCGCGCCGCCTCCGTCGCGCCCTGGCCGTAGGAGGAGTCCTCCGACAGGAAGGCCACGCGCAGCTCGCTCGGCTTCTTGCCGAGGCGCGGCGCGACGTACTTCACCGCGAACTCGACCTGGTACCAGCCGAAGCCGATCCCGTCGATCTCCGTGCGGAACGTGGTCTTGAGGCCGCGCCGGGTGAACCGCGGATCGACGCAGGACGACTCCCAGTAGATGACGTTGTGGCGCGCGGCCGCCTCGCTCGCGGCCCCGCAGAGGGTGGACGAGAAGCTTCCCGTGAGGATCTTGACGCCCTCGCGGGAGATCAGCCGATTCGCCTCGCTCGCCGCGGCGGTCGGGTTCGGGATGTCGGCGACGGCGAAGACGAGCTTCTTCCCCATGACGCCGCCGCGCGCGTTGATGAGGTCGCGCATGATCTCGTAACCGGCGAGGTGGCGCTTGCCCTCGGAGGAGAGCGGGCCGGTGAGTGGCTCGAGGACGCCGATCTTGTACTCGCCCTTGAGCTGGGCCTCGGCGGTCGCGACCGGCAGGGTGGCGAGGAGGGCAAGGACCGAGACCGCGGCGACCAGAATACGGCGCTGCATGGGCGACCTCCCGGGTTGTTGGCGCGGCACGCGACGGCGGTGCGCTGTCCCCCGTCTACACCCCGCCACGCGGAGTGTCAATCAGTGGGGTGTCGACCAGTATTGGTATTGAGGCAGCAGACCCAGAGAAGGCCGCAAGCGCAACCAGGCGCAACCATAGGAGACGACCTTCACACTGTCAACGCCGCGTGGAGCCGCCGGATCCGTTTTCGGGCGAGACACAGCCGACCTCCGGTATCTTCACCCACCAGGGGGAGCACGACCATGACCTTCGACAGCGCCTGGGGAAACATCGCCGACGGGATCACCGACCGTCAGGTCCTCGCTCTCGAGCAGGCCGCGATCCGCATCCCGAGCACGACGATGGAAGAAGGCACGATCGCGGATCTCTTCGCGAGCTACATGTCCGACATCGGGCTCGACGTCGAGATGATGGACGTGACGCATCCGGCGAAGCCCGGCAAGAAGACGCGCCAGCCGATCGGACGCCTCCACGGTACCGGCGGTGGACCGAGCCTCATGCTGAACGGCCACATGGACCCCGGCGTCGAGATGAGCGGCTGGTCCGTCGATCCCTACGGCGCCGAGCTCGAGGACGGCTGGGTCTGGGGGATGGGCGCGCACGACGACAAGGGCGGCGTGGTCGCGGCCATCTGCGGTGTCGAAGCGATCGTCAAGGCCGGCGTGCGGCTGCGCGGTGACGTGCTCGTGTGTCCCGTCGTCGCGCACAAGCTCGGTGGCTGGGGCACGCGCGCGCTGCTCGAGCACGGGGTGGGCGCGGACATGGCCATCAACATGGAGCACTCCGCGCTCACCATCGCGAACGTCTGCGTGGGGATCGTGATGGTCCGCATCAAGACGCGAAGCCCCGAGCTCTTCTTTCGCTCCAGCGCCGAGGCGAAGGCCGCGTATCAGAACCCGATCGAGCAGCTCTGCCGCGTCATCCAGCGCGTCGGGCCCAGCCTCGATCCCATCCCGCAGGGCGCCTGGCTCACGTTCACGCCACATCCCGAGCTGCCCGGGTTTCCGACGCACACGTTCGACACGCTCCACAAGGAGCACTACTACCAGCCGAACTACACCGGCATGTCGAGCCGCGAGGCCGAGATGATCTTCCAGCTCCGGACCGTGCCGGGCCAGACCCTCGACAGCGTGCGCGCCGATGTGCATCGCCTCCTCGAGTCGATCAAGAAGGAGTCGCCCGCGCTCGACTACGAGGTCACGATTCCCGCGCCCGGCTCGGAAGAAGGCTGGTGCCAGGACCCGATGGAGATTTCGCGCGACCACCCGATGGTGCAGGCGCTGGCCGAAGGTCACCGCCGGGCGTCGGGGACGGACGCGGCGATCGGTGGCTGGGGACGTCTCGGCAACGTTGGCGACGGCAACATCCTCGCCGCCGCCGGCATCCCGTCGCTGCAGTACGGCGCGGGCGACATCCGCATCTACAAGGAATGGCCGACGCCCGACGAGCGCGTGAAGCTCTCCGACCTCGTCATCGCGGCGCGGGCCATCGCGTACGCGACGTACCGCCTCTGCGGCTGACGGCCGGGACGTCCGCGTTATGAGGTCCTCGACGAACGGGCCTACGAGCCTGACGCGTTCGCCTCAGCCGCCGAGGAAGACCTTGCGGATCTCCGGCGAGCGGACGATGTCTGCCGCACGCCCTTCGAGCACGGTGCGGCCCGACTCCAGCACGAAGCCGCGGTGCGCGATCCCGAGCGCGCGCTCCACGTTCTGCTCGATGAAGAGGATGGCGACGCCGTCCGCGTTGATCCGCGCCATGACGCCGACGATCTGATCGACGATGCGCGGCGCGAGGCCCAGGAACGGCTCGTCGATCATGAGCAGGCGCGGCCGGGCCATGAGACCGCGCGCGATCGCGACCATCTGCTGCTCGCCGCCCGACAGGGTGTGCGCGAGCTGGTTCGCGCGCGATTCGATGAGCGGAAAGAGCTCCGTCACGCGGCGCAGCTGCTCGTCGCGGCCGGCGCGCGCCGCCGGGTTGTACGCGCCGAGCAGCACGTTCTGGCGCACCGTGAGGTACGGGAACAGCCGCCTGCGCTCGAGCACGTGGCTGACGCCCTCGCGGACGATGCGGTGCGCGCGCAACCCGGCGATCGAGCGGCCGGCGAACACCACCTCGCCCCCGCGCGGACGCAGCAGCCCCGAGATCGTGTTCATGAGCGTGGACTTGCCGGCGCCGTTCGGTCCGAGCAGCGCGACGATTTCGCCCTCCCCGACGTCGACGTGCGCGCCCCAGAGCACCTGGTAATCCTCCAGGAGCACGTCGAGCCCGCGCGCTTCGAGGATCAGACCCGCCATGCTTCTCCCAGGTAGGCGTCGATCACGCGCTGGTCGCGCATGATGTCGGCGGGCGGCGCGTCGGCGATGACCTCGCCGAGCTGGAGCGCGACCACGCGCTGCGCGATGTCCATGATGACGCCCATGTTGTGCTCGATCACGACGAGCGCGAGCCCGCGCGCGTGCAGCTCGCGCACGAGCGCGATCAGCCCGGGGATCGCGCCCGGATCGACGCCGCCCGTGACCTCGTCGAGGAGGAGGAGTCGCGGTCCGGTGGCGAGCGCGCGCGCCAGCTCGAGGCGCTTGCGCTGACCGGTCGACAGCCCGCGCGCGTGCGCGTCCGCCCGGTCCCCGAGGCCCACGCGCTCCAGCGCCTCCCACGCCGCGCGGCGCGCCGCGTTCACGTCGTTCGTCCGCCCGAAGGCGCCGATCATCACGTTCTCGAGCGTGGTCATCCCGTGGAAGGGCCTGAGCTTCTGGAACGTCCGCGCGACGCCGAGCCGGCAGATCTGATCGGGGCGCAGCCGCGTGACGTCGTGGCCGTCGACGTGGACCGTGCCGGAGTCCGGGCGGGCAAACCCGGTGATGACGTCGAACAGCGTCGACTTCCCCGCGCCGTTGGGACCGATGACGCCGACCAGCTCACCGGGACGCACGGTGAACGAGATGTCGCGGTTGGCGACGACGCCGCCGAAGCGCTTGGTGAGTCCCGACACGGTGAGGAGGCTCATGCGCTCGACGCCTGCGCGGCGCCGGTGGCCTGACGCCGATCACGGCGGAACCGGCGCGCCAGGCCGATCACACCGCTCGGCTGGAACACCGCGATCAGCATGATGAGCGCGCCGTAGATGACGAGGTCAAGCGCCTTGCCGGTTCCGCCGAGCAGCACGCGCGTGCCCTCCGACAGCGGGACGAGGATCGCCGCGCCGAGCACGGGTCCCCAGAGACTTCCGACGCCGCCGAGCACCGCGACGAGAGAGATGAGGATCGAGAGCGACAGCGGAAAGACCGACTCGGGATCGATGAAGAGCACGTACTGCGCCCAGAACGTGCCGCCCAGCGCGGTCAGGGCCGCGGACACCGCGATGGCCACGTGCTTCTCGCGCGCGACGTGCACGCCCACGCTCGCCGCCGCGTCCTGGTCCTCGCGGATCGCACGGAACACGTAGCCGCGCCGGGACCGCTCGAGCCAGTGCGTCACGCCGAGCGCCAAGGCCAGCAGCCCGAGCGCGATGTAGTAGTAGACGGCCTTCGACTCGTGGAACTGGAGGTTCAGGAGACTGTCGGGACGCTTGATCGGCACGAACAGCCCGCGCGCGCCGCCGGCCCAGTCCCAGTTGATGAAGAGCGTCTGGACGATCTCGCCGACGCCGATGGTCGCGATGGCGAAGTAGTGCCCGCGCAGCCGGAAGACCGGATAACCGATCACCTGGGAAACGAGCACGGCGAGCGCCGCGCCGGCCGGCATCCCGAGCCACGGCGTCAGCGCGGCCTCGCGGATGAGCAGCGTCGAGGTATACGCGCCGATCCCGAAGTAGACGGCGTGCCCGAGCGAGATCTGGCCGCAGTATCCGGCGAGGACGTTCCACGCGGTGGCCAGCGCTCCGTACAGGAAGATCATGATCATCACGTGGCGCGGGAACGGGCGAGCGAACACGAGCGGAAACGCGAGGACGGCGAGCACGACGATCGCCGCGAGCGCCCGCTTCAAAACCGACCGAACAGGCCCTGCGGCCGCCACAGCACGACCGCGAGGTAGAGCAGGAAGACGACCGAGTACTTGAACGCGGGCGGGATGAGCAGTCCCGCGAGCGCTTCGACGAGGCCGACGACGACGCCGGCCGCGAGGGTGCCCGGCACGTTGCCGAAGCCGCCGAGCGCCACGGTGACGTACGCGAGCAGCGCGAACGTGCCGCCGACGTCCGGATAGATGTAGAAGAACATCGCGACGAGAGCGCCCGCGACGCCGACGCACGCGCCGCCGATCGCCCACCCGAGCGCGAACATGCGCTCGGTGTCGATGCCCATCAGCGAGGCGGCCTGGCGGTCCTGTGCGGTGGCGGTGAGCGCCAGGCCCGTCTCCGTGCGGGACAGGAACAGGTACAGCGCGAGGAACGCGCCGAACGCCGCGACGCTGGCGCTGATCTGCGGCAGACCGACGAAGACGCCGCCGAGCGACACGCGGCCGGAGAGCCACGGGTCCTGCACGGTGCGGAAGTCGACGCCCCAGACGAAGTGCGCCATGTTTCTGAGAAACACGGCGAGACCGAACGTCGCGAAGATCTGGGCCAGCATCGGCCCGGACAGGATGTGGCGGATCACGCCGTGATAGGTCGCCCAGCCGAGGGCGGCCAGCGCGACGGCGCCGAGCGGCGCGCCGAGCACGGGATCGATGCCGCCGAGCGACCAGCCGAAGAACGCGACGTACATCGCGATCATCAGGAACTCGCCGTGCGCGAAGTTGACGAGCTCCATCAACCCGAAGATGAGCGAGAGACCGGCGGCGACGAGGGCATACACGAAGCCCATCAGTACGCCCGCGATCGCCGCCTGCAGGAAGATCTCGGCGGTCAGGCTACTTGCGGTCCTTCCACGCGGGAATCGGGTAGAGCACGTCCTTCGTGGCGATGTCGAACGGGTACACCGTGTACCACTTCTGGCCCTGGAGCTGGACGATGATGCCCTTCACGTGGATGTTCTGGCCCGTCTCGTCGAACGTGATCCCGTCCCACGTCATCACGAGCTGGTCGCCGGGAATGTTCGTCGCGACGAGCGCCTTGCGGATGGCCTCGGGGTCGGTCGAGCCCGCGCGGTTGATCGCGTCGAGCAGCGTCATCATGCCCGTGAAGGTGCGGGCGGGGTTGTCGTAGAAATCCTTGCCGGTGCGCTCCTTGTAGATCTTGGCGATCGCCCGCGCCGCCGGCCGCTTCTCGATGAGGTCGGTGTTGAAGGGCGCTCGCGACATCGTGCCCTCGGCGTCCTTGCCGACGGCCTGCAGGAAGTCCGGCGACTGGTGGCCGGCGTTCTGCGCCATGATCATCTTCGGGTTGTAGTCGAGCTCCTTGCTCTGGCGGACGAACAGGATCGCGTCCGAATGGTACGACGTCGGCATCCAGACGTCCGGGTTGGCGGCCTTGAGCCGCTGGATCTCCGCCTGGAGCGAGGTGGCGCGCGCCCGGTACTGCAGGTCGACGACGGCCTCGTAACCGTACTTCTTCGCGAGCTCCCTCTGCACCTTGCCGCTGTCCGCGCCGAACAGCGTGTCTTCGTAGGTGATGCCGACCGTCTTCAGCGTGATGCCCCGCTTCTTCTGGAAGTCGCGGAAGAAATCGAACATCGTCTGCGTGAAGTGCTCGTCGTGCGGCGAGGTGCGGAAGAACCACTTGAACCCGCGCTTGGTGAGCCCGGGGGACGAGGACTGGCCGTTGACGTGCGGGATGCCGTACCGCTCGGCGATCTGGCTCACGGTGGCGGTGACGGACGAGTGCCAGGAACCCTCGAGCGCGTGGACTTTCTCCTGCGTGACGAGACGCTCCGCCTCGGCCTGCCCGACCTCCGGCTTGCCCTGGTGGTCCGCGAAGATCATCCGGACCTTGGCGCCCTTGAGGCCGGGCATGCCCTTCAGCCGCTGGTAGAACGGCAGCGGAACATCCACGGCGCCGTTCGCGATGTCTCGCGCGATCTCGTCCGCAACCTTGTTCTCGAGCCCGGTGAGTGCCGCCGGTCCCGACAGCGGATAGATGATGCCGATGACGACCTCCTTGGACTGGGGCGTGGCCAGGGAGACGAACAGCGTCAGCACGATCGCGAGCGAGAGCACGACACGTCGCGCACTCATGAGGAAGCTCCTCTTCATCCGAGCGGGTGAGGATCGAAGGACGTCATGTGCCGAGCTCGCGGTAGTGCTCCGGGCGGCGGTCTCGCGGGAACGGCATCCGCGTCCGCGCCTCGGCGACGTCGTCGAGATCGATCTGGGCGAGGACCAGCTCGTTGCCGTCGGTCTTCGCCCTCGCAACGACCGCGCCGCCGAGCGGCGTGATGACGACGGAGTCGCCGACGTACGGCAGGCCGTCCTCGACGCCCGCCTTGCCGACGCCGACGTGGAAGAAGCCGTTCTCGTACGCGCGGAGGCGAAGCGTCGTCTCCCAGATGTCGCTCTGCCATACCTGGTCGACGACCGGCATGTTCGTCGGCGTGAACACGAGCTCGGCGCCGCGGAGCGCGAGGAGGCGGTAGCCCTCCGGGAAGTTCCGGTCGTGGCAGATCTGGATGCCGACGCGGGCGCCCGCGACGTCGAAGACGGGGAAGCCGAGATTGCCGGGCGTGAAGTAGAGGCGCTCGTAGGTGAAGGCGCCGCGGTCCTTCAGCGGGAACGACCCGGGCAGGTGCATCTTGCGGTAGCGGCCCACGATCTCGCCGCTGGCATCGATGACGACCGCGGTGTTGTAGAGCGTGATGCCGTCGCGCTCGGCGAGCGGCAGGATGACGGCGATCTTGTGCCGCGCGGCCGTCTCCTGGATCGGGCGCGTCATCGGCCCCGGGACCTCGTCGAACATCCGCGCGTGATCGCGCGTGTTCCAGTGGCCGAAGTATTTCGTGAGGCAGAGCTCCGGGAGGCAGATGATGTTGGCGCCCGATCCGGCGGCCTCGTCCGTCAGGCGCAGGACGGTGTCGGCGTTGGCCGCCTTGTCGTCCGAGGCGGGGCCCATCTGGCCGGCGGCGACGACGAGTGTTCTGGACAACGACACGTCCTCCCGTGCGCCCCATCCTAACATCGAGAAGGAATGTCGGGACGCGGGAGCGGTGGCTCCGCGCCTTTCGTCGCCTGGACGACCAGGCCGACGGCCCGGCCGTCGCACGCGCGCTCGGTCAGGCCGCGCTCGACCGCACGCATGAACCCGCCGGCGGGGTTGGCGGGCGCACCTACATCCCGAGGTAGGCGCGGCGAACGAGATCACTCTGGAGGAGCTCGCGGCTCGTCCCTTCGAGCACCACGCGCCCCGTCTGGAGCACGTAGCCCCGATTCGCGAGCTCGAGGGCGGCCGGCACGCTCTGTTCGACCAGCAACATGGTGAGCCCTTCCGAC
>JACPDG010000092.1 GCA_016184125.1 Candidatus Rokuibacteriota bacterium | reverse complement strand
TCCAAGCTACGGGGCGTCTGGCTCTTGCCCCGGCGGGTCTGCCTCCCGCTGAACACGTCTGCCTTCACTGGTCACACGCCATGTCGGGGCCCCCCACTCCCTAGACGGGCAGCCGGCGCCGCTGCATGTCGGTGTCGGCGTCGCGGAAGAGATCGTCGGGGACGTCGGGTGGCGTGGAGGCGAACGCGACGCCCAAGCTCAGCGCGAGCGGCTCCGGCAGCTCGCGCCGCCGCTTGGCTTCCTCGATCTTGCTCCTGACGCGGTCCACGACGCACTGCACGTCCTTCGGCACCACGTCCACGAGCAGCACCGCGAACTCGTCACCGCCGACGCGCGCGACCAGGTCGGTCGTGCGCGTCGCCTCGAGGATCGCGTCGGCGACGGTCTTGAGCACCTCGTCACCGAACGCGTACCCGTAGCGGTCGTTGATGCGGCGGAGCTCGAGCACGTCGAGCAGGATGAGCAGCGCACCGGTCCGCCGCCGCCGGGCGCCGGCAGCGACGCGCCGGTACTGCTCGATCAGCGCGCGCCGGCTCATGAGCCCCGTGAGGGGATCGGGCGCGTAGCGCGCGAGCTTGCGGTCCGCGTCACCGAGCCGCGCCGCGAGCACCTTGAGGAGACCGAGCGCCAGACCGGGCACGCGCTCGACGGCGCGGAGGAAGTTCGCCGGCGGCAGCATGAGGATGTGGCTGCGCTCGATGGCGACGACCGAGGCCGTGCGCGGCTGGTTGCGCAGCACGCCGAGCTCGCCGAAGATCTCGCCGGTGCCGAGCTCGCTCAGCACGAGCTCCGCCTGCGTCTCCCGCGACGTCTCCGTCACGCGGACGCGCCCGGACAGGATCACGAACAGGCTGTCGCCCGGGGTTCCCTCGCGGACGATGACGTGCCCCGGCGGATAGAGCTGATCGATCCCGCCGCGCGCGAGCGCCGTGAGCTGCTCGCGCGTGAGCGGCCGGAAGAGCGGCATCGCCGCGAGCGTGCCAATGTACTTGTCCCCCGGCTCGTCGTCGTGCAGCCCGCCCGCGGGGATGGCGGCCTCACGCTCGTCCAGCGTCCGGCGCTCGTCGCCGCCGGTCAGCGTCCGCGCCAGCCACGCGCGGACGCGCGCGCGGAGCATCGGCGGGCTGAACGGACGCGCCAGGTAGTCGGTCGGGGCGTCCCCGTCCCACCGCAGCTCGCCCTCCACCTCGTCGGTGAGGACGAGCACGGGCAACTCGGGTTGCCGGGCGGCCTCCCGGAGCCGGGCGACGAGCTGAGCGCCGTCGGCGTCCGGGAGCTGCTGGCTGACGATCGCGATGTCGGGCGCGATCTCCTTCACCCGCGTGACGGCGGTCTTCGCGTCGGGCATCGAGAGGAGCACGAGGCTGTCCTCGGCGAGCTCGCGCTCGATCGACGAGATCTCTCCCTCGTCGGCGTTGACGAGCGCCACGCGGCACCCGACGATCGGCACGCGCCGGATGGCGGACGTCGCCAGCGCCGACGCCGCTTCACCGCCGCCCTTGACCTCGAGCTCGAGGCCCTCCATCGCCGCGAACACGTCGAGCCTGCCGCCCCGCTCGAGCGCGTGCTTCCGCGCATCGACCTGGAGCGCCTCCATCGTCTCGTCGTCGTGGGTCGGGTCATGGTGGAACAGCGCGAGCCGGGCGGCACCGGCGGCCAGCGCGACGTCGGTGGCGTACCGGATCGAGCTGTGCCCCCAGCCGAACCGGGTCTTGTACTCCTCGTCGGTGTACTGCGCGTCGTG
The DNA here is from genome assembly GCA_016184125.1 of Candidatus Rokuibacteriota bacterium. Classification (GTDB taxonomy): domain Bacteria; phylum Methylomirabilota; class Methylomirabilia; order Rokubacteriales; family CSP1-6; genus AR8. Next base: position 7,841 of record JACPDG010000092.1, on the reverse strand, counting down.
GATCACGAGGTCGGCGCCCTTGAGGAACGCGATGTGCCGGTGGTCGCCGGGGTGCTCGAAGCGTCCGCTCGGCTTCCAGAACGGCTCGTGGTCGGTCACGTACACCAGTGTGGCGTTGCCGTTGCTCAGGCGGTACGCGATCGTCGGCGCGGTGTGGTTCAGGTACTGGGTCTCGACGAGCACGTCGCCGACGCGGAAGAAGCCCTCGTCGAGCTCGGTGAAGTGGATGCGGCTCCGGAGGTCCTTCAGCTTCACCGGGAAGTACGCGTACTCCATCTGCCCCGCCATCGCCTCGCCGAGGCTCTTCTGGAAGCCGAGCGGCGCGTAGATGTTCACCTCCGCGCCCGGCATGAACGCCGGCGCGAAGAACGGGAACCCCTGGATGTGGTCCCAGTGCGTGTGCCCGATGAAGAGGTGCAGGCGGAGCGGCTTCGGCGCCGAGCGCATCAGGTGCATGCCGAGCTCGCGGGCACCCGTGCCGCAGTCGAGCACGATGAGCGTGCCGCCAGGGGAGCGGACCTCGATGCACGACGTGTTGCCGCCGAACTTGGCCGTGTTCCAGCCCGGGGCGGCTATCGAGCCGCGCGTGCCCCAGAACTTGATGTACAAGGCTCCCCTCGTGTGTTTACCGCGCGGTAGAACGGGCGATTGGCGATTCTAGCACCCCGTTTGAACTTCTTGCATCACACGAGTCACCGCGCCCAAGGTCGCGCGAGAAAAGGACTGGAAGGGGTCAGACGACACCTCGTCCTCGGCGGTCCTCCTGAGCCCGGCCGCCGGTCGAACCCCGCCCGTCGTCTTTAGTGTGCCACACCGACCTGACCGTCGTGCGCCACGGCGAGGACGTGTACGGGCCCCCACGCTCGCGCGTGAGCCGCGCCGCATCCGTTGACACCGGCGGGCGCGTGGTGTGGAATGCGGGCCTGCGATCGCTCGGAACGTCTCCGGGCTGCCGGCACACGCGATCGCCGACCGCTGGCGCTCGTCCCCGAGGAGGCAACCCATGCAGCACGCTCTGCCGCTCATTCCCACGTCCGTCGTCGGCTCGCACGGCAAGCCCGGCTGGTGGTTCTCCGCCGTGAAGGCGCACGAGCGTGGCGAATCCGGTCCGGGTGACCTGGAGGAGATGTTCGACGATGCCGTGCTCGCGGCCATCCGGGACATGGAGACGGCGGGCATCGACGTGATCACCGACGGCGAGGTCCGGCGTACCGACGGGTACGTGGACACGTACTACGCGATCCTGAAGGGCATCGCGCCGCTCCCGGTCAAGCGCCGGGCGGGGCCGTGGGGCTACGACCAGCAGCAACGGTACGAGGCGGTCGCCCGGATCGAGACGCCGCCGGGAGGCTTCGGTCTGGCGCACGACTTCGAGTTCCTCGCGAAGCACACCACCCGCGCGACCAAGGCGACGTGCGCCGGTCCGCTGACGTTCGGATCACGCATCCATCCGGGCACGGTCTACAAGGGCGTCGTCGACGTGGCCGAGCGCTTCGCGGAGGTCATCAACCAGGAGCTGAAGGCGCTCGTCGCCGCCGGCGCCGGGTGGATCCAGATCGACGAGCCGGCGCGCGGCAACGTCTCCGGCGAGGAGATGGCGCGGCTGTTCAACCTGGCCACCGACGGGGTGCGGGCGAAGCTCGGCTTCCACATCTGCTTCGGCAACCGCTTCGGGCGCTCACGCTTCAACCGCACGTACGAGCCGTACTTCCCCGGCCTGCTCGAGGCACGCGCCGACCAGTTCGTGCTCGAGTTCGCGGGGCGCGAGCTGTCCGAGCTCGAGCTCTGGAAGAAGTACGGCGACGGGCGGGAACTGGGCGCCGGCGTCATCGACGTGAAAGGCTTCTACCCGGAGACGCCGGACGACGTCGCCCGGCGCATCCGGCGCGTGCTGGAGGTCTGTCCCGCCGAGAAGCTCACGGTGAACCCGGACTGTGGCTTCGGCTGGAGCCCGCGATACATGTGCAACCAGAAGCTCGCGAGCCTGGCGGCCGGCACGGCGCTGGTGCGCGCGCAGCTGACCGGCACGCGATAGGAGCGACCTCTGCCGGCGCGGCGTCCCGGCGACACCCTTCGGGTGCGTGCTACCATTCGCTCGCTCCACGTTCCCGGATCAGGAGGTCCTTCCATGCTGAGCATTCGGTGGACGTTCGTTGCGACCGCCCTCCTGGTGCTGCTCGCGGGCGCGCTCGCGAGACCGGCGGCGGCGCTCGAGGTCGGCCAGAAGGCGCCCGACTTCGCGCTGCCCGCCGCCACGGGTGGCAAGCCGGTGAAGCTCTCCGAGCTGACGGCGAAGGGTCCCGTCGTCGTCTACACGTTCATCCAGGCGTTCACCGCCACCTGAGCGAAGGAGATCGCCGGCTTCGATGCGGCATTGCCGCGGTTCGAAGCGGCGGGCGCCCAGGTCGTGGGCGTCAGCGCAGACCACGCCGCCACGCTCGAGGCGTTCAGGAAGCAGAACGGTGTCAAGCATCTGCTCCTGTCCGACTTCCGGCGGCAGATGCTACCCGCCTGGGGGGCGATCGAGACGAACGAGGCGAGCCCCATCTACCGCTACGCGAAGCGCGCGTACTTCATCGTGGACCGCGAGGGCACCGTGCGGTACGTGAAGGTCATGCAGAACCCGCTCGACCTGCTGAACCCCGACGAGGTGCTGGCGGCGCTCAAGACGTCCGGCACATGATCCGTCCGCTCGCCGTCCTCGGAGCCGCGGCCGCCCTCGCCGGGTTCGCGTTCCTCCCCGGCTCCCGCATCGTCGTTCCCGCGCTCGCGGCGGCGCCCGACTTCGCATCGGTGGCGGTGCAGCCGTACGACCCGCCGAAGCCGGCGCCGCCGCTCGCGCTCCCCGACCTCGGCGGCCGGATGGTCCGTCTGGAAGACTTCCGGGGCAAGGTCGTGGTCCTGTTCTTCTGGACCACGTGGTGACCCGACTGCCGGAAGGAGTTGCCTTCCGTCAACCGCCTGTACATCGAGCTGCGGGAGAGGGGTCTCCAGGTCTTGCTCGTCAACTTCCGAGAGGACGCGGCGCTCGTCGGCCGGACGGTGCGCGAGCGCGGGTACCGGGCGCCGGTGCTCCTCGATGCGAGCGGAGACACCACGGGACGCGTGTACGGGGTGTTCGGGCCGCCGACGATGTACTTCGTCGATCGCGAGGGCCGTCTCGTCGGTCGCGCCGCGGGCCCACGCGACTGGGACAGCCCGATCGCCCGCCGCTTCATCGAGAGCCTGCTCGACACGCCAGGAGGACGCTAGCATGCCGAAGCCCGAGCTCGAGTTCTTCAAACCCGATCACCTTCCGTGGCAGCCCGTGGCCGGCTCGACGACCGGCGGGGCCGGCGGACCGGGCGTCAGCGAGAAGATCCTGGCGCACGACCCCGAGACCGGTGACGTGACGCGACTCCTGCGATTCGAGGCCGGCGTCGAGACGACCGAGACGATCGCGCACGACTTCTGGGAAGAGGTCTGGATCGTCGAGGGCACGCTGATCGACCTCGGCAAGCAGCAGACGTTCACGGCGGGCATGTACGCGTGCCGTCCGCCGGGCATGAAGCACGGCCCCTATCGCGTCCCGGCCGGCGGGTGCGTCACGTTCGAGCTGCGCCACGGGGCCTAGGGATGTGGGGCCCCGAAACGGCCCCCACACAGGAGACGACCGATGGCCGATGAGATCCGACGCGTCGAGTACTTCTACGTCCAGGTGGCCGACAAACCGGGCGAAGGTGCGAGGGCGCTCGCGGCGCTGCGTGACGCCGGCGTGAACCTGATCGCGTTCTCGGGCTTCCCGGAAGGCCGCCGCGCGCAGCTGGACTTCGTCCCCGAGGACGCCGCGGCATTCCGCCAGGCCGCGAAGAAGGCCGGGTGGAAGGTGACGGGTCCGAAAAAGGCATTCATGATCAGCGGTGAGGACCGCGTCGGGGTCGTGGCCGACGTGCTCGGCAAGCTCGCCGACGCGAAGATCAACGTGGTCGCGGTGGACGCGCTCTGCGCGGGCCAGGGCCGCTACGGCGCGATCCTGTGGGTCGAGCCGGGCGCCGTCGCGAAGACGGCGAAGCTGCTCGGCGCGAAGTAGCGCGACCCCGAGGAGCGCCCCGGGTCCCCCGGGGCGCTTCCGAGCGCTGGGGGGTATGGGGGGCCATGTCGGGGATGTCGGGGCCCCCCATGTGGCTGTCCTGACAGTGGTAGACTCGCCCACGTGACCCTGCCGCTCGATGGCATCCTCGTCGCCGACCTGACGCAGAACGTCGCCGGGCCGTTCTGCGCGCAGATCCTCGGCGACATGGGCGCCGAGGTCGTCAAGGTCGAGCGTCCCGGCCGCGGTGACGACGCGCGCGCGTGGGCGCCGCCCTTCTGGGGCGACGAGAGCGCCACGTTCATGGCGATGAACCGCAACAAGAAGAGCCTGGTGCTCGACCTCAAGGGAGACGCCGGGCTCGAGGTGCTCAAGCGGCTCGTCGCGAAGGCCGACGTGTTCGTCCAGAGCCTGCGCGCCGGGGTCGTGGAGGAGATGGGCCTCGACTTCGCCGGCGCGCGCCACCTCAACCCGCGGCTCGTGTACTGCTCGATCACGGCGTTCGGCTCGCGGGGGCCGCTGCGCGACCTCCCCGGCTACGACCCGCTGATGCAGGCGTACGGCGGGCTGATGTCGGTCAACGGCCATCCCGGTGGCGAGCCGGCGCGCGTCGGCACCTCGATCGTCGACATGGGAACCGGCATGTGGGCGGTGATCGGGATCCTCGGCGCGCTCCGGCGGCGCGACGCGACCGGCCAGGCGGTGGACGTGACGACCGCGCTGTTCGAGACGGCGCTGATGTGGGTCTCGTATCACGCGATGGGGTACTTCGGCTCGGGCGAGGTCCCGCAGGCGCAGGGCTCGGGCACCGCGATGATCGCGCCGTACCAGGCGTTCCCGACGGCCGACGGCTGGGCGATGATCGCGGCGGGATCCGACAGCCTGTTCGCGCGGCTCGTGACCGTGCTCGGCGTGCCGGAGCTGGCCGACGACGAACGGTTCCGCGACAACCCGTCGCGGGTGCGCAACCGCGAGGCGCTGGTCGCCGCGCTGTCGGCGCGGACGCGAGAGCGGAAGACCACCGAGGTGCTCGAGCGGCTGCGGCAGGCCGGCGTGCCGTCGGCACCCATCCTGACCATCGACGCCGTCGTCGCCGAGCCCCAGACGGCGGAGACCGGCATCCTCGTGACGGCGCCGCACTCGCGCCTCGCCGACTACCGGTCGATCGGTCTGCCGATCCAGTGGGACGGGCGGCGTCCCGGGGTGCGTCGCGTGCCGCCGCGCCTCGGGGAGCACAGCGAGGACGTGCTCACCGCGCTCGGGTACACGCGCGACGAGGTCCGGGCGCTCAGAGCGAAGGGCGCCGTCACGTAAACCGTCGCAGGAGACTCACATGGCGTCGATCAGGCTCACCCTCACCGACGAACAGCGGGCCCTCAAGGCCGGTGTGGCGGACATCTGCAAGCGCTACCCCGGCGAGTACTGGCGGGAGCTCGATGCGAAGCGCGAGTATCCCGAGGCGTTCGTCAACGAGCTCACGAAGGCCGGGTACCTGGCCGCGCTGATCCCGCACGAGTACGGCGGCGCGGGCCTCGGCGTCACCGAAGGCTCCCTGATCCTCGAGACCATCCACGAAAACGGCGGCAACGCCGCGGCGTGCCACGCGCAGATGTACATCATGGGCACGCTCCTGAGACACGGGTCCGAGGCGCAGAAGCGGACGTACCTGCCGAAGATCGCGACCGGCGAGCTCCGCCTCCAGGCCTTCGGCGTGACCGAGCCCGATGCCGGCTCGGACACCACGAAGCTCAAGACGACGGCGGTGCGCAGCGGGGACCGCTATGTCGTGAACGGCCGGAAGATGTTCATCTCCCGCGTGCTGCAGTCCGACCTCATGCTGCTGCTCGCGCGCACGACGCCGGTCGATCAGGTGAAGCGGCGCACGGAGGGCCTGTCCGTGTTCCTCGTCGACATCCGCGACCTGAAGGGCTTCGAGGTGCGGCCGCTGCGCATGATGATGAACCACTCGACGAACGCGCTCTTCTTCGACGACGTCGAGATCCCGGCGGACAGCCTCATCGGCCACGAGGGCAAGGGCTTCTCGTACATCCTCGACGGCATGAACGCCGAGCGGATCCTCGTCGCCTCGGAGTCCCTGGGCGACGGGCGCTGGTTCGTCGAGAAGGCCGTCCAGTACTCCGGCCACCGGGTGATCTTCGGCAAGGCGATCGGCGCGAACCAGGGGGTGCAGTTCCCGATCGCGAAATCACACACGGCGGTGGAGGCGGCCACGCTCATGCGGGACAAGGCCGCGGCGCTCTTCGATGCCGGCGAGGCGTGCGGGGCGGAAGCGAACATGGCGAAGTACCTCGCCGCGGAGGCCGCGTGGGAGGCGGGCAACGCGTGCATCGACTGCCACGGCGGGTACGGCTACGCCGAGGAGTTCGACATCGAGCGAAAGTTCCGGGAGTGCCGGCTTTACAAGACGGCGCCGATCAACAACAACCTCGTTCTGGCGTACGTCGGCGAGCACGTGCTCGGCATGCCGCGGTCGTACTGAGGGAAGTGGGGGCCCCGAAATGGCCCCCACGCCCCCCGCGCTCGGAAGCGCCCCGGGGAACCCGGGGCGCTCCTCGACCACCCGATTCGTTCTCTGAGACCATGGGGGGCCTCGATGCCCCCCATGCCCCCCGACGCTCCTAAGAAACTGGTCACTCGGTGACCAGTTTCAGGACGGCAGCCTCACGACGCCGTCGTGTGATCGGCTCGGAAGCGGCCCGGGACACCCGGGCCGCTCCTCGACTTCACTCGGCGAACGGGAGGGCGCACGTCACACGCCCCCCGCGCTCGATGATTCGATTCGTTCACGGCCTCTGAAGCCGATCGGGTGACGGGCGCGGCGTTCCCCGGTGGCATCCGCGTTGCTGGTTTTCCACGGCGTGGGCCGTTCGCGCAACGCACCGCCACCGCCGGTCGCTTCCGGTCCCCTCACCTTCACCCCCTCGCACCGGTCCGCGCCATCGAGTGGCTCCGGCGGTGTGCAAGCGATCACCGCGATACGGCAACGGGCTTCCTGGTGGTCACCACTCCGCGCCACGCTCGAGGGCGGCGGGCGCAAGCTCCGTCAGCTCACGATCGGCATGCGCCAGCGCGGCGTCCGCAACACGCTGTACTGGGCTGCGTTCGGCTACCTGAAGCCGAACCGGTTCTGCATCTTCGCCAAGGATCTCGCCCGGGTCGACCGGGTGCCGCTCGCGCCCGTCGCGACGTACGAGATGTGGGATGCCGAGCGGGTCGCCAGGTGGAGACGTGGCCGTACCGGCCTCCCGCCGGAGCTCTTCCAGGACGCCATCGACGGCGCCCGCACCTGCGCCGTCGCTCAGGTGGACGGTGAGATCGCCGGCTTCATCTGGCTCTACCGGACCGCCGAGGCCAGTCGCCTCTTCGACCTCGGCGACGGCGAGGCTGAGCTCAACTACGGCGCCGTGCTCCAACCCTACCGGCGGCACGGTCTCTTCCGCGGTGTCCTCCTCTCGGCGTCGTGGTGGCTCGCGGACCGCGGCTACCACACGGTGTACGCGAGCGTGCACTCGAGCAACGGGCCCTCGCTCCGCGCCTTCGAAGCCGCTGGCTTCCGCCGGGTCGGGATGGTCTCGCACTTCGGCCTCTACCGCCCGAAGTACCGCGCCACGTCCGCCGCCTAACGGTGTGGGGGGCCCCGAAATGGCCCCCCACACCCCCCAACGCTCGGAGCGCCCCGGGGAACCCGTGGCGCTCCTCGATTTCGGGGTCCCCCATGGCCGAGCGGGAACTCGAGGAGCGGCCCGGGTCC
>JACPDG010000064.1 GCA_016184125.1 Candidatus Rokuibacteriota bacterium | reverse complement strand
AGCGCGACGGTGGTGGGCAGATCAGGGAGCCAGGCCAGGGGCCGGGCGCGGGCCTTCCGCGTGGGGGGCTTATGTCACCCGGATGGCTCCGAGGCGGGCCGTGAGGAGCGATCGCCGAGCCCCAGTCGCTCCAGCAGGTCACGCAGCCTCTGCCCTCCGGGATAGACCCCCACGATCCGCCGCAGGCCTCCGCAGCGCGGGCACAGCCGAACGTCCAGGGCGAAGACCCGGTTCATCAAGGTCGCCCACGAGAGACCTGTCAAACCCGAAGACGGCGGCGATCCATCCCCGGCGACCGGCCTCAGGCCGGTCCCGGCCGCCCCGACTTCCTGGTCGACATCTGCGCGCACGCTGGGGATGATCTGCGCGCGCCACGCGGCGTGGGAAGCCGTTACATTCCGCTGAGAGATCGAGAGACGTCACCGTTCACTACCGCTGGCACCCCCTCTACGGCCAGACGGCCCGCGTAAATCGCGGCCTGCCGCGCGGCAACGACAAGCTGCTGTTTTGCGAGCTGCCGGACGGGACGAGAGGCGCACTGCCCTCGTGGATGACCGACGCCGCTGCGTGCGCGATCCTGACCGTTGGCCAGCCGATCGTGGCGATCGCCGCTCTGCAGGAGCTCCGGTCGTTGCTGGACGCTGTTCTGGCTCACGATTCGGATCCCAGCGGTGCATCAATGCCCTCCAAGGAGGGCTGCGATGCGCCGAAAGACTCCGTCGATCCGCACCCAGATCCCGCTGTTCCCGCCCGCCGGCCCACGCTCCGCGTCGAGCTGGCCGCCCCCCAGCAGGAGCTGATCCGAGCGTTGGCCGAGTTGCTCCTGCACGCCGCGGCCGGCGCCCGCGTGACGGCCAAGGGGGCAGAGCGTGATGACCGATTCACGCGGAGAGCACCCGCATCCAGGTGGGCCTGCGCGAGAAGGCGGTCGCCTTCGGCTGGCGCGAGCCCGTCACCATCCTGGACGACCTCGGCGTCTCTGCCGGCGGCTTCGCCCAACGGGCCGGCTTCCAGCACATGGCCGCGGCCCGCATCGATCACGGCGCGATCGACAGGTCCCGGTGACGCCAGCCGAGGTACGCCGCCATCGACGACGCGGCCAGCAGGTTTGCGGCGAGGATCGGGATCCAGCCGATGATGGTGATGACCTGCGGCGTCACCACGACGGCGGCGACGGTGAATCCCGCCTGGAACATCACGAACAGCAACAGCAGGCCGAACCCGAGGCTCGGGCGCCGCTCGACGGCGGAGAGCAGGAACGAGGCGACGCCGCCGAGGGCGATGAAGACCAGCGCGTGGACCCACGTGAACATGCCGACCATCTCGAGGGAGATCGGGAGCGTCTCCGGCGACTCCAGGCCGGCGCCGCGCCGGAAGAGCGCGGTCCCGAGCACGGTCGGCGTGTGGAACGGACGGCCGGCGAGCGTGTCCAGCACGAGAAACCATACGGCAACGGCGAGCGCTGCGATGACGCCCGCGACGATGCCGTCTGTGGCGATGGTTGCCGGCCGGTCGACCGTGGCCGTGGTGTGAGCGCTTGGACGGACGGGGGCGTCGGCCATGAGTGACTCCTTTCCGGTCCAGACGACCCGACTGGCGATTCTAGGCGCGGCGCGGAGGCATCCGCAACGAGTCGGGCTGCAGCCTCACGGCCGCGCCGACCTATTCGAGCTCGGCCAGGACGCGCTCGAGCTCCTCGGGAGCGACGGGCTTCACGAGGTGCGCGCTGAACCCCGCGCCGAGCGCCCGGCGCCGGTCCTCGGGCTGACCGTAACCCGTCACCGCGACGAGGTGCAGCCGGGGATCGCGCTGGCGCAGGTGTCGGGCAAGCTCGTAGCCGTCCATGCCCGGCAGCCCGATATCGATCAGCGCGATGTCGGGATGCACCTCGGCGGCCGCGTCGAGTCCCGAGCGCCCGTCGGGGGTGTCGTGCACCTCGTGGCCGCCGAGCTCGAGCAGCATCCGGAGCATCTGGCGCGCGTCGGTGTTGTCCTCGACGATCAGGATGCGCCGGCGGCGTGCCCGCTCCTCGACGCGCGGCGCGCCCCGCCCGTGGAGTCGGACGGGCGCGAGCGCAGGCAGACGCACCACGAACTCGCTGCCCCGGCCCGGACCCTCGCTGCGTGCCTCCACGCGCCCACCGTGCTGCTGAACCACGCCACGGACGAGCGTGAGCCCGACGCCGAGGCCGCCTTCCGTTCGATCCAGGCCGCGCGCGCCTTGCGTGAACAGGTCGAACACGCGGGGCAGCAGCTCGGGTGAGATCCCGCGGCCGGTGTCGCGGATCGCGAGCACCGCCTCGTCGCCGTCACGCCGCACCCGGACGGTGATGGTCCCGCCGGACGGCGTGTGCTTGATCGCGTTGTCGAGCAGGTTCACGGTCACCTGCTCGACGCGGGTGGCATCGGCGCGGACCGGGACCGACTCGACGTCCAGGTCGAGCTGGTGCTGGTCGAGGCGCCGCGCGTCCGCGAGGCTCAGCACGCACGCGCGGACGGCCTCGCCGAGGTCGAGCGGCTCGAGCGAGAGCGCGATCTTCCCGGTCGTCACGCGCGCGACGTCGAGGAGATCGTCGACGAGCCGCTTGAGATGCTGCGTCTGGCGGCGGATCACGTGCCGCGAGCGGACAGCGGCGTCCTGCGGCTGGGCGAGCCGGTCGAGCACGCCGACGGCAGCCACGATCGCTCCGAGTGGATTCCGCAGCTCGTGCGCCAGCATCGCCAGGAACTCGTCCTTGGCCCGGTTGAGCCTCTCGGCCTCCGTGCGCGCCGCCTGCTCGCTCGCGAGCAGCTGTCCGTTGCGAACGGCGAGCGCGGCCTGATCCGCGAGCGCCTGGAAGAACGTGATTTCCTCGTCGGCGAACCGTCGCGGGCGCGTGTCGGCGATCGCCAGCGTCCCGAGGATCTCGTCGCCTGCGCGGAGCGGCGCGGCGAGCACCGCCCGGTGGCCGAGGGCGCGGTGCTCCTCACGGACCTCGTGCGTCAGCGCGAAGTCGGTGTCCTCCAGGACATCCGGGGTCCACAGGATGCGACCCTCCGCCGCCGCGCGGCCGACCACCCCGGCGCTCGGCGCGATCCGGTGTCCGACGGTGAAGTTGGCCGCCGCGGCGCCGGCGAGCGCGATGGCCACCAGGCTCCCGTCCGCCGCCTTGAGGCGGACCGTCGACGACGCCGCATCGAACAGCTCGATGACGCGGTCCGCCAGGCGCTGCGTCAGCGCGTCGAGCGCGAGGCTCTCGGTCGTCTCGCGCGCGATCAGGGCGAGCGCCTCCGCCTCGCGCTGCCGCCGGCGCTCGGCGTCTTGGGCGTTCCGCCGCTCGGCGAACTCGCGCAGCTCGCGCTCGATGGCCGGCACGAGCCGGCCGTACGCGCCCTTGCTGATGTAGTCGTGGGCCCCGGCCCGCATCGCGGCGACGGCCGCTTCCTCGCTCATCGCGCCCGACACGATGATGAAGGGCACCTCCACCCCGTGCCGGGCGAGGAGCGCCAGCGCCGAGAGCGAGTCGAACGCGGGCAGCGCGTGGTCGGCGACGACCACGTCCCAGGGCCCGGCGCGAAGGGCGGCCTCCATCTCCGCCTCGGTCTCCACGCGCCGGAAGGACGGCTCGTACCCGCTCCGCACCAGCTCCCGGACGACCAGCCAGGCGTCGTCCTCCGAGTCCTCGACGATCAAGATCCGCAGGGCTTGGCGCATCGTGCCGTGAGTGCCTCCCTGCCGTCAGTCGTAGACGGTTTCGAGGTAGGACGCGGGATCGACCGCGGCTTCGATGACGGTCGGGTGATCCACGTGCAGCGCGTGCTCGAGCGCCTTCGCGAGCGCGTCGGGTGTTCGCGCGCCGAGCACCGGGACGCCGAAGTAGTGCGCCGGCGGCTCCCGCCGCTCGCCGCGTCCCACCTCGGTGCCCCAGACGCCGAACCGCCGCCGGTGCTGCTTGACCCGGATGAGCGACAGCCAGCCGTCGTCCAGCACGACGATCGGCAGCGACAGCCCGAGCCGCCTCGCGGCGGCGACCTCGCCGCACGTCATCTGGAAGCATCCGTCGCCGACGACGGCGACGACGGCCCGATCGGGCCGCGCCAGCTTGGCGGCGATGGCGGCGGGGATGCCGAAGCCCATCGACGACCAGCCGTTCGTGATCAGGAACGTGCCCGGCTCGTGCACGGTCCACTGCGACGCGATCTGGTGCGTGTGCGCCCCGACGTCGAACGCGAGGACCCCCTGCCGTGGCAGCGCGGCGCGCACCACGTCGATCGCCTGGTGCGGCGAGAAGCCCGAGGGGGCCGCGGCCGGCCCCGACGCGGCGGGTCTCAGCGAGCGCTGGAAGCGCGTCGCGTGCTCGCGCGCGGCGTCGGGCGGCCAGTCGTGCGGCGCGGGCTCGAGCCGGACGAGGCGCTCGAGCGACGCGTCGAGGTCGCCGATCACCTCGTGGACGACGTCGACGGTGCGGTCGGCGTCGACGGCCTCGACGTCGATGGCGAGCAGCGGCGTGTCGCCGATCCACGCCTCGTACTCCACCTCCACGACGTCGTAGCCGACGCCCACGACGAGGTCCGCGCCGCGCAGGAACTCGCGCTGGACCTGGCGGCGTGCGCGCTCGATGCATCCGAGTGCCAGCGGATGGTGCTCGTCGACGAGCCCCTTGGCCATCGTCGTGGACGCGAACGGCAAGCCGTGGCGCTCCACCAGGTCGCGGACGAGAGCGGGACGCCGGAGCCGCATCGCCGACGCGCCGACGACCGCCACCGGGCGTCGCGCCCGCCGGAGCAGCTCACCCGCACGCTCGATCGCCTGCTCCGGGGCAGCGGCCTGGCGGCGCCCGGACGGAATGGCCGGCACGTCTTCCGCCGCCTGCGCCAGCGCGACGTCCTCGGGCAGATCGAGATGCACCGGCCCGCACGGGGCGCTGAGCGCGATCTCGATCGCCTCGGCGAGCACGGAGGCGACACGCCCGCGCCGGAGCGCGAGCGTTGCCTTCGTGATCGGCCTCAAGAGCGCATGGTGGTCGATGGCCATCTGGATCCGGCGACCGAGCTGCGCCGTCGGCAGGTTACACGTGAGCGCGAGCATCGGCGAGCGATCGAGGTAGGCGCCGCCCACCCCCGTCGCCAGGTTCGTCGCGCCGGGCCCGAGCGTCGCGATCGCGAGCCCGGGCGCATCGGTCAGCCGGCCCATGACGTCGGCGGCGAACGCCGCCGACCCCTCGTGCGCCGTGAGCACGAACGGGAGGTCGCCGGTGCGCATCGCCTCGAGCAACGGGAGCACGTTGCCACTCGGGATGCCGAAGCCGTGCGTGACGCCCGCCGCGAGCAGCGTGCGGACGATCAGCTCGGCGTTGTTCATCGCGTCATCGGCCCTGGAACCGCGGCGGCCGCTTCTCCACGAAGGCCCGCATCGCCTCCTTCGAGTCCTCCGACGTGGAGAGCTCGCCGGTCATGTTCTGCTCGAACCGGTAGCCGTCGCGCAGCGTCATGAACTCGATCGCGTTCAGCGTCGACTTGGCGAGCCTCGTCGCGATCGGGCTCTTCGCCGCGATGTCCGTCGCGATCGCGAGCGCCGCGTCCATCAGCCGCCCCGGCGGCACGCACTCCTCGACGACCCCGAGGCGGTACAACTCCGCACCGGGCAGGCGCTGGCCCGTCAGCATCATCCGGCGCGTCTTCGAGTGCCCGAACAGCCGCATGGTGTGCCGGCCGCCGCCGAGCAGCCCGACGTTGATCTCCGGCAGGCCGAGCATCGCCTGCTCCGATGCCACGAGGATGTCGCACGACGCGACGATGGCGAGGCCGGCGCCGAGGGCCGGGCCGTTGATCGCTGCGACCACGGGCACACGGCACTCGACGATCGCGTGGAACGCCTCGCGCACGCGGCGGCTGTGCTGCCAGAAGTCGCCCGGCCCGGGAGCGCGCTCCAGGCGCGCCTTGATGTCCGCGCCCGCGCAGAACGACGTGCCGGCGCCCGTGAGGACGGCGGCGCGCACGTCGTCCCGGTCGCTGAGCGTGTCGAACACGCGCGTCAGCTCCTCGTTGAACTGCGCGTTCACGGCGTTGACCGGCGGGCGATCCATGGTCACGACCGCCACGTAGTCCTTCACGTCGCACTTGATGAACTCGGTCTGCATCCGTCGTCCTCTTTCATGGGGGGACTATCGATGCCCCCCAAACCCCCCGCGCTCCTCGACCACTCGATTCGCGGTCAGCGCGCCGGGCTCGTTTGTGCGACCCAGTCGAGACCGAGCTCCGCGAGCTTGGCGCGCGTCGGGTGCCCGGTCGCCGGGTCGAAGCCGCCGAGGCGATAGTACGTCTCGCGCGCGCGCGCGAATTCCTCGGGCGTGAGGGCGACGCCGGCGGTCGGCCCCTTGCCCTCGAGCGGCTTGAAGAGCTTCTTCGGCAGCGTGTCGGCGTCCTTCCCGATCCCCTCCCGCGCGTTGAACGCGCGCAGCAGATGCAGCCGCCGCTCGCCGATCTTCATCACCTCCTCGAGCGTCGCGTCCCACCCGGTGCCGTAGCGCACGAGCTCGACGGTCTCCGCGGGACCGTAGAGCTGCCACGTCGAGCCCCAGACGAACTGGCAGAGACCGAGCGTGTCGAGCGCGGAGTAGAAGCACTGCGTGTCGTACGCGAAGCGCACCTTCGCGTCCGACAGGTCGTTCAGCGGGAGCTCGCCGTAGCTGCCGATCTGCTCGAGCCGGTTCCGGTGCAGGGTGCCGCCCTTCGCGCGCAGCGCCGAGTCGTGCTCGGACGACTGGTGATCGGCGCCGAACGCGTTCACCGCGTAGACGAGGCCGAGGGAGCGCTTGTGCTGCGGCATGTGCGCAGGAAGCTCCTGCCCCTTCACCGTCACCGTGAGATCGATCGCGGCCGGTCCCAGCATCGTCGCGGCGCGCAGGCTGCCCTCGGCGAGGAGATCGCCCGCGCCGCGGCGGAGCGCGATGGCCTCGATCGCGCGGAGCACGGACTGGCCGTCGCCGAACGCGAGCCCGAGGCCGCCGTCGTCGAGCAGCCCCTTGGCCTTCGCCTCCATGGCCCATGCGATCGTCGCGCCGCACGAGATCGTGTCCATCCCGTACTTGTTCGCATCGGCCGACGCCCGGGAAAGCAGCTTGAGATCGCCGACGCCGCACATCGACCCGAAGAACGTCAGCGTCTCGTACTCGGGCCCCCCGTAGACGGGATCGATCACGAGGTCGGGGTCGTGCGCCTCGACGACGCGCTTGCACTTCACCACGCACGCGTAGCAGGTGTCGCGCTCCTTGAGGATGGTCTTCGCGAGCGTCGTGCCGTCGATCTCCTTCGCGTGCTCGAACGTCCCCTCGGAGTAGTTGCGCGTCGGCTGTCCGCCGAACTTGTCCTGGATCGCGAGCACGCCCGCGGTCCCGTACTGGCCGAACCAGACGATGCCCGGGTTCGCCTCCTGCAACGCCTTGAGGCGCTTCGTCAGCTCGCGGAACTCGGCGGCCATCGCGGGCTTCGGCGGCTTGGTCCCGCGGACGACGACGGCCTTGAGGCGCTTGCTGCCCATCACCGCGCCCATGCCCGTCCGGCCGTTCGCACGGTTCACCATGTTCATGATCGCCGCGAACCGCACGCGATTCTCACCCGCCGGGCCGATCTGCGCGATCTCCGCCTTCGGATCGCCGACCTCGTCCTTGAGGAGCTGATCGACCTCGGCGGTGACCTTGCCCCACAGGTGCTTCGCGGGTCTGAGCTCGGCGCGGCCGTCGTTGAGCCAGAGGTACACCGGCTCGGGCGCCTGCCCGGTGAACACGATCGCGTCGGCGCCGGCGCTCCGCATCTCCGCCGGGAAGAAGCCGCCGCACTGGCTGTCGCCGATCGCGCCGGTCAGCGGCGAGCGCGCGCACGCGGTCATGCGGCTCTGTCCGGAGATGGCGAGGCCCGTCAGCGGGCTCACCGCCATGACCAGCACGTTGTCCGGTCCGAGCGGATCCGCGCCGGGCTCGATCGTCCGCCAGACGAGGTACGCCGCGAGCGCGCTGCCACCGGGGTACTGGCGGTAGATCGTCTCGGGAATCTCCTGCTTCTCGATGGTGCCGCGCGTGAGATCGACGTGGTAGACGGTCGCGGTCAGTGCCAACCTCGGTTCCTCCCCGCCGGCCGCAGGCTCCGGCCGGGTGTGTCGCAACGCGTTTGGCGAACGCCCCGGCGACCAGGACCGCCGGGACACGGAGGACCTTATCGTAACCCCGGCCGAGCGCTGGTGGCGCGTGACGGACGCCCTCCCATTCGCCGACTGAAGTCGAGGAGCGCCACGGCTTTGCCGTGGCGCTCCGAGCGTTGGGGGGTTTGGGGGGCCATTTCGGGGCCCCCCATTCCCTCAGAACCGCAGCCGGACGCCCGCACGCGCCATGAACGGCGCCCCGATCGAGACCACGCCCTCGCTCGTCCGGCCGACGGTCACCGACTCGTCGAACAGGTTCTCGACCGCGACGAACGCGTCGGCCCACTTCGCGAGCGCGCGCGACACCTGAACGTCGAAGACCCAGCTCGGGCCGAGCGGCAGCCTGTTCTGGTCGTCCTCGAACTGCCGTCCGACGAAGCGTGCCGTCGCGCTCGCGTTCACCACCGCCGGGTTCTGGTAGCGTACCGACACCGCCGCGCCGTGCTCGGGCACCTGGGCGAGCCGCCGGCCCTCGAGGGTCCGCTCCTGCGACGCGTTCACGACGCGAGCGTCGGTGTAGAGGTGACTCGCGACGATGCGCCAGTCGCGCGCCGGCCGGTACTCGAGCTCGCTCTCGACGCCGCGGATGCGGGCGAGGTCGAGGTTCTGGCGCTGCCGACACGTCGTGGGCGCCGGGCAGTCCGGCAGGCGCGAGGCGAGCGTGACGTTCGCGACCAGGTCCTTCACCTCGTTCCAGAAACCGGTCACGCGTCCCTCGAACGGCCCCCACCGCTGCTGCACACCGACCTCGCCGCCGGTCAGCCGCTCGGGGCGCAGGTGCTCGTTCGCCGCCGTCACGTCGTTCCGCACGCGGAAGAGCCGGTACAGCTCGTTGATCGTGGGCACGCGGAACCCCTGGTAGATCGAGGCGCGGACGTCGGTCGTGTCCGTCGGCGACCACCGCGTCGCGAGCCTCGGGCTCACGAGCAGCCGGTCGATGTCCGAGAACGACCGTCTGACCGTCGTGCCGGCCGGCGCTCGATCGTGGCGGAAGCCGTCGTACGCGAGCCAGTAGTCGCCCCGCACGCCGGCGGTCACTTCCCACCGCTCGCCGACGCGGTAGACGTCCTGCACGTACACGCCGCCCAGCGCCTGCTCGCCACCCGCCGACCGTGTGCCGAGAAACGCGCCCGACGGGGCGAACCGGTCCTCGTCCGTCTCGCCTTCCGTCCACCGCGCGTCGAGGCCCGCGAGCAGCGTGTGCGCCACGAAGCGGCGGATCCATGCGACGGTGCCGCCGACCGCGGTCGACGGCACGGTCTGGTCGAGCGACAGCGTCTCGGACGTGCGGTCGTCGGCCTGGCTGGTGAACGTGCTGTGGAACGTCTGGAGGTGCGTGTAGAGGTGGAAGCTCCAGTCGCTGCCGCCGCCGGTCCTGAGCCGGCCCCCGAGCGCGGCCGAGCCGGCGCGCGTATCGTTGACTTGGAGTCGCGTGCCGTTCAGCCGGTCCTCGTCGAACACGTTCCCGGTGAGGAAGAACGACGCGTCCGTGGACGGCACCCACTCCACGCGCCCGTTGAATGTCCGGTGCTCGGACTCCGCGTCGATGTCGATCGGGCCACGGCGCGAGGCGCTCACCACCGGGTACCCTCCGGTCTCGAACCAGTTCCCCTCGAGCAGGAGCCGGAACGGCCCGCGCGCCTCGGTGAGCAGCAGATCCACGTTCGCCGTGTCGTGCGTGCCGTAGCTCGCCTCGAACGCGGCGCCGCGCTCGGTCGGGCGCGCCGTCAGCACCTGGACGACGCCGCCCAGCGCGCCGTTGCCCCAGACGCTCGATCCGCCGCCACGCACGACCTCGATCTGGTCGATCCCGAGCATCGGGAGACGGCTCCAGTACACCCAGCCGCCGAACGGATCGTTGACCGGGATGCCGTCGACCAGGACGAGCGCGCGGCTGGCGCCGCTCGGCCCGATGCCGCGGAGCGACATGCCCTGTGCGGTCGGGTGCGTGACCAGGCTCGACGAGCGACGGAAGAGGCTGAAGCCCGGCACCTGGCGCAGGAGCTCGTCGACCGTCTGGCTCGCCGACTGCTCGATGTCCTCGCGCGTGAGCACGGTGACGCTCGCCGGCGCCTCGCTCGCGCGTTGCTCGAGGCGCGTCGACGTCACGACGACGGGATCGAGGCGCCTCGGCTCCTCGGCGTGTCCGGCCGAGGGGCCGGCCAGCGCGAGCAGGAGCAGGCCGATCAGCGCCGGTCGACCACACCTGCGCCGGCGTGGCACGGTCCGCGGGCCACGCGCATCGAGCGGTTGGAGGTACCGGAGATATCGGCGGTGTCGGGGCATCGGTGGCTGAACGTTCGAGAGCGGCGTGCATGCTACAGAACAACGAACGCGTTGACAAGGTGAGATGAAGGTATTACCGTCATCCGCCGCCTGCACTAGATGATCCAATCGGAGGCCGCCATGCGACACCCCGCCATTCACCGTCCCGTGATCGTGGCTCTCACAGTCCTGCTCGGAGGCACGGCGCTCGTGCCGGCGGTCGGCGCTCAGCAGCCGCCGCCCGCGTGGAAGCAGGGCCAGCCACCCGAGATGGCGAGCTCGCCGCTTGCCCCCCATCCGCTGCCGCCCACCCCGCGAGCGGCGAAGGACCTGCCGATCGATAAGGTCAAGCTGCCGCCCGGCTTCAAGGCCGAGGTGTGGGCGGACGGGCTGCACAACGCCCGGACGATGGCGTGGGGAAGCAAGGGCACGCTCTTCGTCGGGACCCGCGCCGTCGGCAGCGTCTACGCGGTGGTGGACCGGGGCGGCAAGCGCGAGATGAAGACGATCGCGAAGGGCCTCACCCAGCCGACCGGCCTCGCCTTCCGGGACGGTGCGCTCTACGTCGCCGAGATCCCGCGCATCATCAAGTTCGAGGGCATCGAGGACCGGCTCGACAACCCGCCGGCCCCGAAGGTGGTCTACGAGCTTCCCAAGGACGCGCACCACAACTGGCGCTACCTGGCGTTCGGGCCGGACGGCAAGCTCTACTTCAACATGGGAGCGCCCTGCAACATCTGCGCGCCGCCCGACTCCCACGCCAACATCGCGTTCGTCAAGCCGGACGGCACGGGGTTCGGCTACTACGCTCACGGCGTCCGCAACAGCCAGGGGTTCGACTGGCATCCGGTCACGAAGGAGCTCTACTTCACGAACCACGGGCGCGACTGGCTGCACGACGACATCCCGAACGACACGCTTCACCATGCGAACCGGCCCGGGCTCCACTTCGGGTTCCCCTTCTGTCACCAGGGGGACGTGGTCGATCCCGACTTTGGCGGCGGCCGCTCGTGCAGCGAGTTCGCGCCTCCGCTCCTCAAGCTCGGCCCGCACGTGGCGGCCATGGGCATCAAGTTCTACACCGGCAGCATGTTCCCGCCGGAGTACCGGAACCGCGCGTTCATCGCCCAGAAGGGCTCGTGGAACCGGACGCAGAAGAGTGGCTACCGGGTGATGACGGTCACGCTCGCGCCCGGCCGGCCGCCGAAGTACGACGTCTTCGCCGAGGGGTTCCTGCAGGGCGACCAGTTCTGGGGACGCCCGACGTACATCGAGTGGGCGCCGGACGGGTCGATGCTCCTGTCGGACGACTACACCGGCGCGATCTATCGCATCTCCTACAGCAAATAACCGGACTGAGAGTTCGAGCAACAATCGACCGCCGGGCGGTCGATTGTTGGCTCGAACTGAGGTCATGGGGGGCCCCGAAATGGCCCCCCACACCCCTCCGCGCTCGGAGCGCCCCGGGCGGGGTGCGCGACGCACCCGTGGTGGGGGGACGCACCGGTCAAAGCCGTGGCGCTCCTCGTCCGGACTCCTGCCCGCGGGGCGCGGTCCGTCTCGCACCGCCACACGGAGCCATGAGCCCGAACAGCCGCATGCGACACGCGCTTGCTGCCCTGGTCTCGCTGGCGCTGCTCGTGCCCGTCGCGACGTCCGCGCAGTTCAGCATCAGCGGAGACGCCGCCGCGGGGCGCCGGAAGGCCGAGGCGTGCGTGCCCTGCCACGGCCCTCGGGGAAAGTCGACGCGGCCCGATGCCCCGTCCCTCGCAGGGCAGGTCCCGCTCTACACGTACTTCCAGCTGTTCCAGTTCCGCGCCGGACGCCGGCAGAACGCGGAGATGGCCCCGGCGGTCGCGAGTCTCTCGGACCAGGACATGCAGGATCTGGCAGCCTACTTCGCGTCCGAACCGGCGTCGCCGCGCCACGAGGCCTTCGACGAGACCAAGGCGGCGGCTGGCCGGCTCGCGTCGAACGCGCACGCGTGCGAGGGGTGTCACCGCCCGGGATTCGCCGGCTACCAGCACGTCCCGCGGTTGACGGGCCTCTCCCGCGAGTACGTCGTGGCCCAGCTCCGAGGGTACAAGGCCCAGACGCGCGCCGACTACGACGGGGCGATGACCGGCACCGCGCAGCCGCTTTCCGATCGGGACATCGAGAACCTCGGTCACTACGTGAGCGCGGTCGCCACGACCGCCCCCGCTGAGAGCTCGAACTGACCGCGAAGGGATTCCTTGACAGCCTTCCGAATGGTGGAGTGTGATCACGTGAATGTACACGGCTCACTTCGGGCTCAAGGAGCCCCCCTTCACCATCACCCCGGACCCGCGCTACCTCTTCATGAGCGAGCGCCACCGGGAGGCGCTCGCGCACCTGCTGTACGGCGCCGCGGAGGGCGGCGGCTTCGTCCAGCTCACGGGTGAGGTCGGCACCGGGAAGACGACGCTCTGCCGGTGCCTGCTCGAGCAGCTGCCGCCGAAGCTCGACGTGGCGCTCATCCTCAACCCGAAGCTCACGAGCGCGGAGCTGCTCGCCGCGGTCTGCGACGAGCTCAGGATCGCGTACCTGGAGGGCACGACGAGCCCGAAGGTGCTCGTCGACGCGCTCTACGCGTACCTGCTCGACGCGCACGCGCGCGGGCGGCGGACGATGCTGATCGTCGACGAGGCGCAGGACCTCTCGGCGGACGTCCTCGAGCAGATCCGGCTCCTGACGAACCTCGAGACCGCACGGGAGAAGCTGCTCCAGATCATCCTGATCGGGCAGCCCGAGCTCATCGCGCTCCTCGACCGCGAGGACCTGCGGCAGCTCGCGCAGCGGATCACCGCGCGCTACCACCTCCAGCCGTTCACCGAGGAGGAGACGCGCGCCTACATCCGGCACCGGCTCAAGATCGCCGGGCGCACGCGCGGCATCTTCACCGAGCGAGCGATGCGGCGGGTGCACCGGGCCTCATGCGGCATCCCGCGGCTGATCAACATCATCTGTGACCGCGCCCTGCTCGGCGCCTACGCGCAGGACCGCACGCACGTCGACGCCCGGATGGTGACGCGCGCCGCGACCGAGGTGCGTGGCCGCCGAACGCCGCGACTCGCGCTCACGTGGCGGACCGCCACGCTCGCGGCCGGGCTCGTGGTCATCGCGGGTGTTGCCGCGGTGGTCCTCGCCGCCCGGCCGTTCGGCGACGCTGGCGACGCCAGCGTGGGGACCGCGAGCCGCGCGGCGCCGCCGACCTCGATCGCCCCGACCTTGACATCCACGGCGCCAGCGCCGCCCTCCACCACGGCCGCGGCGCCCTCGGTGGCCGCCGCGCCGCCCTCGGTGGCCGCCGCGCCGCCCTCGGCAGCCGTGGCGCCAGCGCCCTCGGCTGCGATGCCCGCCGCAGCCACACCGGTGGCGGCGTTCGTCGAGGCCTCGCGAACACTGCGGCTGGCGCAGGTCCTGGCCGACACGACGCTCCCGGGCGACGAGGTCTCGGCGTTCACCGCCGTCTTCACGCGCTGGGGCATCGACGACGCGCGAAGGAAGGCGCGAAAGGCATGCGGAGCGGCGCGCGCCGAAGGGCTCGGATGCGTGCTCCGCACGGGCAGCTGGAAGCGGCTCCGCGGGTACAACCTGCCGGCCGTCATCGAGCTCGTGGGCCCCTCCGGCACGCGGCACTTCGCAGCCGTCCTCGCGGTGGACGACAGCACGGCCACGCTCGACGTCGGCGGGCGGCGGGTGACCGCACCGCTGAGCGAGGTGGAGCCGTTCTGGAACGGTGACTTCATCGTGGTCTGGCGGCCGCCCGCGGTCACCACCGTGCCGCTGGCGCCCGGCGTGCGTGCCCGCGACGTGGACTGGCTCCGGCGACGACTGGCCGCCATCGACGGCGGCTCGGTGACGGCGAAGGTCCCGGACCTGTACGACGGGGAGCTGCGCGAGCGCGTCGTCACGTTCCAGAGGAGCCGCGCGCTCGATGCCGACGGCGTCGTCGGCGAGGAGACGCTCATCCACCTGATGCTCGCCCTACCGGAGCCCGGCATGCCGCGACTGTCCGCAGGGTCTTCGTAGCCGTGTCGTACATCCTCGACGCGCTCAAGAAGGCGGAACGGGACCGGCGCCTCAGACGTGTCCCGAGTCTCGGAACGATCCACACGCCCGCCGAGCGGAAGCGTCGCCACCTCTGGCCCTGGATCGGCGGGGGCGCGGTCGCCGTGAACGTGGTCGCGCTCGCGCTGCTCTTCGGCGTCACGCGCGAGGTGGGCCCGCCGGCCGGCGCCCCGCAGGCGAGCGCGCCGCGGGTGGTCGCCACCGCGGGCGCGCCCGGCGACCCGGCCGGCGCTGCGGCGACGAACGCAGCGAATCCCGTGCCGGGAGGCCCGCCTGGAACGGGCAGCGTCCCGATCGCCGGCACACCGCCGCCATCGGCCCCCGCTCATCCAGCCGCCTCCTCCGCATCGCCGACGGCGCCAGGTCGTGCGGTGGGCGCGATTGCCGAGCACGGTTCCGGTGGCGCGACGAGCCCCCGTGCGCTCCAGGCGCGTCCGACACCGGCTCGCGGGACGGGCGCTGCGCGCGACGACGCACTCCACCCGCGCGCCGAGGCGGCACCGGCGAGCCGATCGGGCGCGCACGACGCCGGCGCGGCGGCCGGGTCGGTGCGCGGTGGCGACACCGAGAGCGCGGCGGACGCCGGCAAGAGGGGGGGTCGCGTCTTCGGCTCGCGCAGCAGCGACCTCAAGCTCGAGGTCCTGGTCTACGCGGACGACCCGGCGGAGCGCTCGGCCTGGATCAACGGCCAGCGCTACGTCGAGGGCCAGCGCGTTCAGGGCCGGCTGGTGATCGAGAAGATCACCCCGGACGCGGTCGTGCTGGGTGGAGAAGGACCGCGCGTGGTGCTGCGGCAGTGACGGACGAGTCCGCCAGAGGAGGGATCACGTGCCCCACGCTGACCTGAACGGCATCCGGATCCGCTACGACGTCGAGGGCTCGGGCCCCGCCGTGCTGCTCTCCCACGGCTACTCCGCGACGGGCCGGATGTGGGACGCGCAGCGCACGGCGCTCGCCGACCGCTACCGCGTGATCAGCTGGGACATGCGAGGGCACGGCGCAACCGAGTGTCCGGACGATCCCGGCTGTTACTCGGCGGACGCCACCGTCGCCGACATGAAGGCGTTGCTCGACCACCTGGGCGTCGCGCGCGCCGTCGTCGGCGGCCTGTCGCTCGGCGGCTACGTCTCGCTCGCGTTCTTCCTCGCGCATCCCGCCATGGTGCGTGCGCTCGTCCTGGCCGACACGGGGCCCGGCTTTCGCAACCCCGAGGCGCGCGCGGCCTGGAACCGGCGGGCCGAGGAGCGCGCGCAGGAGCTCGAGACGCGCGGGCTCGAGGCGCTCGCCGGACGCAGCCGCGAGATGCGGGAGGCGATGGGCGACCACCGGTCGGCGAGGTCGCTCGCGCTCGCCGCGCGCGGCATGCTCGCCCAGCAGGACGCGCGCGTGATCGACGGCCTCGCGTCGGTCCGCATGCCGACGCTCATCGTCGTGGGCGATCGCGACGAGCCGTTCCTGGCGCCCACCCGCTACATGGCCTCGAAGATCGCCGGTTCCCGGCTGGAAGTGATCGAGGACGCCGGGCACTCCGCGAACCTGGATCAGCCCGACGCCTTCAACCGGATCCTTCGCAGCTTCCTCGACTCGCTTCCCGCATGACGCATCGGATGGTCGAGGGCCGTCCCGGGTCCCCCGGGACGGCTCCGAGCGTTGGGGGGTTTGGGGGGCTTCGATAATCCCCCCAATCAAAGGAGATGGGCATGCTCGACGGCAAGACGGCAGTCGTCACGGGCGCTGGACGCGGCATCGGCCGCGGCATCGCGCTCGCCTTCGCGCGCGCCGGGGCGCGCGTCGTCGTGAACGACCTCGGATCGAGCATCGCCGGTGATGGAAGCGAGCGCGGCCCGGCGGACGAGATCGTCGCGGAGATCACGAAGGCGGGCGGCGAGGCGGTGGCCAACTATGGGTCCGTCGTGGACTTTGGCGCCGCCGGCGCGATGATCGAGCAGGCGGTCTCGACCTGGGGCCGCCTCGACATTCTCGTGAACGTCGCGGGGAACCTGCGCGACCGGATGATCTTCAACATGTCCGAGGAGGACTGGGACGCGGTCATCGCCGTGCACCTCAAGGGCACGTTCAACACGATGCGCGCCGCCTCGGTGCTGATGCGCGAGCGGCGCTCGGGCCGGATCATCAACATGTCGTCCGTGTCGGCGCTCGGCTCCCCCGGGCAGCCGAACTACGCCGCGGCGAAGAACGGCATCATCGGGCTCACGTGGTCGTCGGCGAACGCGCTCGCGCGGTACGGCGTCACCGTGAACGCCGTCATGCCGAGCGGCGCGACCCGGATGGCGGACACGACGCCGCGGGCCCGCGAGGTCTTCGAGAAGACCGGCAAGTGGCCGAGCGAGCTCGCGGCCGGCACCGACCGAGATCCGGACAACGTCGCCCCGCTCGTCGTGTACCTGGCGAGCGACGCCGCCGCGAACGTCAACGGGCAGGTGTTCCACGCACGCGGCTACCGCTACACGATCCTCGCGCAGCCGCGCGCGGCGCGGGCGATCCGCGCCGGCCACCGGTGGAATCCGGAGGAGCTCGCAGAGGTGTTCCCGAAGACGCTCGGGCGGGAGCTCGAACCGCCACCGAGCATCGAGTTCGGCACGCGCCTCGACAGCGTGCCCGACACCGAGTGGGAATCGGTGGGCCAGGACCACGAGCTCTGGACCCCGCCGCACGAGAGGGGGTAGGCGTGGCGGAGGACCGAGCAGCGGGCCTCTCGGGATGGGGGGCCATGCCGGGGCCCCCAGGCACGCCGCGGGTTCCCGAGGACGGCCGCGGCTGCGCCGCGGCCGTTCCGAGCGCCGGGGGGGTATGGGGGGCCATCTCGGGGCCCCACATTCTAATAGTCTGTCAGGCCAACACCGCGCGCAGCATCATGGCGCAGATGATCCTCGAGCGGATGCTCGCCGCGCGCCACGGCGCCGTACCCGTGCGTGTCGCGTCGGGCGGGGTCGGCCTCTACGCACGCGACGGCATGCTGCCGTCGCTGGACGCGCGCATCGTGCTGCGCGAGATCGGGATCCGCCTCGCGGAAGACACGCTCACGTCCACCGATCTGCGCCAGCACCCCGAGCTGGTGAGCGGCGCCGCCGTGATCCTCACGATGACCGCCGCGCAGCGCGACGTGATCCGCGGCTTCGCCGGGAGCTCGAGCGACAATCGCCCGCCCGGGCGCTCGACTGTTGCTCGAACCGAGCTGGACGGGCAGTTCGTGCTCACGCTCCGCGAGCTCGCGGGCGAGCACGGCGACATCGCGGACCCCGCAGCCCAGGGCGAGGAGGCGTTTCGCGCCGCGCGCGACGAGATCGCGCGCTGCCTGGAGCTCGGCTTCGAGCGCTTGCTTCAGCTGCTCCCGCCGCCGACGGCCCGCTGACGGGCGCGGTACTTCTGCGGCGGACGGAGCTGCGCGAAGAAGAGCGGCCGCGGCATGCGCGCGACGGGCACCTCGATCAGCACCGGGCGGTCCAGCTGGACCGCGTCGCGCACCAGGCGACCGACGTCCGTCGGCTCCTTGGCGCGCATGCCGGCCACGCCGTAGGCATCCGCGAGCTTCATGAAGTCCGGGTTCACGAGCTCCGCGCCGTAGCTGCCGCCCCATCCGTCGTCGAGGTCGCGCGCGACGTTGCCGTACGCGTGGTCGTTGAACAGGACGGCGACGACGTTGATGCGGTGCTGGACCGCGGTCGCGAGCTCCTGGGAGTGGTAGAGGAAGCCGCCGTCGCCGATCACCGCGACGACGGGCCGGTCGGGGCACGCGACCTTCGCGCCGAGCGCGGTCGGGTACTCGTAGCCGAGGTTGCCGGAGTACGACGACGTCAGGTACGTGCGCGGCTTCCACACCGGCCAGAACGGCCGCGAGTAGTACCCGATCTGGGTCATGCCGGCGACGAACACCGCATCCTCGGGAACGCCGGCGCGCAGCGAGCCGAGGATCGAGTCCTGTGGCTCCTGCCGTCCCGCCTCCGCCACCTGCGCGCGCATCGCGGCGTACTCGCCCTTGCGCGACTCGCGCGCGGGTCCGGCGGCCCGGAGCGCCTCGAGCAAGCGATCGAGTGTCGCCCGCGCGTCCCCGACGAGACCAAGCGTGTGTCCGTGGTTGCGGCCGATCTCCTCGACGTCGACGTCGATCTGCACGACCTGCTGGGCAGGCGTGATCGGTGCCAGCACCAGGCGGGAGCCGACGGCGAGCACGACGTCGGCGCTCTCGACATGCTGCCGGAGCGGCGAGCCCGGCCACACGGCGGCGCCGAGACAGAGGTCGCTCGCGTCGCTCACCGCGCCCTTGCCCTCGGGTGACTGGACGACGCCGGCCTGGAGGTAGTCGGCCACCGCCGCGAGCGCCTCGTGAGCGCCGCTCGCGTGAACGCCGCCGCCGGCATAGATGAGCGGCCGCCGAGCCGAGGCGAGCGCCTGCACCGCGCGATCGATGCTCGCGTCGTCTGCCGCGGGGCGGCTGACCGCAGCGGGGGCCAGCAGCGTGACCTCGGCCTCCTCCTGCATCGTCTCCGGCGGCATGTCGATGACCACGGGACGCGGGCGCCCGGTCTCGAGCTGCACCACGGCGTCGCGCACGGCGGCCGGGATGTCAGGCACCTCGAGCACCCGCCGGCGCCACTTCGAGACCGGCGCCACGGCGTCGAGCTGGTCGTGCACCTCGTGGAGCAGACCGCGGCGCTTGCCGATCTGCGCCTTCGGGATCTGGCCGGCGATCATCAGCACCGGCGAGGAGGCGGAGTACGCCGTCGACAGTCCGGCCGAGGCGTTCAGGAGCCCGGGCCCGGGAACGACGAGCGCGACACCGAACGTCCCGCGCGCCCGCGCGTACCCGTCCGCCATGTAGCTCGTCGAGCCCTCGTGGCGCGTGACGACGAAGCGGATCGACGGCTCGTCGCGCAGTGCGGCGAGCACGCCGTAGATCTGCACACCCGGCAGCCCGAAGATCGCCCGCACGTCTTCGCGCACCAGTGACTGCACGAGCGCCTCGCCCCCTGTCATCCTCGCCATGTCGACGCTCCTCGCCTTCGGCATCCCGATTGCTAGACTGCTGAGCCGTCATGCACCCCGAACGAGACCTCGGCGCCGCGGAAACCCGAGAGTACTCGCGTGACGCGGACTTGGTCAACACATGGCGCTTCGCGCACGAGCCGGCACTCACCGATCGTGCCGCGACGCTGGCCGCCCTCGGTGACAAACGTGCCACGCCCGCTGACAAATTTCGGCGCCCCGCACCCGGACACCGCGCGGGCACCGGGGGGTTCGCCCTCGTCGAGCTCATGATCGTTGTCTCGATCCTGGGCGTGCTCGCCGCGATCGGGTTCCCGATCTACTCGTCGATGCACCAGCGCGCCCGCGTCGCGAAGGCGTACGGCGACGCGCGCTCGATGGTCGGGGCGGTGACGCTGTACGCGTCGCACAATGGAAGCCTGCCGGTCGCGCTCGCATCGCTGACCCAGAGCTCCCAGAACGAGCTCGGGCAGACCGCCGGACCGTTCCTCGTGGCCGTCCCAGCCTCGCCGTCCGGCTGGGGCGCCTACTCCTACACGACAGCGACGGACGGCACCTACACGATCTCGGCGAGCGGCGACGGCACGACGGTGCGGCTCCCGTAGCGGGCCGACCTTCTTTCATGGGGGGACTATCGATGCCCCCCAAACCCCCCAACGCTCGGAGCGCCCCGGCAAAGCCGTGGCGCTCCTCGACCACAGGTTGGGCGAAGCCCCCCTCCGAGCGCGTCAGACTCCGTCGACCTCCCGGTAGGTTTGCGGCTTGACCTGCCACCCGGACGCGATCGTCCCGCCGCCGGTCTTCGCGGCCTGGCAGTTGTAGACGATCCGCGAGCTGCCGCCGAGGCTGGCGTCGACCGACGACCGGAGCGTCCCGAGCTTGTTCTCGCCGGTGACGTTCCCGGTGATCGTCCCGTTGCCGTTGAAGACGAAGTCGTTGCGCGCGTAGACGGTGCCGGTGAGGCTCACCGTGCCGCTCACGGTGATGTCGCCCATCGCGATGATCCATCCGTTGAACGTCTGGTTCCCGGTGATCGTCACGTTGCCCATCTGCTCCGTGGGCGTCATCGACGGCGTCGTCGTGAGGTCCGCGCCGGTGGTCGTATCGACGAAGACGACGCCGCCTCCGGACGGCAGCGCGTTCGAACCGTCGAAGGTCACAGCGCCCTGGTAGTACCTGCCGTTCGCCTGCGCGATGCTCTTGAGGATGAGAAGATCCTCGGTGGTCAGCGAGTAGTTCACCTCGCCGTCCGGCTGGCTCGCCGGCATGTCGGCCCCCTCGTTGGCGATGTCGTTCCCGGGACCGTAGATGTTGGAGGAGCCCGTCCGCGTCGTCGTCCCCGTCGATACCGTGCCGCCCGCGGGCGCGGGCGAGCCGCTGCAGGTGCCCGACCGCGCGTCGACCTCCGCGTTGCCGCCCACGTCGAGCTTGCCCTTGATGCAGAGCGCGCAGTTCGGCGAGGTCGTCCCCCAGGTGAGCTTCGTCAGGGTCAGCTGGATCTTCTTCGCGGCGCGCAGCTGCCCGGTGCTGTCCGGCGCCCAGCCCACCGCGGTGATCGTGCGGTCGTTCGCGGCGCCTGCGACGGCGACGGTGAAGCCGCCGTTCGCCGAGACGGCGAGGAAGTCGTTGCCGGTGCCGTCGTACAGCTCCGGCGCGGTGTCGATGCCCGACGCGTGCCCCGGGTTGTTGAGCGCCCAGATCGCGCGCTCGACCCCCGACTCGGCGTACCCCCGCGCCTGCGCCGACATCGAGTGGTTGCGGCTGATGGACGGCTCCGTCGTGGCCAGCGACGAGAACGCGAACGTCAGCGCCATCAGGATCACGAGGACGATCATTGCCGTCGGCAACGCCATCCCCCGCTCGTCTCTCCAGAGCTTCCCGGCCGTCACCGGCATCACGCTCCCTCAGTTCGACTGACCATCGACCGCGGTGCGGGCGATGGTTGCTCGAGCTCTCCGTCGGTGCCCCTCGGTCGAGGAGCGACCGCACGGACTGACGGAAGCAATGCGGGGGCCAAGCCAAGGGGGCCGATATCTCTTGCTGAATCAGCGTGTTACGCGAGACCCGTGAGGCCGTGACCGGCCATAAACACGGCACCCCGATCAGTTCGTGACCGGGGTGCGGTGTAGTCGCGCGAGGGCAGAGCCGCCCGTGTGAAGACGAGCCCCGAACCGCATTGGATGATCGAGGAGCGCCACGGCTTTGTCGGGTGCGTCCGCGCACCCCCCGGGGCGCTCCGAGCGTGGGGGGCTTGGGGGGCTTCGGTAGTCCCCCCATGAAATCAGTCTGTCGGCGCTCGATGGCCCAGCGGCAGCTTGATCGTGAACGTCGAGCCGCTGCCGAGCTCGCTCGCCACCGCGATCGTTCCCCCGTGGCTCTCGATGATGCCGAGGCTCACCGAGAGGCCGAGTCCCGTGCCGCTCACGTCCGGCTTGGTGGTGAAGAACGGATCGAAGACCCGCGCGAGGTTCTCCGGCGCGATGCCGCTCCCACTGTCCTGGAAGGCGAGGTGGAGCTCGTCGCCGGCGGCGGCGGTCCGGATGGTGAGCGTCCCGCCATCGGGCATCGCGTAGATCGCGTTGTTGACGATGTTCAGGAACACCTGCTTGATGCGACCGACGTCCACCTCGATCGGCGGCAGGTCGCTCGCGTAGTGCTCGTTCACCGTGATCGCGTCCGTCGCGCCCTGGCGGCGCAGCATGCCGACGACCTGCTCGAGGATGACGTTGAGGTCCGTCATCGCCGGCTGGTAGTCGGTCTGCCGGCTGAACTGGAGCAGATCGCGGACGATGTCGCGCGCGCGGGCCGCCTCATCCTCGATGAGCGTGAGCTCGTCCCCTCCGGGGGCCCCGGGCGCAAGCCGCTCCCGGAGGAACGAGGCGAAGCCGAGCACGGTCGTCAGGGGGTTGTTGATCTCGTGCGCGATGTTCGCCACGAGCTCGCCGATGGCCGCGAGCTTGGTCGACTGGATGAGCTGCGCCTGCGCCTGCTTGAGCTCCGCCATCTGGCGCTTCACACCCTCGTACAGGCGCGAGTTCTCGATGGCGACCGCCGCCTGGCGGGCGATGCCCTCGACGAGCCGCAGCTCGTCGTCGCCGACCACGCGCCGCTGCTCGAACCAGGTCGCGAAGAGCCCGCCGATCGGCTCACCCTTCACGATCATCGGGATGAAGACGAGCGAGCGGTGCGGGAAGCGCGAGAACGCGGTCGGATCGATCCGCGCATCGTCGGCGGCGTCGCTCGACGCGACGGGCTGGTGGCGCGCCCACGCCGCCTCGATGAGCGCGTGCCCCTCGAGTGGAATGGGTTCGACGTCACGCAGCGACGGCGGCACGTGGTAGCCCGCGATCGGGCGCAGGAACCGCTGGTCCGCGTCCGCGAGGTACGCGCCGACCATGTCGGCGCCGAGCGCGGCCGCGGTCGCCTTCGCCACGCGACGCATCATCTCGGCCAGGTCGAGCGTCGAGCTCACCGCCTGGCTCACGCTCAGCAGCGTCTGGCTCTCGGCGAGCCGCCCCTTGAGCTCGCCCACGAGGTTGGTCCGGTCGATGGCCGCCGCGACGTGCCCGGCGAGCTCGACCAGGAGCGACACGTCCTCGTCGGAGAACGGCCGGGGGGCCCGGGACAGCACGCTGAGCACGCCGATCACCTCGTCCCGCAGCACGATCGGCACGTCGAGGATGGCGCGGTACCCCATGCGGGCGCGCACCGAGTCGCGCCAGTGGGGATCCTCGCGCATGTCGGAGGCCGCGTACGCTGTGCGAGTCCTCACCACGCGTCCGGCGCGGCTCTCCGCGATCGGCTGCCGCATCAGCGCGTCGGCGACCGGCTCGAACCGGTACGCGCCCCGGATGACCACGTCGGAGCCTTCGACGAGCGAGATCATGGCACTGTCCGCGCCCGACAGCTCGCACACGCGGCGGCCGATGATCCCGAAGAGCCGCTCGAAGTCGTCCTCGGCGGCCACCTCCTTGACGATCTCGACGTAGGCGCGCTGCCTCTCGCGCGCCTGACGCTCGGCCTCGAGCAGGCGGGCGTTCTCGATCGCGACGACCGCCTGTCGCGTGATGGCTTCCACGAGCCTCAGCTCGTCCGGGACGAACGCGTGCCGCTCGCGCGTCCACACGACCACGAAGCCGCCGATGACCTCGCCCTTGACGCGCATCGGCTGGATCAGCATCGACCGGTGCGGCAGCAAGCGCGTCAGCGGGAGGTCGAACCGCGGGTCCGTCTGACTGTCGCTCGCGTAGACGGGGCCGTCCTCGCCCGCCACGAGGCGGACGAGCGGATGATCGACCTCGATCGGCATGCTCAGCAGGGCCGGGACGAGGTCCTTCGGGACCCGGTACCCGACGAGCGGGAGGTAGCTGCGGCCGTCGCGGGTCCGGAGCCAGGCGCCGCCGGTGTCCGCGCCGAGGGCCAGCGTCATGGCGCGTGCGGTGCGCCGCAGGACCTCCGGGAGCTCGAGCGTGGAGCCGACCGCCTGGCTGACGGTGAGCAGCGTCTCGGTGACGCGCAGCTGCTGCTGGGTCGCCTCGTACGACTGCGTCACGCGCTCGTACAGCCGCGAGTTCTCGACGGCGATCGCGATCTGGTTCGCCACGATGTTGAGCAGCTGCTCCTCGTCGGCCTTGGCGCCCGGCGGCAGGAAGTGCCGCGCCGTGATCGTGCCGAGCTGCCGGCCATGGACCGCGAGCGGGAGCGTCCACTCCACCTCGACCCACTCGTCCGCCGGCTCCACGGCGCCGCCGAGCACCGACCGCGGCCGCTCCTTGCCGTCGCTCTCGACGCTGACGCGGACGCCCGCCGGATCGGTCAGCTCGACCGTGAGCGCCAGTGTGCCGAGCGCCCGGGCGAGCTGGGGCAGCAACCGCTCCAGCAGCCCGGTGATGGCCAGCTCGGACGTGATGTCCTGCACGGCCCGGTGCAGCTCGGCGAGCTGGCTCGCACGCCGCACGAAGTGCTGGTTCAGGCGCTTGAGCTCCTCGACCTGGTTCACGAGGCGGTAGACCAGGCGCTGGTTCAGCTCGCGGAGGTAGATGCCTTCCTCGCGCTCCTCGACGTGCTCCCGCTTGCCGCGGAGGAACTCGGCCACCTGCCGCGGGAAGGCGTCGACGTCGATCGGCTTCTGGATGTACCCGTCGCAGCCGGCCACGAGCGTCCGCTGGCGGTCGCCTTCCATGGCGTACGCGGTCACGGCGATCACCGGCGTCGTCGCGAAGTTCGGGAACGACTTGATGACCGCGACGACCTCGTAGCCGTCCACGCCGGGCAGGTTGACGTCGAGCAGGATGAGGTCCGGCTGCTCCCGGATCGCGCCCTCGATGCCGGAGAGCCCGTCCTCGGCATCGATGATCGTGTAGCCCTCCGCCTCGAGGATCGCGCGCACGAGCATGCGGTTCTCGCGGTTGTCCTCGATGTGGAGGATGCGCTGGTTCTTCGGGTCGCGAAGCCCTCGTCCTGCCATCGGTCTCAGTGACTCCGGGTGGTGGCCGCGCCCGCGGCGAGCGGCAGCGTGAAATGGAACGTGGATCCCTGGTTCTCTCGGCTCTCGGCCCAGACGCGCCCGCCGTGCAGCTCGACGAAGCGCTTGGAGATCGCGAGGCCGAGGCCGGTGCCGCCCGCTTCGCGGGCCAGCCGGCTGTCGAGCCGGTGGAACGGCTCGAAGAGCCGCTCGAGGTCCGAGGCGCGGATGCCGATGCCGGTGTCGGCGACGCTCACGTGCATCGCAGCGCCCTCGGGCCGCGCCTTCACCACGATCCGCCCCTCGGTGGTGAACTTGACGGCGTTCGAGAGGAAGTTCAGCAGGATCTGGCGCACCTTCGTCCGGTCCGCGCGGATCGGCGGCACGTCGACCGGCACGTCCGTCTCGAGCTTGATCCGCCTGTCGCGGACGAGCGGGAGCGACGACGCCACGCACTCCTCGACCAGCTCGGGGAGGTCGACGTCCTCCGGGTGCATCTCGATCTTCCCCGCCTCCACGCGCGAGAAGTCGAGGATCGTGTTGATCAGCCCGAGCAGGTGCGTCGACGAGTTGTAGACCGAGCGGATGTACGCGTCCTGGCGCTCGTTGAGGTCGCCGTCGAGCCGGTTCAGCAGCACCTTCGAGAAGCCGATCACCGAGTTGAGCGGCGTCCGCAGCTCGTGCGACATCGACGCGAGGAACTGCGACTTGAGGCGGCTCGCTTCCATGAGGCGCGCGTTCGACTGGGACAGCCCCTCGTAGAGCCGCGCGTTCTCGAGGGAGATGGCCGCCTGGTTCGCCAGCACGCTGAGCACCTCGAGCTCCTGGGCGTCGAAGATGTCGCCCGAGAGCTTGTCGCCGAGCAGCAGGATGCCGATCAGCTTCGCCTCGACCTTCAGCGGCACGATGACCGCCGCCGGCAGCTCCTCGACGTCGCCCTCGGCCCCCTCGAAGAAGGTCGCGATCTTCGGGTCGAGCTTGACCTCCTCCTTGACGAGGATCCCGCTCGTCCGCTGGAGCCACCCGACGACCGGGCCGTCGGAGCGGATCGGCGGGACCATCGGGTCCTCGTCGAGCGACTTCTCCTGGCGGTACGGCACGTACGCGCTCGCGGTCGCGTCCCAGATGAGCAGCGTGGCGTGCGTGAGCGGCACGCCGCGGACGAGGCCCCGGACGAGCTCGTCGACGAGCTTGCCGAAGTCGAGGATCGTGATCATGCGCTTCGACAGGTCGAGCAGCGTGTGGTAACAGCCGCGGCGCTTCGCGAACATGACGCGCTGGATGACGTCCTCCAGCATCGAGCCGAACGGCGAGAGCAGGAGCGTCATGACGAACGTCACCGGCACCAGGGCCCACACCGCGCTCACGTCCCGCAGGCGGTAGTAGGACTCGATCGACCAGGTGAGGCCGCCGATGACCGCGGTCACGCCGGCCGCCAGGGCCACGTACACGGCGCCCTTCTTGACGAAGACGCTGACGTCGAACAGCCGGTAGCGGACGATCGATGTCCCGAGCAGCAGGGCGAAGGCCGCGTTCGCCGGGATGCCGACCGGGTAGAGATGCTCGGCCTCGGGCCACACGCGGGCCAGCATGAACCGCGAGAAGTCGATCAGGCCGCCGGCCAGGCTGACCGACGTGCCGAGCAGGATGAGCAGGGCGCGGTTGCGGCGGAAGCTCGACGCCTCCGCCCGGTAGCTCCGCGCCAGGTGCACGAGCCCCCAGACGAGGAACGTGTTCAGGTACAGCAGGAACCCGGTGTAGGCCGGGCCCTGGTCGGGGGCCCACCCCCAGTACGTGTCCTTCACGCCGCGGATGAAGAGCGGCGAGCCGACGAGATTGAGGAACCCGAGGACCGCGGCGCAGGCGTACGCGAGCACCAGCGACGGCCGGTGCCGGGTGGTGCTGTCGAGGAAGATCAGGACGAAGTGGTAGTAGAACGCCGGCAGCATGATGACGCCGGCGTGGATCACGACCTCCCAGAACATCGCCCCGGGCTCGTCGAACGACCGGCGGAGCCCCCAGCTGCCGAGGTTCCAGACCGCCATGCCGGCCGCGAAGTACGCGAAGACGCGGTTCAGCCGGCTGTTCGGGTTGCGGAGCAGCGAGGCGAGGGCGAGCGAGACGTTCAGCGCGAACGCGACCAGCGGGACGAGCTGATGCGGCGTCACTCAGCGCTCCGCGCTCAGCCCTCGAGCGGGTAGCAGACCCGGTCCTTCCTCCGCTGCGCCTCGATCTCGTCCCGCAGGATGCCGAAGATCAGCACGTCCCAGTACTGCCCCTCCTGGAACCCCGCCTTCCGGAGGACCCCCTCCTGGGTGAAGCCGTTCCGCCGCAGCGCGTTGATGCTCAGGAGGTTGTACTCGTACGCCTTGGCCTCGATCCTCCGGAGCCCAAGCACGTCCACGCCATAATAGGAGATCAGCCGGCCAGCCTCAATGCCAAACGCGCGCCTGAGCGCCCGCTGGTCGGTGATGATCGTCTCGAGGAAGGCGTAGCCCTCGAGCAGGTGGATGTTGAAGAGGCGGGCGACCCCGAGCGGATGGTCCCATCCCCGGTGGGCCTCCACCATGAACGCCACGTGGGTGGGATCCGTGAGCGAGGCCTCGTAGAACGCCGCGCCCTTGTCGTAGACGTGCTTGAACGTGTGGAGGAAGTCGCTCCCCACCATCTTCTCGATGAAGGGATCCTCCACCCACTCGGCGAAGTGCCCGAGGTCGCTCGGGACGATCGTCCGGAGCGCGACGCGCTTGCCCCGGGCGACGACCACGCCGTGCTCCGCCGCGCCGCCGTCCGGGGCCGTCGCGGCTTCGGAGGCCGCGAGGCCGACGTCGATCACGTCACGTCTCGTCCCGGATGCGGAAGACGCCGATCGTGCCGGACTCCTTGAGCGCCCGGCGGACCACCGGGTTCACGCGGAGCGTCATCGTGCGCCGGCCTGTCCCAGTCCGCGCATTCGTGGATCGCGTGCCTCAAGCGCGGCGTCGTCGCCGCGGTGATCGGCCCCGCGAGCCGCAGCTCGAGCCGTCGTTCTGCATACCCGCCCTGGTGCTGCTCGATACCGTCCGAGACGCGCAGCGCGTCCATCGTGCCGCTCCCCCCACTGCTGCTCGCTTGCGCCACCTGCGCCGGGCGTCCCGCAGGGACGCCCGGCGCCCGCGACGGCCGTGGCCGGGCCCCCGGCCGGGATGCCCGACGCACGACCGGTTCAGAGCCGGTCGACTACTAGAAGTTGACCTCGAAACGCACGGTCGGGTAGCCGAGCGCTCGCTCGTCCTTCCCGACGGGAAACGGTTGATGGTTGTCGTCGAGGTAGAACGCATCCTTCCCCCGACGGGGCTTGATCTTCTCGCCCGACGCGTCCTTCCCGAAGGGCATCCTGAAGGTTCCGGTGAACGGAGCTTCCGCACCAGCCAGGCCGGGCACCACCGAGTAGTCCACGGTCACCGTCCCGCCGGTGATGACCCCGAGCGGAATCCCCACCAGCGTCGGCGACAGATCGATCTTGCCCCAGAACCTGCCGACCTGGACCACTGCCTCGGGACTGTCGACGGGGTTGTCGCCGTCAATGACCACGGCGTACGTCCCCCCTACCGTCCCCTCGAACCCGATCACGCCCCAGGCATCGTTGAACAACACGTTGACGTCGTCCTCGCCCGTGGCCGTGATGGTGCACGTCTGCGCCTTGGGGTTGGTGATCAGGACCCCAGCCGGACACAAAACGGTCCCCAGCGCAGCGTACCCCTGGAGCTGCGCCGTTGCCGTCCGGCGGACGACCTTCGCTGGATCGCCGGTGGGGTTTCCGGCCATGTCGAAGTACGCCGCATTCTCCGTCAGCTCGTACAGCACGGTCTGCTGCGTTGGCTTCTTCTCCGCGCTGGCCGGCGCGACGGCCACGGCCACCGCGAGGATCGCCAGCGCTACCAGCCATGTGGTTTTCAAGCTCGTTCTCACAGTCATCTCCTCACCTCTCCCCGGTCTCCCGGAGAGCACCAAGTCACGTCCCCAAAGATGACTTTGGTTCGTGCACTGCGCCGGGCGACGGGCCGCCCGCCCTCCTGCCGACCGCGCGCCTCTCGTCTCACCTCGCTTCCGTCCGCGCGGTCATGAATCCGACGCGACTCCTGGATCGGCATCCGTGCGCGCGCGCGCCCACGCGAGCCGGGAGAGCCCGGCCAGGAACGTCTGCCGCGACTCGAGCACCTCGAACCCGGCGCGCGCCAGCGCGGCGTGGAACTCGTCCTCGCTCAGGTAGCGGTGCTCGCACGCGCGGAGCGCCTCGAAGATCGCAGTCGGCACGAGCCAGCGGAGGGCGCGGATGCCCGCCGCCAGGCCCTCGGCCGCCCGGACCTCCCGGAATGTCTGCACGATGTGCGCTGGCCGCGCGTACGTGAGGAAGACGCCGTGCCCTCCCGGCTTCAGGGCCCGCCGGCACGCCTGCAGCACCGCCTCGGGTTGCGGGTGCCAGTAGAGCGTGTGCATGCTCACGACCACGTCGTACGTGCCGCGACCGGGTATCGGGTCGCCCGCGACGTCGACGTGGTGGAAGCTCACGCGCCCTCCGCCCGCCCGGCCGCTGGCACGCGCCACGGCGACGAGGCGCTCGACCGCGTCGATCCCCACCACGGCGTGGCCCGCGCGCGCGAGCCGCGCCGCCGCCGTCCCGACCCCGCAGGAGACGTCCAGGACCCTCACGGGCGCCGTCGACCCGGCGGCGCGCGAGCGCTCGATGAGCCGCACGATCTCGTCCAGCATCGCCTCGTAGGGCCGGAACCCGCGCACCACGGCGTCGTAGCAGAACGCATAGCCGAGAGCGATGAGGCGTTCCACCGTCCGCTGCACCGGCATCTGTCCTCCGAGCGCCGCGTGGAGCGGCAGCCCCATCAAGCCGGCCTTGCGGCCCATCTACTCCCCGGTGTCCCGTCGCGCGAGCGCCAGCAGGCTCGAGCCCTCGAGGAACGTCCGCCGGAGCCCGAGCACCGTGAAGCCTGCCTCCTGGAGCGCCTGGCCGAAGGCGTCCTCGTCCCAGTAGTGCGGCTCGCCGGTGGGCCGGCGCAGAGCCTCGAAGATCGAGTTCGGCGCCACCCAGAGCAGTGACCGGAGGGCGGCGCGCGACCCTTCGCCGGCCTGGAGCGTGCGGAGGGTCGACCAGTGCGAGATCCTGCGGGCGCGGTTCACGAAGATCGCGGTCCCTCCCGGCTTGAGCACGCGGCAGGCCTCGCGGAGCAGCCGCCGCGGCTCGGGGTGGAGGTAGAGCGAGTGGATGTTGACGACCTGATCGAACGTCACGCTGGCGAACGCGCTGCCGCGGGCGAGGTCGCCCTCCCGGAACGCGAGGTTGGCGAGGTGCCGGGCCCGCCGCTTCTCCCGCGCCACCTCGACGAGCGCGCCGTAGGGATCCACGCCCACCACGGAGAATCCGGCCTCCGCGAGCGTGATCGTCATGTTGCCCGGACCGCACGCGATGTCGAGGACCCGGACGTCGCGGCGGCTGACCCCCTCCGGCACGGACGCCCCCACGAGGTCCAGCACCTCGCTCTTCAGCGTCTGGTACGGGCCGAACCGCTCGAAGATGTAGTCGTAGGCGACCCCGTACCCGACCGCGAGCATGCGGTCGAGCCCCCATCGAAGGCCGCCGAGCATCGAGTTCATCAGCACCTCCGTCGACGCCACGGAGCCGCCTGCCTGCGTGTCGGAGATCATCCGTCCTGTCCTTTGGCAGCCAGGACCTGCTCGACGGTCCCGCGCAGCTCGTTCGAGGTGAACGGCTTCAGCAAGATGGCGTCGAACCCCATCTTATCGGCTTCCTTCATGATCTCCGGCGTGCCGTGTCCGGTCACCAGGATGGACAGGAGGTTCGGGCACGCGATGCGTGCCTCCGCCAGCACCTGGAAGCCGTTCATGCCCGGCATCTTGTAATCGACGACGAGGAGGTCGAACGGCTCGCGCCGCAGCAGCTCGAGGGCCGCCTCGCCACGGTTGGCCCCCTTCACGGCGTACCCGAGCGCCTGCAGCACGTTGACGCACAGGATGACGACCGGACCCGCGTCGTCGACGACCAGCACCTTCTTCCTCGGCGTGCTCATGCAGTCACCACAGCCTCGGCTTGCGCGCACACCACCGTCTCGCCGAGCGGCGCGGGGTTGTCCACCGTCCCCCGCCGCTCGTGGTAGCGCGCGCTGACCTCGTCCAGACGGGATATCGGGATCGCCGCGAACGCCGCGACGACCGTCGGATCCACCTGCGTGCCCGACACGCGCAGGAGCTCCTCGCGAGCCGCGGCGAGCGGCATCGCCCCGCGGTACGGACGGTCCGACGTCATCGCGTCGAACGCGTCCGCGACGGTCACGACCCGCGCCAGCGGCGGGATCTCCTCGCCGCGCAGACCGTCGGGATACCCGCGGCCGTCGTACCGTTCGTGGTGGTGGCGCACGGCCCGGGACTCGGGCACCAGGAACTTGAGTGGCTGGAGGATCCGGTCGCCCACGCCGGGGTGCATCTGGATCAGGCCGTACTCCTCCGGCGTCAGCTTGCCCGGCTTGCGAAGGATCGAGTCGAGCATGACCAGCTTGCCGAGGTCGTGCAGCATCCCGGCGCGGCCGAGCACGAGCACGTCCGCCTCGGACATCCCCATCACCGTGCCGATCTCGCCGGAGTAGAGCGACACGCGCGCGGAGTGGCCCTTGAGGTACACGTCCTTCGACTCGATCGCGTTGACGAACGCGGCGATGGTGTCGACGAGGTTCTGCTCGAGGCTCTCGCGGAGGAGGATCTTCTGGAGCGCGACGGCCGTGGTGCGCGCGTACCCGAGGAGGAGCTCCTGCTCGTCCGGCAGGAACGCGCCGACCTTGGCATCGCGCGCGAGACACAGCACGCCCATGGAGTTGCCGAGGCCGGGAACGAGCGCGGCGATCGCCGCGAGCCCCGGGCCGGCGGCCAGCGGCCGCGCCTCGCGACCGCCGGTGGCCAGCAGCGATTCGAACGCGCCCTGCAGGGCGCTCGACAGCTCACCGAGCAGGACCGGCTGGCCGCGCCGCGTGGCCTTGAACGTGCCGTCCTCCTCGCGGAGGATGATGAGCGCGCCGTCCGCCCTCAGGCTCTGCATCGTGTAGCCCAGCACGGTCTCGATGAACGTCGACGGATCGATGCCGCCGAGCGCCAGCTCGCCGATCCGGAACAGCACTTCGACGCCGAACTGCCGCCGGTCGAGCTCCTCGGTGAGCCCGGCCGGGAACGCCTGGCTTCGCCCCTCGCGCTGGTCGCAGCGCAGCCGGTGGAGCAGCTCCTGGATCTCCTTCACCGAGAACGGCTTCGGCAGATAGTCGTACGCGCCGTACCGGAGCCCGAACACCGCGGAGCTCACGGACGGCGCGCCGGTGATCAGCACCACCGGCGTGCCGGGCTGGCGTCCCTTGACCGCGCGCAGCAGGTCGAGCCCAGACAGGCCCGGCATCTTGATGTCGCTCACGACCAGATCGAACCGCTCGCCCCGCAGGAGCTCGAGGGCCTGCTCCGCGGTGCTCGCCTGCGACACCAGACACGCATTGGCGCCGAAGGCGGCGGCGAGGAACCGGAGCACCGAGGCGTTGTCGTCGACGACGAGCACCCGCAGCACGTCCCCGGACGGCGCGGGGGCGACGGCGAACAGCGGCGCGGGGACGGCGGTCACGCGCTCGGTCCTACTTCGCGGCAAGCTGGTTCAGGAAGTCGACCCACTGCCGCGTGAGCATACCGTCCTTCGGCAGCTCGATGCCGAAGTCCTTGGCGATCTGCGTCGCGCGCGCGGCTTCGGAGAAGAGGTACTTCTGCTCGGCGGTCTCCGCCGGGGTCTCGCTCCGGGCGGCGGCGGGGGCGGCCACCACCGGTGCGGGCTCGGGTGCTCCGGAGCTCACACCGACCGCTGGCTCCTCGGGCATCGTCTCGAGCGGCGCCACGATCGGCTGGGCGGCCGCGGTCACCGTCTCGACGGGCGCCGGCGGCGTCTCGCCGGTCTCACCGTCCGGCGCCGCGACCTCGAGGACGTCCGCCTTCTCGGCCGCCTCCACCGGCGCGGGCTCGATCACCTCGCGCACCGTGGGCGCCGGCGCCGGCATCTCGACCCTCACCGAGTGCTCGGCCATCCCGCGCGGTGGCGCCGGCGCCGCGGCTGCGCGAGGCGCGACCGCCGGCGCCGGCGCGACCACCCGCACGGAGACCGGCGGGGGCTCCATCACCGCGACAGGCGCGGAGGCGACGTCGATCGGGTACGGGCGCGCGACGCTCGGGCTGTGCCCGTTGCGCCGGGGCGCGCCGTGGACGGGCGGCATCGTCACGGCGGGCTCGACCCGAGGGCGCGCGGACAGGTCCGGCACGCTCTCCACGACCGCGCCGATGCCACGGCGGATGCGCGCGATCGGGTCGAAGTACGCCGCGGGCACGCCGTTGACCTCGAGCAGCCGGAACTCGATCAGGTCGATGGCCGGGACGTTGAGCTGCTTGACCTTGCGGTGGAACGACTCGGGCACACGCTCGGCGACGAACACGACGCGCGGGGGTCGCTCCTCCGAGAGCGTGACCGCCGGGAAGTAGCGGCGCACGGAGTCCGCGTACTCGAGGCACCAGGAGTACGCGTCGACGATGCGGAGCAGCATGCCCTCGTCGGCCTTCGCGCCGAGCGCGACGAGCACCAGCGACCCGTGTGCGTCCTGCGCGACCACGTCGATCGTGGAGTGTCCGAGCAGCAGCCGCGAGTCGACGACCTGGAGCCCGGGCTCCAGCCCGTCGATGTTCTCGACGACGAGCCTCTCGAGTGTCGGGACATCTCCGACGTCCAGCTTCCTCAGCGACAGCTTCATGGGTCGCCTCTCCTCCCCGGTTCCGGGCTCGCGTGTCGTGTCGGGCGGGGTCAGAAGCAAAGGCGGTACCACAGCGCGTCGCGGTGATGCAGACGTCTCAGCTCGATCCCAGGTGTGCGGAAACGCGACCGTTTCGCGTCGGGAGGGCGACACGGTCGAAGCATCTCGGCGTGGTGAACATCTGGCCATCGGTCACGACGGCGCCGCGCAGCGGCGAGAAACTA
Source organism: Candidatus Rokuibacteriota bacterium (assembly GCA_016184125.1). Classification (GTDB taxonomy): domain Bacteria; phylum Methylomirabilota; class Methylomirabilia; order Rokubacteriales; family CSP1-6; genus AR8. The sequence goes on along the minus strand of JACPDG010000064.1, from coordinate 30,819 downwards.
GTCGGCTGGCTGCTCGGCCAGTTTCTTCCGCAGCGTCTGCCGCGTGATCCCGAGCAGCTTGGCGGCTTCGCTCTTGTTGCCGTGCACCTGCTCGAGCACCGCCTCGATGTACCGGCGCTCGACCGTCGCGAGCGAGACGGGCTTCGCCGAGCGCTCCGGCAGGACGACCGGCGTCGGCTCGACGCGGCTCACGAACTGACCGGGGAGCTGGTCGGCCTCGAGGTACTCGGCCGTGCCGAGGATCACGAGCCGCTCGATCAGGTTTCGCAGCTCGCGCACGTTCCCGGGCCACGCGTAGCCGAGCAGGTGTCGCTCGGTCTCGGCCGTCAGTCCCTTGATCGCCTTGTGGAACGTCCGATTCGCTTCCGCCAGGAAGTGCCGCGCGAGCGGCACGATGTCCTCCCGGCGCTCGCGCAGCGGCGGGATGACGATCGGGATGACGTTCAGGCGGTAGTACAGATCCTCGCGGAACTTGCCGTCGCGCACGAGGGTCTCGAGCGGGCGATTGGTCGCCGCGATGACCCGCACGTCCACCTTGATGTCGCGCACGCCGCCGACGCGCTTGAACATCCGCTCCTGCAGGCACCGGAGCAGCTTGGCCTGGCAGCCGGGCGAGACCTCGCTCACCTCGTCGAGGAAGAGCGTGCCGCGGTCCGCGAGCTCCATCAGTCCCTTCTTCGTCGCCTTCGCGTCGGTGAACGCGCCCTTCTCGTGACCGAAGAGCTCCGATTCGAAGAGCGTGTCGGTGATGGCCGCGCAGTTCACCTCCATGAACGGGAACGCGCGGCGCGCGCTCTCGTAGTGGAGCCCGCGGGCGACGAGCTCCTTGCCGGTACCGCTCTCGCCCTGGATGAGGATCGTGTGCGCTTCGCTGCGCGCGAGCTGCGCGATCATCTCGCGCAGCTGGCGCGTCGCGCGCGACTCGCCGATGATCTGGTCGGCGCGGTACTTGCCGGCTTCCTGCCCGTGCAGCCGCGACAGCTCCCGCCGCGCCCGCACCTCGTCGAGCGCGCGGCCCACGGCGAGCCGGAGCTTGTCGAGGTGCTCGAACGGCTTCTCGAGATAGTCGCTCGCACCGCTCTTCATCGCGGCGACCGCGGTCTCGATCTGACCGAACGCCGTGATGATGATCACGCCGGTGTCCGGGTACCGCGCCTTCAGCTCGCGCAGCACCTGGATGCCGTCCGTGTCCGGCAGTCGGAGATCGAGGAGCACGACGTCCGGGCTGACCTCGTCGACGAGCTCCAGCCCTTCCTTGCCCGTCCCCGCGCCGTGGACCTCGATCTGCTCCTGGGTGAGGACGCGAGACACGAGCGTCCGGATGTTGCGTTCATCGTCGATCACGAGGACGCTATCCATGGGCCCGGCAAGTTTAGCACCGCACACCGCCGTTAAGAAAATATCCAGCTGTAGCGGAACTGACCGCCGGCCATGTTCGGAGGCGAGTGACTGCCTCGTATCACCGCGTGGATGCGGTGCGTCTGACCCAGGGCCCCGCCGCGAAGCTCTGGCGCGACATTTGCGTCCTCCGTGCTCGAGGTTTTCATGACCGCAGCGCTGACGAAGCCCGACGCATCGAAGCCCGCGTCCCACGCGAGCGCGACGACGGCACACGGGAACGGTGCCGTCGGCGCCCCAGGACTGATGCCCACCGAGGACCTCACCCGCCTGCTGACGGAGCTCATCCAGATCGGGATCGCGCTCACCAGCGAGCGCGACCTGGAGGTCTTGCTCGAGCGCATCGTCGCCGAGGCGCGGCGCATCACCTGCGCGGAGGGGGGGACGTTGTTCCTCCGGGAGGGCGACGAGCTGAAGTTCGCGGTCGTGCAGAACGACGCGCTCGCGCGGCGCATCGGCGAGCGCACGATGAAGCGCCAGTTCCAGGGCGAGCCCGTGAGGCTCGACCGGCCGAGCGTCGCCGGCCACGTCATCCAGACCGGGCGTGCGGTGAACCTGCCGGATGTCTACGACCTCCCGGAGAGCTCGCCGTACCGGTTCAACTGGCGCTACGACGCCAAGACCGCGTACCGGACGCGCTCGGTGCTGGTCGTGCCGCTCCAGGAGCCGTCGGGATGGGTGCTCGGCGCGCTCGAGCTCATCAATGCGCTCGACGCCTCGGGCCAGGTCGTGCCGTTCGACCCCCGCTACGAGAGCCTCATCCATGCGCTCGCGTCGCAGGCGGCCGTCGCCATCCGGAACACGCGGCTCGAGGAGCTGTCGTTCAAGGACCCGCTCACCGACGTGTACAACCGCCGGTACTTCAAGCTCCGGCTCGAGGAGGAAGCCCGCCGGCACCTCCGGTTCGAGCAGCCGCTGTCGCTCGTCACGCTGGACCTCGACTACTTCAAGGACGTCAACGACGAGCATGGCCACACCGCCGGCGACCAGGTGCTGCGCGAGGTCGCGCAGCTCCTCGTCAACCAGTCGCGGAGCTTCACGATCGTCACGCGCTACGGCGGGGACGAGTTCGCGATCCTGCTCGCGAACACGCCGCGGGCCGGCGCGGTCACGTACGCGCAGCGCATGTGCGGCGTGCTCGAGCGCTACCCGTTTCATTACGGGCGGATCACGGCGAGCGTCGGCGTCGCGACCCTGCCCGAGGACGGGCAGAGCCCGGACGACCTGGTCGAGGCCGCGGACCGCGCGCTCTACGAGGCGAAGCGCCGCGGACGCAACGCCGTCTCGACCGCTTGAGTGGGGGGCCCCGACATGGCCCCCCACTCCCCCCAACGCTCGGACGCGGCCCGGGACACCCGGGCCGCGCCTCGGGTCTACGCTCGGTGAGGGGGGCCCCGACATGGCCCCCCCAACGCTCGCCCCCGGCCCGGGGAACCCGGGCCGGGGCTCGATTTCCCTCGGTCACTCCACGGGGGCCCCTCCGAGGGTTTCAGCGGCGCATCCAGTCGCGGAAGCGCTGCCACCAGTCCCGCACCTGATCCACCACGCCGCCGTGCTCGTCGCACAGCGGCGGCTCGGTCCCCGTGAGGAACGTCTCGCGCACCACCACGGGACAGTGCCGGGTCGCACGCTTGCCGTTCGTCGCGTCGACGTCCGTCATCGTGATTCCGGCCGGGACGTCGAACGCCGGCGCGGGGTACGCGTCGAGCGCCTGGCGCATGAAGTCGATCCAGATCGGCAGCGCCGCCGCCGAGCCGGAGAGACCGTGCGCCTCACGCGTATCGAAGCCGACCCACACGGCGGCGAGCAGCGTCGGCGTGTAGCCGACGAACCAGGCGTCCCGTCCGTCGTTCGTGGTCCCGGTCTTCCCCGCGATCGGGGCGTTCGCGCCGAGCGTCCGGGCCTCGGCCGCGGTTCCGGAACGGACCACGCCGGCGAGGAGCGACGTCATCAGGTACGCCTCCGCCGGTGACAGCACGCGGTCCGGCTCGTCGTCGAACGCCGCCGCCGTGCCGTCGGGCAGCTTCACGGTCCGCACGGTGGCCGGCCCGTGCGGGCGCCCGCCGCCGTTCGCGAAGGCGGCGTACGCGCGCGCCAGCTCGAGCGGAGTGACCTCGAAGCTGCCGAGTGCGATCGCGGGCACCGGTTCCAGCGGGCTCTCGATGCCGAGCGCACGCGCGATCCCGAGCACCGTGTCGAGGCCGGCGATCTGCGCGACCTGCACGGTGGCCGCGTTGAGCGACGCCTCGAGCGCGCGCCGCACCGTCACGCGGCCCTCGTACCGGTCCTCGTAGTTCCGCGGGCTCCACGCCTCGCCCTTCACCGCCAGCGTGATCGGCGCGTCGGTGACGATCGACGCCGCGGTGAGCGGCGGTGTCCCGCGCCGCGCCGTGACGGCCGCCGCGAACACGAACGGCTTGAACGCCGAGCCGGGCTGTCGCCGCGCCAGCGTCGCGCGGTTGAACTGGCTCTCGCCGTAGTCGCGGCCACCGACCATGGCCTTGACGCGACCGTCCCGGGGGTCGATCGCGACCAGCGCCGCCTGCAGGCGCGCGGCCGGCGTGCTTCGCCGGAGCCCGCGATGGCGCGCCTCCAGCCGCTCGAGCCCACGCGAGACCGCGGCGTCCGCGAACCGCTGGAGCGCCGGATCGAGCGTCGTCTCGACCGTCGCGCCCCGCACGTCGCCGAGCCCGCCCTCGTCGAGCTCGCGCTCGAGCTCCTGGCGCACGTGGTCGGTGAAGTACGGCGCCCGCTGGCCGTGCCCGCCGCCGCGCACGACGATGCGCTCGGCGAGCGCCGCGCGATGGTCCGCGTCGCCGATCCAGCCGAGGTCGCGCATGCGCCCGAGCACCCAGTCGCGACGCTCGCGGGCGCGCGCGGGGTTGGCCGCGGGGGAGTAGCTGTTCGGCGCGCGCGGCATGCCGGCGAGCACGGCCGCCTCGCCGAGCGTGAGCTGGTGCGCCTCCTTGCCGAAGTACGCGCGCGCCGCGGCGCCGACGCCACGGACCGCGAGGCCGCTGCGTTGCCCGAGGTAGACCTCGTTCAGGTAGCTCTCGAGGAGGACCTCCTTCGGGTACCGCCATTCGATCAGCGTCGCCAGCCACGCCTCGCGCACCTTGCGGGCGAACGTGCGCTGCGGCGACAGCAGGCGGTTCTTCACGAGCTGCTGGGTGATCGTGCTGCCCCCCTGCGTCACGCGCCCCGCTCGGGTGTTGGCCCAGGCGGCCCGCACGACCCCGCGCACGTCGAGCCCCGCGTGCTCGAAGAAGCGGTGGTCCTCGGCGGCCAGGAACGCGCGCAGCAGGACGATCGGCATGTCGGCCAGGCGCACCGGCCGGTACTCCTCGCCCGGGCGATCCGACACGCTCGTGAGCACCTCGGCCTCGAGGGCGGCGTCCGCGACCGGCTGCCCGTTGCGCAGCACGCGTGTCACCCGCGTGCCGCGAAGCTCGAGGCGTACGCGATCGATCGGCTGGCGGCCGCGACGGAGCGCGATCTCCCAGGCGCCGGCGCTGCGGCGGAACTGCCCGGGCGCGCCCGGCATCCCCCGCGTCTCGACGTACCCGAGCCGGCCGAGCGTCGTGGCGAGGTCGACCGCGCGGACGTCGACGCCGGCGGTGAGCGGCTGGCCGGCGGCGACCACGTACGTCGAGCGTTGCGCCTCGGCGCGCTCGAACCGTGCGAGCTCGACGGCGGAGTGCGTCGCGAGGAGGACCGCCACCGCGATGACAGCCGCCGGGACGAGCGCAACAACCGCGGCGCGGGACCACGTCCCCACGCCCTCAGTATGCCGGACGGCTGACCGCGGCGCCCGCGACACCGACGAGCACCACCGACATCGCGGAGGCCGATGACTGCTGATCCGAGCGCCGGCTTCGCCGGCGCAATCGATCCTGGGGGGGAGGTCTCGGAAGGGGGGCGAAGCCCCCCTCCGAGGTGCTACTCGGGCTGCGCGCGCTCGAGCTTGAGGCGGATGTTGACGAAGTTGTACGGCGGCCAGGGGCCGGTGTACTTGAACGTCAGCGCGCCGTACCGGGCGCCGATCGCTTTCAGGCGCGCGTCGAAGGCCGCCTCCTTGTCGCGGGCGACGAGGAAGGCCGCGTTCATGATCATCTTGTCGCCGATGGGCTTGTTCGCGCGCGAGGCGACGGACACGTCGCCGAGCGTCTCGAAGATGTCGTTGACGCACCGCTCGGAGCGCGTCTGGAGCGCCTGGTCGATGAGCCGGCCGTACTGCACGCGCGCGAAGTAGGTGGAGCCCTTCTGCGTCGCGATCTCCTTCTTCAGCTGCCGGACGTCCTCGTCGTCGCGCTCGATCTCGCGGACCATCTCGTCGCGGTCCCAGAGGACCTTGACGCCGAACTCGACCTTGCCCTGCATCTTGCCGAGGACGTCGCAGAACGCGTCGTACGCCGCGCGGAGCAGCTCGATGATGTCGTCGCGCGTCTTGAACACGGTCCCGAACGACATCGGGATCACCGTGTGATCCCGCATGACCGTCTCGTTCACCCGCTCGTGCGCGAGGACGTTCTCGCGCGTGGCGTCGTGGACCTCGAGCGGCGTGTCGGACACGATGGCGGCGATGTCGCGGTAGTTGATCGTGTGCACGTCCGAGGGCTGGGCGCCGATGCCGATGGCGCCGAAGCGCAGCGGCTCCGTGGAGCCGATGATGCAGTACACGTACTTGCCGCGGCCGTCGCCGCGGGGAGCGCGGGGCGCGGGGGACGCGGCCGCCGCCTGCGTGGCGCCGTCGCCGGCCTTCGTCGTCCGCTTCGTCCTCCGATGCTGCGTCGTCGGCATGGTCAGGCTCTCCCGATTTTCGTCTTCGCACGTCCGCGGCCGGCGACGAGCCGCTCGACCTCGGCGAGCAGGTGCTCCGGCAGACACGGTTTCGTCACGAACGCGTCGCATCCCGCCTCGCGCGCGCCGCGCGAGTGCCCGGCGAGCGCGTGCCCGGTCACGGCGATCACCGGGACGTGCCGCGTGCGCGCGTCCGCCTTGATCCGGCGCGTGGCTTCCCACCCGTCGAGCCCGGGCAGCGACAGGTCCATCACGATCACGTCGGGTGGGTCGGTGAACGCCTTGTCCAGCGCCTCGAGGCCGCTGCCGGCCTCCTCGACGCGCCAGCCCGCGAATCGGAAGTACTCGGCGTACATCTCGCGGTTGTCCTCGAAGTCGTCGACGATCAGCACGAGGCGGGGGCTCTCCCGGCGGTCGGGGCGCGGTATGGCATTCATCGGCGGCGCAACCTCAAGGGCAGCACGAGGGTGAACGTCGAGCCGTGCCCGATGGCGGACTCGAGCGCGATCTGTCCGTCGAGCATGTCGGCGAGGCGGCGGCAGATGGACAGCCCGAGGCCGGCACCACCGTACTCGCGCGTGGGCGAGTTGTCGGCCTGGCGGAAGTCCTCGAAGATCCGCGCCTGGTCGTCCGGCGCGACGCCGATCCCGCTGTCGGCCACGGCGACGGCGACACGATTGGTCGCCGCGTCGTACCGCGTGCGGATGCGAACCCAGCCCTGGGGCGTGAACTTGAGCGCGTTGGTCAGCAGGTTGAGCACGATCTGCTTGACCTTCTGCCGGTCGCTCTTCACCGCGGGGATGCCGCTCGCCAGCTCCGTCGTCACGTCGAGCTGCGAGCGGCCGATGAGCGGCTCGACCTCGGTCATGATCTCGGCGAGCACGTCGTCCAGCTTGAACTCCGACAGCGTCACGGGCATCTTGCCGGCCTCGATCCGGGCGATGTCGAGGATGTCGTTGATGAGGCCGAGCAGGTGGCGCGCGTTCGCGTCGACGCGGACGAGGCCGCGGCGCGGCCCCGGTGGAAGCTCGCCGGACACGCCCTGGAGCAACATCGAGGTGTAGCCGAGGATCGCGTTCAACGGCGTCCGGAACTCGTGCGACATGTTCGCGAGGAACCGCGTCTTGAGCGCGGAGGCCTGCTCGAGCTCGATGTGCTGCCGGCGCAGGAGCTCGTTCTGTCGCGCGAGCTCGGTGGTCGCGTCCCGCACCTTCTGCTCGAGCTCGGCGGACGCGCGCGCGATCTCCTCGTAGAGGCGCGCCTTCTCCACCTCCTCGGTGCGGTCGTGGAGGATCGTCACCACCGCGACGACCTCGCCGTGGTCGGACAGGATCTTGCCGGAGATCGCCTCGTTCGGGATGCTGGTACCGGTCTCGGGATCGACCAGGCTGATGCCGCCGCGGTGGCGAAGGTCCGCGCCGGAGAGGAAGAGGTTCGAGATGAACGACGTGAAGTGCGCGTCGTTCGACCGGAAGTGTGCGAGCACCTCGGAGGTCGCGTCGGCCGGCGCGGCGAAGAGCCGCTGGGCGGGCGCGTTCATCATGACCAGGTTGCCGGCTGGGTCCGTGACGAGAATCGGGTCGGCGACCGAGTCGATGATCAGGTCGAGGCGGTCGCGCTCGGCGCGCGCCTCGGCCTCGGCGAGCCGCAGCTTCTGGTAGTTCTCCTGGAGCTCCTCGGTGGCGACGCGCAGGTCGGTCACGTTGCGGAGAATGGAGACGACGCCATCGGTCTCCGGCCCTTCCTTGATGACGGTGCTCAGGAGCTCGAACAGGAGGTCGGACCCCTCCTCCGGGTCCACGAGCGGCAGCTCGTGTCGGAACGCCTCGCCATCGTCGAACGCGCTCCCGGAGAGCGCCGCGGAGAACAGCATGTTGTTGAGGGCGACGGCGCGGCGCCGGCCCTCGCTCTCGTCCTCGCGCGAGGCGAACAGCATCTCCGCGCGCGCGTTCGCGAGGATCATGCGGCCGTCCCGATCGGTGTAGAGGATCGGATCCGGAACGGCGTTGATGACGGCGTAGAGCTGCGCCCGCTCGTGGCGGAAGCGCCGCTCGGCGGCGGCCAGCGCGCGGCGCGTCTGGAGGCGCGCGAGGCTCGGCCCGAACACGCGGGCGAGCCAGCGCGCCGCCCGGAGCGCCGGCGGCGACGCGGGGGCGAACAGCAGCAGCCCCGCGTTCGCGCCACCGTCGCCGAGAGGGGCGGCGCCCCAGGGGCCGGCGCCGAGCGGGGCGAGAGAGGCGCGCCGGTGGGCGCCGTCGACGTCGACCAGCACCGTGGGCGTGGCGGCCGCCATGGCGGCGACCGCCGGATGCTCACGGTCGTCGAGATCGACGGAGAACCGCTGGAGATCACCGGGTCCGATGCCGTGGCCCGCGATGGCGACCAGACGTCCACGCTCCGTCTCGACGACCGCGCACAGCGCGCGGCGCACGCCCGTCTCGCCGGCCAGCCACCCGAGCGCGCGATCGGCGCCCACTCCCGGGTCGGTGCAGGCGGCCAGGAGCTCGAGCAGGGCGAGCTTCCGTGCCGTGCCGTCGTCGGGGCTCGGCTGAGCGTCGTGCCGCGCGGCAGCGACGCGCGCCATGGATCAGACGGCCTGCGCGTGCCGCCGGCGACGCGTCCGAACGCGGCCGTCCGTCGCGGCGGCGGAGAGCTGCGCGCGAAGGGCTTCGTTCTCCGCGAGCACGGCCTCGTGGGTGCGCGAATCCACCTGGGCCGGCTTCGACGCGGACGAGACCTGGCCGACCGCCTCGGAGTAGCGGATGTAGGTGTCGATCGAGGCCACGACGATGCGCGCCTCGACGGTGATCAGGTCGATGCCGACGAGGGAGACGCGTACCCACGCGTCGATGACGATGCCCTTGTCGAGCACCCGGTCGAGGACATCGATGAGACTCGTGCCACCGGTCGTCCGTTCAACGGGCATCGCTCACTCTCCTGCCACTGGTCGCCGCACGCGCGGTCGGCGTCCGTTGCGGCGGTGAAGCGGGGTCGCTGCGCGCCGGGCGACGAGCGACGCCACCTTTCGTTCCAGAGACCGCACCTGCTGCTTGAGCGTCTCGTTCTCGAGGGACACCTGCTTGTCGCCGGAAGTGAGGGTCGCATCCCGCGTCCACCAGTCGAGACCGATCTCACGCGCCTTGTCGATCGAGCACACGATGAGGCGGAGGCGGATCGTGAGGAGCTCCACCTCGGCGAGCGAGATCCGCACGTCGCCGGCCACGACCAGTCCCTTGTCGAGGACGCGATCCAGCACGTCCACCAGGCCACTGGCGCGTTCTCGAGGGAAGTGCGGGTCGGGCACGTGTCTTTTCTCGCCTCAGGTCAACGGGGAACTATGGCGAAGTGTACAGTCGCGCGTCATTCCGGCAAGTGCAAATCGCCAATCCGTGGGAAACTTTTTGCCTATCCGCCGGACCGCGGGAGAGCTGAGAGTTCGACGCGTCCCCTACCAGTGGATCGTCTGGCCCGGGCTGAGGATCGCCATGCGCTCCTCGATCCCGCGGCGCAGCGCCTCGGCGAGCAGGCGCGACGGTGGCTCGTGCATCGGCTCGCGGTTCAGGTCGAACGTGCCCCAGTGCATCGGCACGAGCAGCTTGCCGCCCACGTCCTCGAAGAGCTGCACCGCTTCCTCGGGGTTGACGTGGTTCGGATGATCCGTGCGGTAGTCGCTGTAGCCGCCGATCGGGATGAGCGCCAGGTCGAACGGGCCGAGCGTGGCGATCTCCTTCATCCCGCTCCAGTACCCGGTGTCGCCGGCGAAGAACACATGCCGGGTCCGGCTCTTCACCACCCAGGACGACCAGAGCCGGCGGTACTGGTCGTTCACGCCGCGGCCCGAGGAGTGCTGCGCGGGCGTGGAGACGACGGTGAGATCACTGAAGCGCGCCTGCTGCCACCAGTCGAGCTCGACGACGTCGTCGATGCCGCGCTCCCGCAGCCACTGCCCGATGCCGAGCGGCACGAAGAAGCGCGGGCGATGCTCGCGGGCGAGTCGCCGCACCGTGCTCTCGTCCAGATGGTCGTAATGGTCGTGCGAGATCAGGACCGCGTCGATCTGGGGCAGGTCCTCGAACCGGATGCCCGGCGGAACGAGCCGTCGCGGTCCCGCGAAGCGGACGGGGCTCGCCATCTCGCCCCAGTGCGGGTCGGTCACGAGGTTCACGCCGGCGATCTGGACCAGGAACGTCGAGTGACCGATCCACGTCACCGTCGGCGCGTGTCCGTTGCTGCGCACGTCGCCCCCGTCGTTCGACACGGTGGCGAGCCCCCTGACCGGCCGTGGCGGGCGCCGCTTGAAGAAGAAGCCCTTCGCGCGCGCGGCGAACGAGTACGAGTACGTCGGTGACAGGTTGCGGAAGCCCCCGCTCACGTGGTGCGGCGCGACGTTGCGCGCGCCCGCCACACCGGCGAAGAGGTTGAGGTCGATGGTCAGGATCGCGGCGAGCAGCAGCGCTACGCCGAGGACGACGCGGCCGGCGGTCGGTCGCGGCAGTCGCGTCATCGCGAGCGGGTCAGTGGGGAAGGACCGGGCGGGAATGCGTGAAGCGGAACCGACCACGACGTCACAGCCCCTCCATCCTAACCGAGGGGTCAAGCCACACCGGCGCAGAAAAGCGCGAGGATCCCTGGATGAGGGAACCGAACGCGCAACGGTGGCATGAGCGACTTGACTCGTGTATTCTCTCGATCGTCTGGTTCGGGTCGGTCGGTTCAGTTGCGAACCCACTTGGTCACAGACTCGCGTCTCCGGTGCACCTTCCGGTTCTGGGGCGTGACTTACAACGAGAGGTCGGAAGGGCTACTCCAAGGAGGCGCTTGACATGGCGCACAAGCTGTTCGTCGGTGGTCTTCCCTATTCCACGTCCAACGATCGGCTCCGCGAGCTGTTCGCGGAGATCGGTCAGGTCGAGTCCGCCTCGATCGTGACGGATCGCGAGACGGGCCGCTCGCGCGGCTTCGGCTTCGTCGAGATGTCCACGGCCGAGGAGGCCGAGCAGGCGGTCAGTCGCCTGAACGGCCAGCAGTTCGACGGTCGCCGGCTCCAGGTCGAGAAGGCCAAGGAGAACGGCGGCGGCGGGGCTCGCCGCAGCGGCGGCGGGTTCGGCGGCGGGTTCAACCGCGGTGGCGGCGGCTCGCGCGGCGGACGCTGGTAAGAAGGTCACCGGCCGCTCCGGCGGAGTGATCCTTCGCCGGAGGAATCAGACACCCGGGCGGGACGGCGGGTGCCGTCCCGCCCGTTCGCTTTCTCGATGGCTTCGCTACTTCTTCTCCTGCGCGACGGCCGCTTCCGCGGCCTGGAAGCCGATCTTCGAGTGGGTCCCGTCGCAGAACGGCTTCGTCACCGAGCCACCGCAGCGGCAGAGCGCGATTCTCGGCTTGCCGCTGAGGTCGACCTTCGCGCCCGTCGGGTCGATCAGCTCGACCTCGCCTTCGACGATCAACGGGCCATTCGGACGGATGCTGATCTTCACGGTCATCGCGAGCCCTCCTGTTGACGTGGGGGGCCCCGAAATGGCCCCCCCACACCCCCCAACGCTCGGAGCGCCCCGGCGAAGCCGTGGCGCTCCTCGATCCACGATAGCATCGCGGCGGTAGACTGCACGGTGTGAGGGACCTGGGCGAGATCGTCCTCGTCGCGTGCTACGAGCTGGGACACCAGCCGCTGGCGGTCGCCTGGCCGGCGGCCGCGCTCGAGCGCGCCGGCTACGCGCCGGCCCTCATGGACGTCGCCGTCGAGCCCTTCGACGCCGAGCGTGTGCGGCGAGCGCGGCTCGTGGCGATCTCCGTCCCGATGCACACCGCGCTCAGGCTCGGCGCGACCGTGGCCGCGCGCGTGCGCGAGACGAATCCGGCCGCGCACGTGTGTCTCTACGGCCTCTACGCGGGCCTGAACGCCGACCACCTGCTCGCCCACGGAGCCGACTCGGTGATCGCGGGCGAGGTCGAGGCGTCGCTCGTGGCCCTGGCGCAGAGCCTCGAGGCCGGCGGGGGCACCGGGGTGCGTGGCGTGGGCCGCCCGGGCATGCCCGCGCCGCCGGTGCTGGAGCGGCTCCCGCTCCCGGTCCCGACCCGGACGACGTTGCCGCCGCTCGGGAAGTACGCCCGCCTCGAGCGGGACGGCCGGCTCGAGCTGGCGGGCTACGTCGAGGCCAGCCGCGGGTGCCTCCACCACTGCCGGCACTGCCCGATCCCGCCCGTCTACGGCGGTCGGTTCTTCGCGGTCCCGCGCGACGTCGTCCTGGCCGACATCCGTCAGCTCGTCGAGGCCGGCGCGCGCCACATCACGTTCGGCGATCCCGATTTCCTGAACGGCCCGACGCACGCGCTCCGGATCGCGCGCGAGGTCCATGCGGCGTTTGCCGGCCTGACGTTCGACTTCACGGCGAAGGTCGAGCACCTCGTGCGCCACGAGCGGCACCTCGCCGAATTCGCGGCCCTCGGGTGCGTGTTCGTCGTCACCGCCGTCGAGAGCCTGAGCGACCGCGTGCTCTCGATCCTGGACAAGGGGCACACGCGCGCGGACGTCGGGCGCGCGCTCCGAGCGACGCGCGCCGCCGGGCTGGCGCTCCGGCCCACGTGGGTGCCGTTCACGCCGTGGACGACGCTCGACGACTACCGCGAGATGCTCGGGTTCATCGCGACCGAAGGGCTCGTCGACCACGTCGATCCGGTGCAGTACGGCATCCGGCTGCTGGTGCCTCCCGGCTCGCTGCTCGTCGAGCATCCGGAGATGAGCCCGCATCTCGGGGAGCTCGTGGCGGACGCGTTCCACTGGCGGTGGACGCACCCGGACCCGCGCATGGACGCGCTCTCGGACCGCGTGAGCGCGCTGGTCGCGGAGGCCGCCGAGCGTCGCGAGGACCCCGCGCTCACGTTCAGCCGCGTCCGTACCGTCGCCGGCGAGGCCGCCGGGGTGCCGCCGGCGGCCGAGACGGTCGTCGCGGCTGCCGCGAATCGGGCGCGTCCGCCACGGCTCACCGAGCCGTGGTTCTGCTGAGCGGAGCCCACGCGAGGGCAGGTTGCCCTCACAGGACGTTCATGAGAGTTCGAGCGACAAGCGACCGCCGGGGCGCTCGCTTGTCGCTCGAACTGAGGTACAGTACGCGGGAGAGGTGATCGCCATGACGAACGAGCAGACGCCGGACCTCAAGACCAAGGTCCAGGATCTCATCGAGAACATGATCAACCCGGCGGTCGCCGGGCACGGCGGCTGGGTGGAGCTGATCGACGTCCAGGACAACCGCGTGTACCTGCAGATGGGCGGCGGGTGCCAGGGTTGCGGCGCGGCCAACTTCACGCTGAAGGCGGGCATCGAGCGCCTCCTGAGGGAGGAGATCCCGGAAATCGAGGAAGTGCTCGACACGACCGACCACGCGAGCGGGACGAACCCGTACTACACCCCGGGCAAGGCGTAGGCGGAGCCCGGCCTCCGCTCGCTCCGGATCACGATGTGCGGTCGGCCCGCCCCTCCGTGAGACCTGTGCTGTGACCACCAGGCCCCGTGCCGCGCGCCTGCTGCTCCTGCTCCCGACGACGACGTATCGCTCGAAGGATTTCGTCGATGCCGCGCTCGAGCTCGGCGTCGATCTCGTCTGTGCGTCCGACCTACCGAGCACGCTCGAGGAGGTCCTGCCGGACAACTTCATCACGCTGGACTTCGAGGACCTCGACGCGTCGGCCTTGGCGGTCGCGGCGTTCGCGGAGCGAGCGCCCATCTCGGCGGTCGTCGCGGTGGACGACCTGACGACGGTCGTCGCGGCCGCGATCGGCGAGCGACTCGGTCTCACGGCGAACACGGTCGCGGCGGCGCGCCGTGCCCGGAACAAGCACGAGATGCGCCAGGCGCTCTCGGATGCCGGCGTCCCGGTCCCACGGTTCAAGCTCGTGTCGCTCGAGCAAGATCCGACGATGCTGTCGTTCCACGGCATGTACCCGTGCGTGCTCAAGCCGCTCACGCTGTCCGCGAGCCGCGGCGTCATCCGCGCGGACGACGAGGCCCAGTTCGTGGCCGCCTTCATCCGCATCACGCGCATCCTGCAGCGCCGGGACGTGGACGTCAGTGGCGACGGCGCGCGCTACCTCCTGGTGGAGGAGTTCATCCCGGGTGTCGAGGTCGCGCTCGAGGGGCTCCTCGTCGGCGGCAGGCTCGAGACCCTGGCGATCTTCGACAAGCCCGATCCGCTCGACGGGCCCTTCTTCGAGGAGACGATCTACGTCACGCCCTCGATCCTGCCGGCGGCCGTCCAGTCGCAGATCTCCGACGTCACCGCGCGCGCGTGCGCCGCGCTCGGTCTCACGGAAGGGCCGGTGCACGCGGAGCTCCGCGTGAACGACCACGGACCGTGGGTCCTCGAGGTCGCGGCCCGTTCCATCGGCGGCCTCTGCTCGCGAACGCTCCGATTCGGCACCGGGATGACCCTCGAGGAGCTGATCCTCAGGCACGCGCTCGCCTGGCCGATCGACTCGCTCGCGCGTGACCGGCAGGCGGCCGGCGTCATGATGATCCCGATCCCGAGAGCCGGACGGCTGATGGCCGTGCGCGGCCGGGACGAAGCCCTCATGGTGCCCGGCATCGAGGAGGTCGCGATCACCGCGCACCTCCAGCAGGACCTGGTTCCGCTCCCCGAAGGCCACCGGTACCTCGGCTTCATCTTCGCCCGTGCCGAGACGCCGGAGGGTGTGGAGAAGGCCCTGCGCGAAGCCCACCGCCGCCTCGACTTCGACATCAACTGAAGACAGGGGGCCTCGACGGGCCCCCCATTACCCCCCGCCCTCGGCACCGCCGCGGGACACCCGCGGCGCTCCTCGAATCCCCGCCAGCTTCAAGACAGGGGGCCTCGACGGGCCCCCCCGGGTGGTCGAGGAGCGCCACGGCTTTGCCGCGGCGCTCCGAGCGCGGGGGGCTTGGGGGGCCTCGATAGTCCCCCCATGAGATAGTCCCCCCACAGGCGGCCCGAGTCTCAGGCGGCAGCGGGATTATAGCGTTGCCGTCGCACGGCGCCGGGCCGCGTACAGTCGGCCGCGGCACGGAAAAATCTTTCACTGTGCGCGCGACGGTGCGAGCCGCATCCCCGATCGCATGGCCGGAACGGCCCGCGCCGCCATCCCGTCGCTCGCCTGCGCGGCACTCGTGTGCCAGCGCGCGCCGAGGTCGCGTCACCGATCGCCCTCGCTGTCACCTCCCGGTGGCGAAATCCGCCGAGATCTGCACGGTCTCGACGTGGCACGAACCCTGCTGTGCCCGGAGGGCCGCAACCGGCCGCAACCACCCGATACTCACGAGGCGCTCCATGCCAGAGAACACGATCCTCGTGGTGGACGACACCGACGACGCCCGCGCCATCACGAGCCTCCACCTCACCGGCGCCGGCTACACCGTGATCGAGGCGGCGACGGGGCTCGAGGCGCTGGTCCATGCCGCCAGTCAGCCCGATCTGATCATCCTGGACATCCACCTGCCCGACATCGACGGGTTCGAGGTGTGCCGGCGGCTCAGGGCGAGCCCCGCGACAGCGTCCATCCCGATCCTGTATCTGTCCGCCGCCCACCGTGCCAGCCGCGATCGCGTCAGGGGGCTCGAGCTCGGCGCCGACGCATACCTGACGCAGCCCGCCGAGCCCGACGAGCTCCTCGCGACGGTCGGCGCCCTTCTCCGCATCCGGCGCGCCGAGACCCGGCTGCGCGCGACGCAGGAACGGTACCGGCGCGTGGTCGACACCGCGCTGGAAGGCATCTGGTCCATCGACGCGGACGGGCACACCACGTACGTGAATCGACAGATGGCCGCGATGCTGGGCTGCACGGCCGACGAGATGCTCGGCTGCTCGCTCTGCGACTTCGTCGACCCCGCGCTGCGCGCGGTGGCCGAGCGGCACTTCGAGCGCCGCAAGCGAGGCATCCGTGATCAGCAGGACCTCCGCTTCCGCCGGAAGGACGGCTCGGTCCTCTGGGCGATCGTGTCCGCGATCCCGATCGTCGGCGACGACGGCGTCTTCGTGGGCGCGGTCGCGGTCGTGACGGATATCACGGACCGCAAGCGGGCCGAGCGCGCCGAGCAGCGGGCCGAGATGCTGCACTCCATCGCCAGCCTCGCCAATGCGGCGTCGCACGAGATCAACAACCCGCTGACCGTCATCGTCGGCACGCTCGAGCTGCTGGACCGCAAGGCCGATCTGGACGCCGGGTGGCGCGTGCGTGTGCTGCGCGCGGTCCAGGCGGCACGCGACATCCAGGACAGCATCCGGCGCATGTCACGGATCACTCGCCTCGAGTCCGTCGACCATTCCCCCGACCTGCCGCCGATGCTCGACCTCGAACGCTCGAGCCTGGAAGGGATCGACCGGCCGCACGCGTGATCCGCGGCTCCGCTGCCCGCGCTCGGCCACACCCCCGGCGCGGACGGGA
Source organism: Candidatus Rokuibacteriota bacterium (assembly GCA_016184125.1). Classification (GTDB taxonomy): domain Bacteria; phylum Methylomirabilota; class Methylomirabilia; order Rokubacteriales; family CSP1-6; genus AR8. Next base: position 14,214 of record JACPDG010000064.1, on the reverse strand, counting down.
CGCGGTCACCCGGCGAATTCCGGGGCGGTCGACCCTACAGCCGATAGATCCTCATCGGGCGGTCGACGTTCTTCAGCGCGCGCTCGCCCAGGTCCTCGGCGGGGATGCCGCCGCCCAGGCGCGCGAGCGTGGCCTCGCTGACCACGATCTCGCCGCCCTGTGCCACGGCCGCGAGGCGGGCCGCCACGTTCGTCGTCATCCCGGACGCCGTGTAGGTCCACCGCGTGCCGGCGCGTCCCTCGATCTTCGTGGCGCCGAGCGCCGCCGGCCCGCTGTTGATCCCGATGTGCATCCGGAGCGGCTCCACGCCGGCCGGCAGATCCGCGTTGAGCTCCGCGGCACGGCGGTGGATCTCGCGCGCGGCGCCGGCCGCGGCGCGCGCGTGATCGCCCTCGTGGAAGATGACCATGAGGCCGTCGCCGGCGGTCTCGTTGACGTCGCCTCCGTGCTTGACGATCTCGTCGAGGAACGCGCCGAAGTACCGCTCCACGATGGCGCCGAGCTCGTCCGGCGTGAGGCGTGAGCTCAGTCGGGTGTACCCGCTGATGTCCGCGAACACCACGGTCACGTCCGTCTCGCGCCGCTCGAGCAGCGACGCGTCGGGCGACGCCTCGATGAGCTCGTGGACGCGGCGCGGGACGAACTTCGCGAGGCTCGAGCGGATCATGAGGCTCCGCTCGAGCTCCCGCGCGTAGTCGACCACCTGCCGGTGCGCCTCGGCGTTCGCCACGGCGATCGCGGCCTGGTCCGCGACGGTCTCCAGGAGCGCGAGGTCCTCGGCGGTGTACGGCGCCTCCGAGCGCTTGGGCCCGAGCACGAGCAGCCCGCGGAGCTCGTCCTGGAAGCGCAGCGGCACGATCACGTCCGCTCCCAGCGCAGCGTACGCGTGGAGCGCGTCGGCGGCCAGGGGCCCGAAGCTCGGGTCCGCCGCCACCTGGTAGCGTGACACCGCGCCCGGCGCGGTCGCCACGACGGCCGACAGCGCGGGCGCCGGCGGGCCGACGTAGAGCCGCGGGTCGCGCACGTGCATGGCGCTCTCGATCGTCGACGCCAGGCGGCGGATGATCTCCTCCAGATCGAGCAGCCCGCGCATCGACCGTGCGAGCGACTGGAGTGCCCGGATGTGGTCCTGGCGCTCCCGGAAGAACGTGCGGTCGACCGCGTTCTGCACCCAGCTCCGGAGGGGCTGGATCACGAGCGCGACGGTGAACATGAACGCGGCGGAGAACCACGGCGAGCGCGCGAGCTCCGCGCGCGCGAGCACGACGTTGGCCGCGGCGATCGCGAGCGCGTAGGCGCCGGCGACGAGTGCGGCGAGCACCGTGTAGACGAGCGAGCGACGGATGACGAGCGTCGCATCGAAGAGCCGGTACCGGACCGTCGCGTACGCGATCGCGGCCGGGTAGAGCAGGACCAGGGCCGAGCCGAGCTGAGGGCTGCCGGCCGGCTCGTAGACCTGGACGAGCGGCAGCAGCATGAGCAGGAGCCAGCTGCCGAGCCCGAGACCGATGCCGGCGAGGAGCACGGTCGTCTGCTGATCCACCAGCGGGGAGCCGGCGCGGCGCCGCGTGTCGATGAGCGACCACACCTTGACCGGAAACGACGCGAGCGCCATCAGGACCGGGAAGGCGATCGACTGTCCATAGAGCCGCGCGAGCGTCTCCGGTCCCGAGAAGGACGCGACGGTCACGACGGCGGAGGTGGCAAGCCCGACGGCCGCGGCCGCGGCGTACAGCCGGGGGATCGCACGACGGCGCTCGAGCCACGCCAGGCGTGCGGGGTTGACGGGATACGTCAGGAAGAGGATCGCCCCGTGCACCGAGAGCACGACGCCGATCAGGCTGACGACCGGCGACGTCAGCTTGCGAAGTCCGAGCACGGCTTCCGGCGTCGCGACGTTCGACAGCGCCCAGAGGGCCATGTACACGGCGAATCGCCGGTTGGGACCCGCGCCGGGCTTCTGCGCGAGCACGAAGGCGCCGACCACGAGCATGAGGGCCGACACCACGAAGTAGACGCCGAAGTGGCGCACGAGGTGCGCCGCGGTCAGCGTCCGGGGCGGGATCACGACGGAGAACCGCACGCCCGATCGCTCCACGTCGTAGCGCACGGGCCCGGACGCCGTCCGCACGCGCTCGTGGAGCGTCGCGGGCGAGGCCCCGTCCACGCTCACGATACGGTCGGCGAACGCGAGGCCGGCGTCGCGCACGTCCGGGTCGACGGGGAAGACACGGAAGTCGGGCGCGGAGAGGAACCCCGGGTACGGCCGGCCGACATCGGCGGCGAGTCCCAGGCCGATCAGGATCACCGCGGCGGCGACGGCCGCGAGGACCGCGGTCCAGCGTGCGGGAAGCTCGAACAACCTTCTCCCTAGCGAAGTCGGGGCTTGAGCTCGATCTTGTGGCCGTCGGGATCGCGCAGGTAGAGCGAGGGCCCGTCGCCGTACGCGCCGTAGCGCTTCACGACGCCGCCCTCGACGACCACCCCGCGCGCGGCCAGCTCGGCGGCGACGGCCTCGAGATCGTCGCACCGGATCGACAGGCACAGGTGATCCATCTCCCGCCCGTCGGGTGGAGGCGCGCCGGGCAAGGCCGGCAGCAGGTCGATCAGCTGCTCGCCGAATCTGAGCTGCACGAGCGAGACCTTCTCGTTCACGCGCTCGAGGCTGCAGCCGAGCTGCTCCCGGTAGAACCGCTCGGAGACGGCCTGGTCGCGCACGCGGAGGACGACGTGATCGAGGCCCAGGGGTGTGAACATCACGCTCTCCCTCACCGCTCGCGGAGGATCGCGAGCGGCCTCACGCCGAGCAGACGGTACGTGCCGAGGAACCCGACGGCGACCGCGACGACCGTCGTGACCGCCGCGGACGCGGCCACGGTCAGCGGCTCGAACGTCCACGGCAGGTCGAGCACGAAGCGCAGCACGACCGCGGCGAGCACGCTCGCCAGCAGCGCGCCGCCGATGCCGGCCGCCGCTCCGAGGCAGCCGTACTCGACCGCGAAGGCGCCGGCGACGGTGCCGCGGCTCGCGCCGAGCGCGCGCAGCACGACCGACTCGTAGAGCCGCTCGGAGCGGCTCGCCGCGAGCGCGCCCACCATGACGACGAGGCCGGTCGCGACGCTGAAGACGGCGACGAGCCGGACGGCATCGGCGATCCGGTCGAGGACGGACGCGACGCGCTCGAGCACGTCGCGCACGGCGATCGCGGTGACGTTCGGGAACGCGCCGACGACCGCATCCTGCACCCGCGTCTCGCGGGCCACCGGGACGCGCGCCGTGCCGACCCAGGTTGCCGGCGCGCCGTCGAGCACGCCCGGGGACAGGATCATGAAGAAGTTCATCGAGAGACTCTGCCAGTCGACGCGGCGCACGCTCATGACCTCGGCCTCGACGGGCACCCCCTGGACATCGAACGTCAGGCGACTGCCGACGTCGACGCGGAGGACCTTCGCCGCCTCCTCCTCGACGCTGACGCGTGGCCGTGCCGCCGTGTCGGACGGCGTCCACCAGCGTCCGCGCACGAGGCGGTTCTGCCCCGGACGGTCGGCGGCCGCGGTCAGCACGTACTCGCGGGTGAAGTACCAGGAGCGGTCGCGACCGACGCGCTGCTCCACCATCTCGCGTGTGACGGGCACACCGTCGACCGCCGCGAGCCGGGCGCGAACGACCGACGTCATCGCCGGCGCGGTCCCCCCTGCGTCGCGGACCACGCTCGCGAACCGCGCGGCCTGGTCGGGCTGGACGTCGATGAAGAAGAAGGAGGGCGCCTCCCGCCGGCGCTCGTGGTCGATCTCTCGCGTCAGGCCCCGCTCGAGGAGGACGACCGTCGTCAGGAGCATCGCGGCGACACCGAGGGCCACGAGGGCGACCGCGCTCTGCCGGCCCGGGCGGCGGAGATTCGCGACGCCGTGCCTCCAGGCGAGGCCTCGCAGGTGTGTTGGCCGCACGGCTGCGGCGAGCGCCAGGGCGCGCGCGAGCAAGGCCAGAGCCCCGAGCGCGGCGGCCGTCGCGCCCGCGAAGATGAGACCGACCGACACGGACCACGCCTGCCACAGCGCGAGGCCGGCGAGCCCGATCGCCACGGGCAGCGCGGCGAGCCACCACCGCCGGGTACGTGGCAGCGCCGGCTCGACCTCGCTCCTGAGCAGGAGCGACGGACGCACGGCGCGGATGCGGAGCAGCGGCGGCAGCGCGCAGAGCAGCGCGGTGCCCATGCCCATGAGCGCCGCCCGTGCGAGCGCCCACGGCTCGGGGCGCCAGTCGATCTCCACCGGGAACACGCCGCGGAGCACCGGCAACAGGAGGGGGACCACCGCGAGCCCGAGGCCGAGCCCGGCGACGCTGCCGGCGAGCGCGAGCACCTGTGTCTGCACGAGGTACGCGAGCAGCAGCACGCGGGAGTCCGCGCCGATCGTCTTCAGGATGGCCAGCGAGGCGACACGCCGCTTGAGGAACGTCGTGACCGACGAGGCGACGCCGACGCCGCCGACCAGGAGGCTCGTGAGGCCGACCAGCCCGAGGTAGCGCGTGACCTGGGCGAAGAACCGCCGCATCCCGGGCTGCGCCTCGTCGAACGTCACGACGCGCACGGCCGGGGCGGGGGCGGCGGCCTGGAGGGAGTCCCGCGCCGCACGCGCCGCGATGCCCGGCGGCAGCGCGACGAGCGCTCGATGGCGCACGCGGCTGCCGCGCTGCACCAGGCGGGCGCGGTCGAGGTCCGCCGGCGCGAGGAACACGCGCGGACCGAGACCGACCAGTGTCGACGGGCGATCCGGCTCCCGCGTCACGACACCGCGGATGACGAGCTCCGCGCGTCCGAGCTCGATGCGATCGCCGATGCGAACGGTCAGGCGCGCGAGAAGCTCTTCACCGACGACGATGCCGCCCCCCTCGAGCAGCCGGTCGAGGGCACCGGCGGGTGCCGTCGCCAGGGTCCCGTAAAGTGGATACGCGGCCCCGGGCGCCTTGAGCTCGACGAGCACCGAGCGGCCCGAGCGAGGGTCGCGGGCCATCCCGACGAGCTCGCGGATCTCGGTCACGCGCGCGCCGGCCGCGCGCAGACGGTCGAGCTCCTGGACCACCTCCCGGTCCAGCGCACGCGCGCTGCGCGCCTCGACGTCACCGCCGAGGAGGGCCTTGGCCTCGCGACCGAGCGTCGCGTCCAGGCCCGCGGCGAGCGACCCGACGCTGGCGAGCGCCGCGACGCCGAGCGCCACGCAGAGCACGAACGTCACGAAGCGCCGCCACGCGCCCCGGGTCTCGCGCCACGCCATGCCGAGCGCGAACCGGAGCGGCGTCAGTTCGTGGAAACAATCGGCCGCGAACGCGGTCGGTTGTTTCACGAACTCTCACCCGCCGTTCGCCGCGCGGCGCTCACCGATGACGCGGCCGTCGTGCAGCATGACGACACGGTCCGCGTGCGCGGCGAGCGCGGGGTCGTGCGTGACCATGACGAGCGTGGCGCCGCGCTCGCGGCGCAGGCGCAGCAGGAGCTCGATGATCTGCGCACCCGTCGTGGAGTCGAGGTTGCCCGTCGGCTCGTCCGCCAGGAGCAGCGGCGGTGCGAGCGCGACCGCGCGCGCGATCGCGACGCGCTGCTGCTCGCCGCCGGAGAGCTGGACCGGGTAGTGATGCGCGCGCCCCTCGAGGCCGACCTCGTCCAGCAAGGCGCCGGCGCGGCCGAGCGCGTCATCGCGACCCGCGAGCTCGAGCGGGACCGCGACGTTCTCGGCGGCCGTCAGCGTCGGGATCAGGTGGAACGACTGGAAGACGTAGCCCACCGTCTCGCGCCTCAAGCGCGCGAGCGCGTCCTCGTCGAGCCGGCCCAGCTCGCGGCCGCCGATGGCGACCGATCCGCTCGTCGGCTGGTCGAGACCCGCCACGAGCCCGAGCAGCGTCGACTTGCCGCTGCCGGACGGGCCGCTCACGGCGACGAACTCGCCGCGGCCCACGTCGAGGGACACGCCGTCGAGGACCGTGATCTCCGCGCGTCCGCTCGGAAGCCGCATCGTGAGCTCTCGGACGCGGACCATCATGCGCCTCATACTACACTCCGGGCATGCGCCGTCTTCGCGCGCCGGGCCTCGCCGTGCTCGCGATCACGTTCGTGCTCGCCGCCGGCGCGGTGTCCGCCGCGGCGGAGCCCGTGATCCTCGCCTTCGGGGACAGCCTCACCGCCGGACTCGGTGTCGCGCCCGATGAGGCGTATCCGGCGCTGCTGCAAGCACGGGTGCGACGCAGCGGCTACCCGCACCGGGTCGTGAATGCGGGCGTGAGCGGCGACACGACCGCGGGCGCGCTCCGCCGTGTCGACTGGGTGCTCCGCTCACAGCCGGAGATCGTCATCGTCGCGCTCGGAGCGAACGACGGGCTCCGCGGGCAGAGCCCCGCGACGACCCGCGAGAACCTCGAGGCGATCGTGCATCGCTTCCAGGGGTCGGGCGCGCGCGTGCTGCTGGCCGGCATGCGGCTGCCGCCGAACTACGGCGACGAGCTCGCACGCGAGTTCGCAGCCCTGTTCCCCGCCGTCGCGAAGCGGACCGGCGCGCCGTTGATGCCGTTCCTGCTCGACGGCGTCGCGGCGAACCCGCGCCTGAACCAGAGGGACGGGATCCACCCGAACGCCGCGGGTCACCGCGTGATCGCCGAGCGCCTCTGGCCCCACGTCGAACGCCTGCTGCGCGCCCGCGCGGACTGAACGCATCGGCGCACCGCGTCCCGCCCGTTCGACGACACGCCAGGCGGGCGATCGGGTCCGGGGAGCCGCGGAGGTCTCTGACCACGACCCGCCGCGCCCGCTCGACTTGCCGAGGCGTTCCCTATCGGTCACGCGGCGCCGCGGAATACGGGCGGCGGGGAACGGGTCACCCGACCCCCGCGGCTCCCCGGACCCGATCGCCCGTGTCGCCGTCAGCGCACCACCCGTCCTGGCCGTGCGCCGCCAACGCCGACATCCCAAGTGCGTGCGCGTGCTGCACAGGTACGCGTGCAACGCGCTCGGGTCAGTGAGCGCTCGGTGACGCGCGCCCCCGTCCTCACGCGGGATACCGCGTGGCACTTGCCGTGCACCGGGGTGACCCGTGCGCCGCGCTGCAGTCGCCGTCACCGATTTCGTCCTTCGCGTCATCCGGCACACAGCCGGTTGCGACCGGTGCGCGACCGAGCGGTCCCCGATGACCTGCGCCAGGGATCGGCGCGGCATCGCGCTGCCGATGGCGCTCATGACGCTCTGCATGCTCGCGACGCTGTCGGCGGTGTTCGCGACCCTCGCGCGCACCGAGCCGGTGATCGCGACCAACCACCTGCGCTCGGCGCAAGCCCGATTGATGGCGGACAGCGGGCTCGAGCGCGCTCTGTGGGCGCTGACGAACGCGACGGCGCCCGGTGCCTTCGGCGGCACCGGAACGCCGCCGAACGTCGTCGTCAACGCAGCGGCGGCGGCACCGTACGATGGCTCGAGCTTCATCCGTCTCGGTCCGGAAGGGGGATTCTTCGTCATGGTCAGCGGCAGCGACCAGCATGTTCGGGTCGTCCGCTCGATCGGCTGGAGCCCGCACGGCGAGGGGCCCGGCACGCGAACGAGCAGCACCAGCCGCGTCGTCGCGAGCGTCGCCAGGGTCCGTAACGTGCCGCGCGAGGCGGTCTGCGCCGTCTGCACCGGGACGACGGTCGGGTTGACGAGCGCGGTCACCGTCGATGCCCGCGGCAGCGACGCGTCGGATTGCGGCGCCAAGGCGGCGGTGGCAGCGAGCGCTGACGTCGTCTTCGGTGCGTCCGCCCGGCTGTTCGGTGCCGGCGCAGCACCCGGTGAATCGGCGGCCAACGTCGAGGGCCGTGACTGGCTCGGAAGCCAGGCCGTGCCGAGCCTCACCGACGAGGATCTCGACACGCTGAAAGCCCTCGCGGCGACACGCGGCGGCTACCGGCGCCCGCCGTCCGACGGTCCCTTCGAGCTGACCGACGTCCGGGACGGTCTCGTCTTCGTCGACACGCCGGCCGGCACGAACGCGCTCGCGCCGACGAACCGTGCCGTCGTCGCGATCCGACCGGGCTTCGCGGCTCAGGTACCGTTCCGCGGCTGGATCGTGGTGAACGGCGACGTCTCGCTCGAGGGCCACTTCGGCGAGATCGCCGGTCTCGTGTATGCGGCGAACGCCGTGAGCGCGGCGGACAGCGGCGGCTCGCGCATCACGGGCATGATCGTCGCCGCCGGACGCCTCGGGGCTCCGGCCTCGATCCTCGGCAATCTGAGCGTCGCCTTCGACTGCACGGCCGCGCGCGGCTCGAGTCTGCTCCCGTCCGGCTGGTTCGTGCGCCCCGGCGCCTACTGCGACCGGCCGACCGGCTGCTGACCGCCGGGTGATCCAGATCATGGGGGGACTATCGAAGCCCCCCAAGCCCCCCACGCTCGGAGCGCCCCGGCACAGCCGTGGCGCTCCTCGACCACCGCGACTCGTTCACGGGCTCTGGCACTGCGGAGCGGTGCCAGGCCGGTCCGCCCGGTGACATCGCGTCTCGCCGGCGATGCGGCGCCGAACGTCCCGGTGGCGGCGCCAAGTGCAGGCACGGAAAGCAATTCAGGGAACGTCGGGTCCGCTCAGGGACGCGTGGCATGGATCGTGTTCCCGCCCCCGCGAGGACGATCACCATGCTGCGCGAGATGCCGCGAGCTCAGTGCGAGCAACAACCGACCGCTGCGGCGGACCAGCGAGGACTGACGCTGCCCGAGATCCTGGTGGCGATGGCCATCCTCACCATCGGGCTCCTCGGCATGGCCGCTGCGCTCGCCGTCTCGAGCGGCGGCGTGTCGGCGGCGATCACGGGCGGTCAGGGCGCAATCGAGCGCGGCTTCGGCGTGTCCGCGGCGACCGTGCTCGCGCAGGCGCGGCTCGAACAGGTGAAGCGCGCGGACTACATCATCACGGGCGGGGTCGACGAGATCACCGCCGCGAATTTCCCGAGCGAGGCATTCGGGAGCATCGCCGGCTACCCGAACTTCAGCCGCAGCGTCACGATCGAGAACGGCACGCCGGGCCCCAACATGAAGACGGTCACCGTCACGGTCCGGTACCGATACGCGGCGGCATCCGGCCGGAGCGAAGAAGGACTGACGCTCGGCACGATCGTGGCGGCGCGGCCATGAACGGCCGCGTGAGACGCCGCGCCAGCCGTGGGCTGCGCGCTGCGCAGGGACACCGCGGCTTCAGCCTCGCCGAGCTGCTCGTCGCCATCGCGGTCCTGAGCCTGATCATGGCGGCGCTGTTCGGAGCGCTCGACGTCTCGCAGAAGGCGTACGGCCGGGCGACGTCGGCCGAGGAGGCGCAGGTGGCGGCGCGCGCGACGCTCGACCGCCTCGCGACCGATCTCCGGATGGTCGGCTCGTTCTACTTCGGCGCAGGCAACGCGGGATTCCCGATCACGGCGTTCGGCTCCACCTCGATCAGCTTCTGGGGCGACGTGAACGGCGACGGCAGCACGACGACGACGGCCGCGGCGACCGCGACCGGGATCACGCTCGCGTCGGCGACCGGCTTCACGCAGAACGAGCTCGTGTACGTGGGCAGCGGGGCGTTCCGGGAGGTCGCCACGATCGCCTCGGACCCGTCGAGCAGCACGACGCTGACCCTGTCGGCTCCGCCGGCGGCGGGGACGTGGACCGCGCTCGCGAACAGCTACCCCGCGAACAGCATGGTGCGGTCCGTCGAGCAGGTGACGTGGAGCTACGACGCCGCGGCGCGGACGCTCACCCGGACCGAAGCCGACTCGGGTGCCGTGACCGTCATGGACAACGTGGTGGCCTTCTCGCTCGCCGGGTACGACGTGAACGGCACGGCGACGACGACCCTGAGCGCCATCGACTCGATCGGGGTGGCGCTCACCGTCGAGGACCCCCGCGGCGCGCGCCGGACGCTCGGCGTCCGCGTGCAGCTGCGCAGCATGAGGGTGGGATGATCCGCATGGACCCGGCTCCGCTCCGTCGACACGTCGCCCGCTCGCACGCCCGCACGCGCCGCGAAGACGGCATCGCGCTCCCGATGGCGCTCATCGTCCTGGTCGTGCTGTCGACGCTCGCGGCCGCGGTGCTCGCCGTGGGGTCCAGCGAGACGAACATCTCCACCAACCACCGCCGCGCGGCCGAGGCGCTGTACCTCGCCGAGGCCGGTCTCGAGGCGGCCTTTGCCGCAATCAATGCCGACACGTCGCTGCTGACCAGCGCTCCCTCGATGCTCGCGACGCTCGCCGTCACCGCTCCGGCAGCGATGCTCGCGACGCAGGGCACGTACGCGGTCCAGTACCGGACCGTGGGCGCGAGGACCGTGGAGGTCGTCTCCACCGGCACGACGTCGGCGACCGCGCTCGGGCGCGGAACGCGCACGCTGCGCGCGCTGATGACGAACAGCTACTCGGCTCCCGACGCCGTGCGCAGCGACCGGACGCTGCAGGTGTCCGGGAACGCGAGCATCGGCGGCGCCTGCGGCAGCATCCACTCCAACCAGGGCGTGCAGTTCCAGGGGTCGGCCGCGACGATCGCGGTGAACGCCACCGCGACCGGGACGGTGTCGACGACGGGCACGAGCTCACCGACGGTCGGCGGCGCGTCGATCAGCGACGTGCCGCGCCGCCCGGTGCCGACGATCAGCGCCTCGGAGGCCCTCACAGCCGCCGAGACCCAGGCAAAAGACGCGTACACGGCCGGCACGACCGTCCCGACGATCTACAGGCTCAACGGCGACGGGACGATCGAACAGAGCGCGGTCTCCGGATCGCCACCGGTCGTGACCTACACGACGATCGCCGGCCCGCTCGGCAACAACGGCACCTGGGACAACCTGAAGTACCGGCAACCGTCCGGTCCGAACCCCGCGACCTGGGAGGCCGGGCTCACGACCGGCGGCGCTGCGCCGACCATCAGCGGCATCTTCTACGTCACCGGCAACCTGGAGGTGAAGGCGAGCGGGCCGTGGACCGCGACGATCATCGCCACGGCCGACATCAGCGTCATCGGAAGCCCGACGATCACGAACGTGCTGACGGATACCGTCCTGGTGTCCGGGGACGACATCGACGTCAGCGGGAGCCCGACGTTCGTGGAAGGCGTCGTGGCCGCGCACGGCGAGATCGAGATCAGCGGCAGCCCCAACCTCACCGGGTTCCTCGTTTCCGAGGACACGATCGACATCAGCGGCACGCCGATCATCAGCTTCGGATGCGGGATGAACCCGCCGATCACGACGCCGCTGACGATCGTCGCCTGGGGGTTCTGACCCGGACAGCCGTCCGGGCTTCGCAAGTGCCCGTCAACACGGCCCTGTTGCCGTGATACCGCGCCATTGAAGGAAAGCCGGCCGTTCGGCTAGACTAGCTGGACAGCCATGGCGCTCTCCTCGCTCGCCATCCGGTCGCGGTCACATGCCGTCAGCCGCTGACCGTACCGTGCTCGCTGTCCCGCGCGCGAACTCCTCCTTCCGCGACACGACGGGGCTGACCCTGCCCGAGATCCTGGTCGCCATGGCCGTCCTCACGATCGGGTTGCTCGGCATGGCGAGCGCGCTCGTCGTGTCGAGCGCGGGTGTGTCGGCAGGCATCACCGGCGGGCAGGGCGCCATCGAGCGGGGGGCCGCCGTGTCGACCGCGATGATGCTCGCGCAGGAACGGCTCGAGCAGGTCAAGCGGGCGCCGTACACGATCACCGGCCCGGTCGATCAGATCACGGCCGCGAACTTCCCGACCGAGGCCTTCGGAAGCATCACGGGGTACGCGAACTTCAGCCGCAGCGTGGCGATCCAGGACAGCACCCCCGGGGCCAACATGAAGACGGTGACGGTCACCGTGCGTTACAAGTACGCGGCCGCGGCCGGCATGGTGCAGGAGGGCGTCGGGCTCAGCACTATCATCGCCGCGCGTCCGTGAGGGACGCCATGCGCGCCAGCCTCCGAACGGCCCTGTCGGACCGCGGGTTCAGCCTGCCCGAGCTCCTCGTCGTCATCGTGATCCTCGCCCTGATGATGATGGCGCTGTTCGGCACCCTCGACGTCTCCCAGAAGGCGTACAGCCGGGCGACGGCGGCCGAGGATGCCCAGACGGCGGCCCGGTCCGTCCTCGAGCGCGTGGCGACCGACCTCCGGATGATCGGGTCGTTCTACTTCGGTGCCGGCAACGCGGGGTACCCGATCACGGCGTTCAGCACGACGTCGATCACGTTCCTGGGCGACGTGAACGGCGACGCGAACACGACGCTGAGCGCCGCGTCGGGTATGAACACGGTGCTGGTCACCTCCGCGACCGGCTTCACCCAGGACGAGCTCATCTACCTGGCGAGCGGGACGCTGCGCGAGGTCGCGAGGGTCGCGGCCATCAGCGGCACGTCGTTCACGCTGGGCGCGCCGCCTGCGGCCGGCACGTGGACCGGTCTCTCGAACCTCTTCCCGAGCGACAGCATCGCGCGCTCGGTCGAGCAGGTGACGTGGACGTACGACGCGGGCGCGAGGACGATCACCCGCACCGACAACGACGGCGCCGTGCAGATGATGGACCAGGTCGCCGCGTTCACGATGACGGCCTACGACGTCAACGGGAACGCCACGGTGAGCCTGACCGCCATCGATTCCGTCGGCGTGGAGCTCACGGCGACGGCCTCCGGCGGGGCCCGCCGGACCATGAAGATCCGCGTGCAGCTCCGCAGCATGCGGACGGTGTGAGGAGCCGGTCGATGACGCCGATTCGAGGACGGCAGCACCGGCCGGCGATCCGGATGGCGGACAGGTTCGGTGAGCGTGGCGTCGCGCTCCCCATGGCGCTCATCCTGCTGGTCGTGCTCTCCACGATGGCGGCGGCGGTGCTCGCCGTCGGCACGAGCGAGACGAACATCGCGTCCAACCTCGTCCGCAGCGCGCAGGCCCTCTACATGGCGGAGGCGGGCATCGAGGCGGCGTTCGCCGCGATCAACGTCGACCCGACGTCGATCCTGGCCGGGGCCCCGGCCACGCTCACGAACTACGCGGTCGCCTCACCGGGGGCGCCGCTCGCCACGTACGGCAATTACGCGGTGCAGTACCGCGCCGTCGGCGCCGCCGGCAGCAACACCGTCGAGGTGGTCGCCACCGGGACCACCTCGAACACCGGGCTTGGACGGGCGACGCGGACCATCCGCGCGTTCATGACCAACACGTACACCGCGGTGGACGCCGTGCGCAGCGACCAGGGGATGCAGATCAGCGGCAACGCCGCCGTCAGTGGCGCGTGCGGCAGCGTTCACTCGAACGCAGGCCTGCAGTTCCAGGGCTCGAGCTCCACGATCGCCGTGAATGCGACGTCCACCGGCACCGTCTCGACGTCGGGTTCGAGCTCGCCGACGATCGGCGGGACGCAGATCTCCGGCGTGCCGAGACGCCCGGTGCCGCCGATCAGCGCGGCGAGCGCGCTCACGGCGGCGGAGACGCAGGCGAAGAACGCGTACTCGGCAGGCGCCACCCCGCCGAACATCTACCTGCTCAACGCGGACGGCACGATCCAGCAGAGCTCGGTGTCCGGCTCGCCGCCGGTCGTCACGTACGCGACCATCGCGGGCCCGCTCTCGAACAACGGCACGTGGGACAACCTCAAGTACAGGCAGCCGTCCGGACCGAACCCGGCGACGTGGGAGGCCGGCCTGACGCCCGGGGGCGCCGCGCCGACGATCAGCGGCATCTTCTACGTCACCGGCAACGCGGCGGTGAAGTCCGGTGGCTCGTGGACGGCGACGGTGATCGCGACCGGCGACATCGATGTCACCGGCAGCCCGACGATCACGAGCGTCCTCACCGACACGATCTTCGTGGCCGGTGACGACATCGACGTGAGCGGCAGCCCGACGCTGCAGGACGGCATCATGGCGGCACACGACGACGTGGAGATCAGCGGGAGCCCGACGATGACCGGCTACATCGTCGCGGAGGGCACCGTCGACATCAGCGGGAACCCGACGATCACGTTCGGGTGCGGCATGAACCCGCCGCTGACCGGGTCGCTCTGGATCATCGGCTGGGGGTATTGAGCGCCCCGACCCTCGCCGTCAGTGGCCCGCGGCGAGCGCCGACAGCCTCGACGCTCGGCCACGCATCATCGAGGGCCGTCCCGGGTCCCCCGGGACGGCTCCGAGCGTTGGGGGGTGTGGGGGATCATCGAGGGCCGTCCCGGGTCCCCCGGGACGGCTCCGAGCGTTGGGGGGTGTGGGGG
>JACPDG010000063.1 GCA_016184125.1 Candidatus Rokuibacteriota bacterium | reverse complement strand
CGTTGCACCACATCTGGTCCGAACCAGCGACCGAAGAGCCACACACCTCCTTAATCGCATACGCGACCCGCGGTGTCAAGTGTGGCCGGATGTCAGATCCTCGATAGCCCCGCGTTCTGGCAGAAGCTCGCCGAACGTCGAGAGCAGCGATGAAGCAGGCGATGGACGACTGGTGCGCGGAGGCTCACGAGCGATGGCGACGACCTGCGCGCGCTTCTCGTGGATCACCCGAGCGTGACGGTCATCCCGCTATGAGGTGCCGAGTCCCAGCCCCACAGGGACTCGGACGCGTTGCCCTGGGTGCTGAGGACCCCGCACCGCGCGTCCCACAGCCGCGAAGCGGTCGCCGCCGCTGTCGCCCGGCTGAATGCCAGCTTCGACAGCCGGTGGGTCCCCGGCTCGTCTCCTCGAGCGCACGCTGTAAGCGGGTGAACCCGACCTCGGTGACCTCGGCCGAGCGTGCTCTCGCGGGGACCGCCAGCTTACGCTGGAGCGGGCGCGAAAGGGTTCTCGACGAGCACGCCTTCGATCGTCTGCCCCGGGTTGAGATCTTCAGAGAGGATCTTGCGTGCCCGCCCCCTGATCGCTGCGGCCACGACGAGCGCGTCCCAGAACGAGATGCCGTGTCGCTCGCCGATCTCCGAGGCCCGAACAATGGCATCGGGACCGAGGAGCTCCAGGTCCCAGACGGCGTACGTGCGAACGAGCTCGCGAGCGTGGGCCGGCTCGACGGGCGTCGCGATCTTCCGCGTCACCGTGACGTAGAACTCCTGGAGCACCTGGGTGCTGAGAACGCCGCTCCGTGCGTCCCACAGTTCGCCGAGCCGCCGCCCAGCCACCGTGCGCTTTTCTCCCGCGTCGAGATCGTGGGCATAGACGAGGACGTTCGTGTCGACGAAGACCCTATCGCTCATGCAGTTCGTCGCGGGACGCGGGGACGTGTCCCCCGAGGTGGAACCCGCGGTCGAGGAGGTCGAGCGCCCGCTGTCGGGCCTGCTCGTACGCGTCCTCGTCTTCGAGCTTCTCCTGGAGGTACTCCGCCAGCAGGCCGCTGATCGACGTGCCGCGCTCCGCGGCGCGGATCTTCGCTTTCCGGATCAAACGCTTTTCGAGCCTCAGCGTGATGTTCTGATGCATTCCGTCCCGCCAGAGCACGTAACGGAGTGTAGCACGTATTCGCGTGGTCAACAGGCGCGCGTACGCACGCGATGCCCCGTGAGGCGGGACGAGCAAGCGGCGCGGCAGGACGCGGCCACCGACGCGGAGGTGAAGGAGCGAGAGGGGGGTGATCGAGCCCGCCCGCCCGGGTGGCATACTGGGTGGGTCATGAAAATTGGCCTGATCGGGCTCCCGAAGAGCGGCAAGACGACGCTGTTCAACCTCCTCACCGGCGCGCACGTCGCGACGTCGCGCTACGAGACGGGGCGTGCCGAGCTGCACACCGGCATCGCCCGCGTGCCGGACGAGCGCGTGGACCGGCTGAGCGACCTCTTCAAGCCGAAGAAGACGACGTACGCGTCGTTCGAGGTGGTCGATCTGGCGGGCATCGCCAAGGGCGAGCACGCGGGGCTCGAAGCCAAGGAGTTCCGGAACGCCGACGCGCTCCTGCACGTGGTGCGAGCGTTCGCCGACGATCTCCAGGGCGCGCCGGACCCGAAGCGCGACATCGTCGACCTCGACACCGAGCTGATCCTCGCCGATCTGGAAGTGGTCGAGCGCCGGCTCGAGCGGCTCGAGGCCTCGATCAAGAAGCGGCGCACCGACGCGGAGGTGAAGGAGCAGGAGATCCTGCGCCGGCTCAAGGAGCGGCTCGAGACGGAGACGCCGCTGCGGGCGGTGGAGCTGACGGACGACGACGCGAAGGCGATCCGCGGGTTCACGTTCCTGTCGCAGAAGCCGATCCTGCACTGCCTGAACGTGGACGAGAAGGCGATCGCGGAGGGCGAGCGGGCGGCGGACGCGTACGGGCTCGCGGAGGTCGCGGCGCGGCCGCATACGCGCATCGGCTGGGTGTCCGCGGTGATCGAATCAGAAGTGGCGCAGCTCGCCGGCGAGGAGCAGGCGGCGTTCCTGGCCGATCTGGGATTGAAGGAGCCGGCGATCCACCGGGTGCTGCGCGACTGCTACGCGCTGCTCGGGCTGATCTCGTTCTTCACGGTCGGCGAGGACGAGGTGCGGGCCTGGCCGATTCCGCACGGCACGCGCGCGCAGGACGCCGCGGGGGCGGTGCACTCGGACATCGCGCGCGGCTTCATCCGTGCCGAGGTGACGGCGTACGACGAGCTCATCGCGTCGCACGGGTCCTTCGCCGAGATGCGCGCGAAGGGCCACCTGCGGCTCGAGGGGAAGGACTACCACGTGCGCGACGGCGAGATCTGCCACTTCCGGTTCAACGTGGGAAAGGGGTAGGTCGCCGAGGGAGCGGGTGGCTGCGGTGAGGCGCCGAAGCGCAACATCGTCGACCTCGACATCGAGCTGATCCTCGCCGATAGCGACGGGCACCTACGCCGGGGGACCCTCGCCGTTCTCGCGCCCGCGCCTCAGGATCTCGATCAGCCGGCGGATCGCTTCGATGTTCTCGTCGATGCGCCGGTTGTTCTCGTCGATCCGGCGATTGGTCTCGTCGATCCGGCGGTTGTTCTCGGCGATCTGCCGGCTGTTCTCGGCGATCTGCCGGTTGTTCTCGGTGATCTTCTCGGAGAGCTCCCGGCTGATCCCCTCGATCGCCAGCTGCATCCGGGTGAAGCCGACCTCGGTGATTTCGGCCAGCCGGCCGACCTGCCGCTCGAGCCGCTCGAACGCGAGACCGGCCGTCGCCACGAACCCGTTGAGGTCGCGCAACGTCTCGCGAAAGGCGGTCCGGTCGGAGGCCATCCCCTGGACGAGCGTGCGGTTCTCCCGGGCGAGCTCGCCGGTCACGCCGGTCAGCGAGTGGATCGCCTGCTCGATCCGTTCCAGCCGCGCGTCGACATCGGGCATTCGAGAGCCTCCCCACTCCGGGTATCACACGCGCTCTGCGCGGGCAATGACCAGGAATCGAGACACCGGCGCGCGCTACGACAGCAGCAGCTTCAGGTCCTCGCGCGTCAGCGCCTGGAGCGGCCCGGCGCCGGCGGCGCCCGCGGCGTCCATCACCTCCGCCATCATCGGATGTCCCGCACCCCTTTCGGTGGTCAGCGTCCCGGGTCCGTGGTTCAATGCGGACTCGGGCGCGTCGCCCGGTCTCGCCTTGGGGAGCTCACGCGGATGACCGGCGGTTCCACCAGTACCCCGCATGGCGAACAACCGAACTGCGAACAACCGCACGACGAACACGGCGATCCGATCTGTCCGCGGTGTGGCCAGGGCATCGCGCCCGGTCAACCGGTCCTCTTCCTCGACCGCCGCATGCGCCACGCCGATTGCCGCTTCGCGCCGAAGATCGTGCGGGATGCTCCGGACACGACCGTCCGCACCTGCGTGGTGTGCCGGAAGCCGATCACCCGCGGCGTTCCGCGTTACCGGCGTGCAGAAGGCGACGTGCACGTGGAGTGCGACGAGCGGGGAACGGAGCGGGCCCAGTCCGCGTGAGGCCGGGACTGGGCGCGCTACAGCGCCACGCCCGGCAGCGGCTGCAGTGGACCACCCAGCGTTCGCACGACTGCCGCGACGGTCGCGTCCGGTGTCCCTGACGGCAGCACACACCCCGCCCCGATGATCAGCCCGGCGCCGCCGGTCTGCGCGATCGCGTCCTCGACGTGCGCGACGGCCTGCTCCGCGGTGCCGTGGCGAAGCGTGTTCCACTCGTCGAGGCCGCCGATCACCGCGCCCGGCACGATCGCATGGCCGTCCTTGAGTGACGGCGGCGTCGCACGGTCGCTCCAGTTCCACGCGTCGCCGGGCAGGCCGGCGAGCCGGCCGAACATCAGGGTGTCGCCGTGGCAATGGACGATCGTGATCGCGGATCGCCGGCGCACGGCGTCGAGCACTCGGCGGTCGTACGGCTCCCCGAACTCGGCGTACTCGTCCTCGGTGTGGACCGTGCGGCTGGCGGCCTGGATGGAGTAGAAGACGCCGGACAGCCCCTCGTTCAGCAGCAGCTCGACGAAGCGGATCGACGTCTCGGTGATGGCCTCGAGGGCGTCCTTGACAGGCTGGGGGCGCTCGCGCAGATCGGTGTTCAGCCGATCGCCGGAAAGCTTGCGCGCGAGCGAGAGCGGCGAGAACAGCGTCGGGAGCACGGGCGCGTCGCCGATGCGCCGGTCGAACCCGAGGCGGATGACCACCTCGAGCTGCTGCTGGTAGCCTGGCGCGCTCGCGGGATCGAGCGCGCGGATCTTCTTCCAGTCGCCGGCGTCGCGCACGGCGCAGGTGGCGCACGGGCGATGGCCGTCGGGCCGCTCCTCGGTGCCCTCGACGCAGCCCCACGCCTCGACGGCGCAGCCGCCGGTCGGCGTGATCTTGAGGACGTCGGAGCCGTAGCGCTCGTGGAAGCGCAGCGTGGCCTGCGCGAGCCCGGCGGGGTTGCGGTCGACCTTCGGGAAGTGGCGCCAGAACGCGTAGGGGACGCGGTCCGCGGGCTGGCGCGCGATGGCCGCCTGGATGCGTTCGCGGCGGGTCATCTGCTTCATCGGCGATCGGGCGTCAGAGGCCGTGAAGGAATCCGGCGGTCGAGGAGTGCCCCGGCTTTGGCGGGTGCGTCCGCGCACCCCGCCGCGCACCCTCCGGGGCGCTCCGAGCGCGGGGGGCTTGGAGGGCATCGATCGTCCCCCATGATCTCAGATCTCCGGCCGCTTGCCGTACGTCACGCGCACCTCGGTCTTGATGCCTCCCCGCACGTTGAAGTCGCCCGTGAGCTCGACCCACCGGGGCTTCGCGGCGGCGACGAAGTCGTTCAGCATGCGGTTCGTCACGTCCTCGTGGAACGTGCCCTCGTCGCGGTACGACCACATGTAGAGCTTGAGCGACTTGAGCTCGACCAGATGCTGGTCGGGGACATAGCGGATGCGGATGGTGGCGAAGTCCGGCTGCCCCGTGATGGGGCAGAGGCACGTGAACTCCGGCACCGTCATCGTGACCTCGTAGTCGCGGTCGGGGTGCGGGTTCGGGACGACCTCGAGCTGCTTCGTCGGGCGCGTCGGCATGTGGTCAGTATAGCGACCTGGCCCCGGTGCCAGCCACAACGCGCCGGCTACCCCGCGACGCCGACGATCGAGAGTGCACGGCTGTCCAAGGCGTCGTGGGTGAAGGTGGGCCAGATCCGGACCCTGTCGACGGAGCGGCTCGGACGCAGGCTTGGCACGTGGCGCCGGCAGAGTTCGATCGCGGGATCGACGGCGTGGTGGAGCTGATCGGCTGACGGCTCGACCTATCGCGACGTCAGCCCGATCCCGATCGCGACGGCGACGCTCGCGAAGAGCAGCTCGACCGTCAGCGGGTCGCCGGTCACGAGCGCAGCCGCGATCACGCCGAAGATCGGCTGGGTGAGGAAGAAGGTCGCGAGCGCGCTCGGCCGGTAGTGCTTGAGCAGCCACAGGTTCACGATGAAGTTGAAGCCGGCGATCGCGACGCCCTGGTAGGCGACCGCGCCGGCCAGGCGCCACGTCCAGGCGGTCGCGCGGGACTCGAACAGGAGCGAGCCGGCGAGGAAGACCAGCACGCCGAACGCCGCCTGCGCGAGGAGCATCTTCACCTGGTCGAGCCGCTGGACGGTGCGCGCCAGGTAGACCGTGCGGAAGCCGAGGGTGACGCCGCTCAGCAGCATGAGCGAGTCGCCCGCCAGCGTGGCGTCGCCGGAGCCGGCCCGGCTCGCGAGCAGCATGACCACGCCCGAGTACCCGATCAGCGTGCCGGCGAGCTTGCGAGCGGTCAGCCGGTCGCCGGGGATCATGAAGTGCGCGAAGACGACGGTGTGGACGGCGTAGAGGTTCAGGAGCACCGCCGAGTGCGACGCGCTCGTGAGCGACGTCCCGATGTTGAGCATCGAGACCTGCGCGCCGAGCAGCAGACCGACCATGACGAGCGGTTGCCACTCGTGGCGCTCCACGCGGAACCCCGCGAGCCGGCCGGTCGGCCAGGCCCAGAGCAGCACGACGAGGCCGCCGACGATGAACCGGAAGACCGCGAGCCTGAGCGGCGGCGCGTCGATGAGCCCGAGCTTGATCGCGACCGGGTTCGCGCCCCAGAGCAGCGACAGGACGAGCGCGAGCACGGCGCCGGTGACGTCCATCTCGCGCCGGGTGGAGGCGGGCGGGGCAGCGGGGGAGTCGCGGGTCAGGGCGTCCTATCTGCCGCGTCCGGCGATCCACGCGTCGCCCAGGGCCGCGCCCCCCTCGGCGTCCATCGCGTCGAACGCGATCCGGCCGTCGGGGAACGTCGAGAGACCTCGCACCGTGAACGTCGACGGCATCAGCACCATGCCCGTGAACCGGCCGGCGATCTCGCGCACGGGCGCGGCGTCGCCGTCGAGATCGCGCGCGACGACGCGCGAGACCGCGAGCGCCAGCGTCGCCGTGCCGTGCAGGATCAGGCCCGGCAGCCCCACCGACTTCGCGACCGCGATGTCCGTGTGGATCGGGTTCCAGATCCGAGCGCATTCGGTGTAGACGTGCGCGGCCCCGGCGGCGACCGGCACGGCGTCGGTCCAGCGGACCTGGCCGGTCCCCGGCGTGTCGGCGGGCGCGTCGGCGCGGTGACCGCGACGCGTGGTCCACGCGCCCACGCTCGGATGACCGACGCTCGCCTCCTCGTCGCAGTCCACGCCGCGGTAGATCGAGCCGTGGTCCGTCGTCGTGACCGGCGCGCCCCGCTCGTCGACGGTCGTGAAGCGGGTGGTGACCAGCGTGCCGGATCGCCGGCGGGCGATCGCGGCGATGCACGCCGACGTGAGCAGCGTGTCGCCGGCGCGCGGCGGGCGGTGGATCACGACGTGGTGGGTCGCGTGGACGCCGCGCGGCGCGACGTCCGCCTCGAGGGCCTTCGCGCGGAGCTCGAGCGCCAGCGGCCACTCGTAGCAGACGGAGAAGAGCGGATGCGCGACGGGGCCGCCCGGACGCAGCGTGTCGTAGTAGCGCCCGTCCTGCTCGCCGAGCCCCGCGGCGTACGCCATCAGCCACCGGGCGTCGATGGGGTGCGCGAGCGGACCCGCTTCGGTGCCGACGATCGTGCGCGAGATCCGGAGCTCACTCATGAGCGCCTCCCCGCGGGAAGTTCATCGCGCCGACGAAGACGTCCTCGAACGCGGGATGCGCGGCGAGCGAGACGTGCTCGATGCGCCGCGCGATGTCCTCCGCGCGCTGGCGCTCCTTCTCGCTCAGCAGGCACGCCTGCGCGCCGAGCGACGCGGCGTTGCCGACGTAGCGCACGCGCTCGAGCGGCATCGACGGGATCAGCCCGATGCGAATCGCGCTCGGGATCGACAGGTAATTGCCGAAGCCGCCCGCCAGCAGCAGCTCGCCGATGCGGTCGGCCGGCACGCCGGCCACCTGCTGGAGCAGGGCGATGCCGGACGCGATCGCGCCCTTGGCGAGCTGCACCTGGCGCACGTCGTCCTGGGTGAGGACGATCTCGTGGCGTGCGCCGGCCTCGCCCGGCCGGAGCACGACGACGACGCGCTCCTCCCCGCGCCGCACGATGCGGTCGCGCAGGCGCGGCGGCAGCGCGTCGCGCTGGTCCGCCTGGATGAGACCGGTCCAGTCGATGGCGCCCGCGTCGAGCAGTCCCGCGACGAGGTCGATGAGGCCCGAGCCGCAGATGCCGAGGGGCTCGGTCTCGCCGATCGTGTGGACCTCGACGCCGTCGCCGACGAGGACGCGGTCGATCGCGCCCGCCGCGCCGCGCATGCCGCAGCGGATCTGTGCGCCTTCGAGCGCGGGACCTGCCGGGGCGGAGCACGCCCACAGTTTTTCGCGGGACCCGAGGATCACCTCGCCGTTGGTCCCGATGTCCACGGCCACGCGGAGCTCGTCGCTCTCGTCGAGCCGCGTGGCGAGCGTGACCGCCACGGCATCCGCGCCGACGAAGCCGGCCACGATCGGCAGCAGGCAGACCTGCGCCTCGGGCGCGACCCTGAGCGGGATGTCGCGGGCGGGCAGCACGAGCGGGTGCCGCATCACCGGCGCGTACGGGGCCAGGCCCACGTGCGACGGGTCGATGCCGAGCAGCACGTGGTGCATGCACGTGTTGCCGACGATCGCGACCTTGTAGATCCACTTCGCGAGCACGCCGGACTCGCTGCACACCGCGGCGATCTGCCGGTTCAGGAGGCCCACGATCCGCGTCTGGAGCTTCCTCAGACTGGCCGGGTTGAACTGGGCGAACGCGATGCGGGACATCAGGTCGCCGCCGTAGACCGATTGCGGGTTGAGGCTCGAGACCGAGGCGAGCTGCTCGCCGGACTCGAGCTCGAGCAGGCTGGTCACGACGGTGGTCGTGCCGACGTCGATCGCGAGCCCGAACTTCATGAGCGCGGTGTCGCCGCGCTCGACCGCGAGCACCTTGCCGCCGAACGTCGTGACGGTCACGCCGGCGGGATCGTCGCGCAGCGCGGACGGCAGCGTCTGGAGCACGCTCGCCGGCACGGCGCTCGTGTCGCCGCCGATCGCGGCGAGGAGCTGCTCGACATCCGACGTCTGGTGGTGCTCCTCGCGCGGCAGCTCGACCCGCACGAGCTGCTTCGTGACCCCCGAGTCGATCGCGATCCGTCCGAGCCGCGCGACGCCGCCGCCACTGCCCAGGATCTGGAACGCGGTCTCGTCGACGGGAGGCGTGACCTGCACGGTGACCGGCTCCGTGACGTGGCACTGGCACGACAGGCGGTAGGCCTCGCGGACGAGGTCGTCGCCGAGCTGCACCTCGTCCATGATCGTGGGCGGCGGCACGGTGCCCGCGACGAACTTCACGCGGCACGACGTGCAGCGGCCGCGGCCGCCGCAGACCGCGGTGATGTCGATGCCGGCGGCGTGCGCGGCCCTGAGGATGGTGGTGCCGGACGTGACGGCGAGCTCGCGCGACTCGCGCGTGGCCGGATCGGTGACGATCGTGAGGGTGACGGACATCAGTGTGATTCTAGCGTGACTTGCCCGCCTTGCCGTGGCGCGGGTATCCTCGCGCGCATGGCCCCGCTCACGATCGACACGCTCGGGACGCTCGCACGGCTGCACGGCTTCGACTGGACGGATACGGAGCTCGAGGCGCTCAGGCCCGGCGCGGAGGTGGCGCACGCGGCCCTGGAGACCCTGCGCGCGCTCGACCTCGGCAGCGCCGACCCGACCACCCAGTACCGGATGTTCTGAGCCTGTGAGCGCATCGGCTGCTCGAGCCGCGCCCCGGGTCCCCCGGGGCGCGTGCGAGCGATCGGGGGGTTTGGGGGGCATCGATAGTCCCCCCATGATGGTGAGAGGCCGTGAACGAATCGGGTGGTCGAGGAGCGCCACGGCTTTGGCGGGTGCGTCCGCGCACCCCCCGGGGCGCTCCGAGCGCGGGGGGTTTGGGGGGCATCGATAGTCCCCCCATGATGGTGACATGAGCGAGCTCGTCTGGAAGTCCGCGACCGATCTGCGCCGCATGATGGCGGCGAAGGAAGTCTCCCCGGTCGAGGTCGTGCGTGCGTGCCTCGATCGCATCGGGGCCCTCGACGGCACGCTGCATGCGTTCATCACCGTGTGCGCCGATGCGGCGCTCGACGCCGCGAAGGCGGCGGAGACACGCCTCGTGTCCGGCGAGACCGCCGGGCGGCTCGACGGGATTCCGATCGGGCTCAAAGACCTCTGCGATACCGGCGGTGTGAAGACCACCGGCGGCTCGAAGATCCTGGCGGACCGCGTGCCGGCCGCGGACGCCACGCTGGTCCGCCGTCTGAAGGACGCGGGCGCCATCATGATCGGCAAGCTGAACATGCACGAGTTCGCGTACGGTCCGCAGGGCCTGAACGCACACTACGGCACGACGTGGAACCCGTGGGATGCGGAGACACACCGGATCCCCGGCGGCTCGTCCTCGGGGACCGGTGCGGCCGTCGCGGCCGCGCTCTGTGCCGGCGGCACCGGATCGGACACGGGTGGCTCGATCCGCATCCCGGCGTCGCTGTGCGGCATCACGGGCCTCAAGCCGACGTACGGCCGCGTGAGCCGCGCGGGCGTCCTGCCGCTGTCGTGGACGATGGATCACGTCGGTCCCATGGCTCGCACGGCGGCCGACTGTGCGCTCATGCTCGGCGCGATGGCCGGGTACGACCCGGCGGACGCGACGACGAGCGTGCTGCCGGTGCCCGACTACACGGTGGCGCTGACCGGCGAGGTGAAGGGTCTGCGCGTCGGCTTGCTGCGTGCCGGATTCGTCGGCGCGGCGGCGCCGGAAGTGGCGTCGGCGGTCGAGCGCGCGGCGAAGACCCTCGAGTCGCTCGGCGCGAAGGTCGACGAGGTGGCCCTGGAGCACCTGGACGTCGTGCCGGCGGCGTCGTTCGCCATCGTCGCGGCGGAGGCGCTCGCGTATCACTCGCGGTGGCTGAGGACGCGCGCGGACGACTACCAGCCCGACGTGCGCGAGCGCCTCCGGCTGAGCGTGCTGGTCACGGGCGAGGACTACGTGCGCGCGCAGCAGGTGCGCGCGTGGGTGCGCGACGCGGTGGACGAGGCGCTGCGCCACCGGGATGTGCTGCTGGCGCCGTCGACGCCGATCGTGGCGCCCCGCGTCGACGAGGCGGACGTGGACATCCGCGGGCGGCGCTCGGACGTGCGCTCCGCGCTGATCCGCTTCACGCGGCCGTTCAATCTCTCGGGCCATCCGGCGTGCGCGCTGCCCTGCGGGTTCACGGACAGCGGGCTGCCGATCGGCATGCAGATCGCCGGCAGACCGTTCGACGAGGCGACGGTGCTGCGCGCGGCGGACGCGTATCAGCAGGCCACGGACTGGCACACGCGGCGCCCGCCGGTCGGGTGACAATCGAACACGATGGATGAGCTGAAGACGGACCGGCGCCTCGATGCGCTCGAAGCGCGTCTGGCGCGGGTCGAGACGCTGCTCGCGGCGCTCCTCGAGAGGATCGATGGCGTACTCCCGGCCGGTGACGCCATCGAGCCTCGCCCCGGGGCCGGACCCGTGTCCCCCGCACACGTGCCGTCGTCCGGCAACCGAGCCGATGGTCGCGGAGGCGGGCTCATCCCGGGCACGCGCATTCCGTGTACCGAGGACGTGCTCGAGCGGCTCCGGCGCATCGCGGTCCCGTTCGTGCGCGACATGGTCGCCCGGAAAGTGGCCGACTGCGCGCGCGCCGAGCGTGTGCAGCTCGTGGACGTCGCGTTCTTCGAGCGCGCGGCGACGTTCTGACCGTGTCGGCCTCCAGGGGAGGATCTCCTGGACGTCGAGGACTGGCAGGAGCAGGTCGGTGGACGCGTCGGAGTCTGATGCGCCCGACGACGAGCCCGTCGAGATCCCGATCGAGGACGCGCTGGACCTCCACGCGTTCACGCCGCGCGACATCCCGTCGGTCGTCGACGAGTACCTGCGCGCGGCGCAGGCGCGCGGCTTCGGCGAGGTGCGGCTGATCCACGGGCGGGGCATCGGCGTGCAGCGCCGGATCGTGCAGTCGCTGCTCGCGCGCCACCCGCTCGTCGCACGCTACGCGGATGCCCCACCCGAGCGCGGCGGGCCGGGCGCGACGCTCGTGTGGCTGGTGAGTGACGCCGGCCGCCGGCAAGCGTGAGGCACGCGGAGCGTGGCCTTCGGATCGCCAACGAGTGGTGGCTCCTCGAGGAGGAGGCATGGCCATACGAGGCTCGACCGGCTTCCCGCGGCGGGGTGGAGTCTACGTCGTTGCCTTCGACCGGCGCGACACGATGATCCGCGTTGATCGTGCGCTCGCGATCAGCGTCGGGCTCGCCGGCTAGCTCCGCGGCCGTCAGCGCTTGTCGGCGCGGATCAGCAGCATCCGGTCGGTGAACGACTCCACGCGGTCGCCGGCGAGCTTGAAGTCGAACGCCGCCCGACAGCGGGCCGGTGCCGCACGGACGAACGCGTCAAGCTCGCGCCGCGCCTCCGGGCTCATCCGCATCCGGCCCGTCCAGTCGTCCCACATCCGGATCTTGCTCACGAGGCCCTCGTCCTTCACGACGAAGCCGGCGGCTCTCAGCATCGAGTCCCACTCGGCGGCGGGGTAGGCGCGGACGTGTGACGGGTCCCGGCGGCGCTCGACCTCGGTGACGAACGCCGCGCACTCGGGGTCGTCGTGGCCGAGGATGTCCTGGAGCAGGAAGGAGCCGCTGGCACGCAGCACGCGCGCGATCTCCCGCAGGGCGGCCGGGACGTCGGAGAAGTGATGGGGGGCGATGCGGCACGTCACGACGTCGAAGGCGCCGTCGCGGAACGGGAGCTTCTCGACGGCCCCGGCGGCGAACGTGACCGGCGCGCCACGGCTGGCGGCCAAGTCCCGGGCGGTCCGAAGCATCGGCTCGGTGAGATCGCAGGCGACGACCGAGCGCGCCACACCGAGGGCGAACGCGATCGCCGTGTGGCCGGCGCCGGTCGCGACGTCGAGGATGCGCCGCGGCCCGAGGGCCTTGCCCCACGCGACGAGGCGGTCGAGATCCTCACCGCCGGCGTGGCCGGCGCTCGTGACGTACGCGGCCGCGGTCGCGCCGAACTGGGCCTGGACGCGACGGGCCTGTTCCTCGCTCACGGCTTCGCTTTCTTTCTCTCCGCGAGGTGACGGTAGAGGAAGTCGGTGTCGAGCGGCGTGAGGTCGAAGCGGCGCGACGCCTCGTCGATCAGCTTGACGCGATCGGCGTTCGGGTCGTCCGCGAGCTGATCGTCGAGCCACTTCACGGCTTGCCTGATGGGGGCTTCACCTGCGGCCATCGTTCGCGTCTCCTCTCGATCTCTCGTCTCCGACAGATAGACCACCGAGTCCACCCGAGCCGCGACCGGCGACGGATCCTGCCTTCACGGTTGGGGAGGGTCCCCCTCGACGGTCGCTCCACTGTGCGGCTGGCAGGGCGCCCGCCTGGCGACCGACGCCTCACCGGCTTCGTCGGAAGGGCATTGTGACATACCGGGCACGGTGGCGCCCGCGATGCGAGATCACCCGGTACGGTTACCGCGCCTCCAGCAACGGCGCGCGGCTCGCAATGAGCGCCAGCGAGCCGGCGACCAGCGCCGCCGAGACGACCGCCCCGCCCACGAGCCACGGCGTGACACCGTCCCCCGCCGCGTGCGCCAGCACGACCGCGCGCGCGATCCAGCCGACGAGCGCCACGTACACGAGGCACACGACCGTGGCGGCCAGGCCGCTGGCGCTCGTCGACAGCACCTCCGGGTTGGCCTCCCGGAAGTCCGGCCACGCCGTGCCGAACGCGAGGAGCACGCTGGCGGTCGTCACCGCGAGCAGGAGCAGCAGCACCGCGACGGCGGCGATCAGCACGGGATCGCGCACGAGGCGCACGGTGCCCGCGAGCGCGATCGGCACGACCGCGACCGTGACGAGCGTCGCGAAGAGCGCGAGCTTCGCCATGACGAGCCGCGCGCGGCTGATCGGGCTCGAGAAGAAGACCCAGGCGGCGCGGCCCTCGAGCGAGGTGCTCGGGAACACGAAGCGGAGCCCGAACGCCGTCAGGAAGTAGCCGGCGGCGCTGACGTTGAAGAGCATGAGGCGCGCGAGCGCATGCGGCCGGTCGCCGACCTCTCGCAGGGGCGCGAGGAGCACGAACGCGGTGTAGAGCGCGAGCAGGAACGCGATGAAGCCCATGCGGCCGAGCTCGTGCGGGTTGCGGGCGAGGGTGACGACGTCGCGCTCGAGCATCGCGCCGATCGGACCGCGCAGGCGCCGCGGAAACGGCCGGCCCGGAGCGAGCGGCGCACGGCCGGGGGGCGCCATGGTGAAGCGCTCCATGACGACGGGCAGCGTGCGCGCGTAGAGCCGGCGCCCGGCGGTGAACGCGAGCAGCAGGCTCACGAGCGGTACCACGACCAGCGCGGCGCGGGATGCGGTCGACCCCGCGGCGCGGCCGGTGGCGCCGGCATAGAGCGCCGCCGCGAACGGGTGGCTCGGCCAGAGGGTGAACTTGGCCTCGATGAACTTGATCGAGGCGGGCTTGCCGTTCGCCATGCCGGGCTGGAAGATCGCGTAAAAGTCGGCGGTGGACGGCACGACGTTCTTGCCGACCAGGGCGACGAAGCCGAGGACGACCGCGGCGACCGCGATGCCGATGCCGAGGCGCGTCGGGGTTCGCGACAGGACCGCGGCGGCGATCGTGGTGAGGAGCGCGCCGGCGCCGGCGATGAGCGCGGCGAAGAGCGCCAGGATGACGACGGCGCCGGCGTAGAACTCGGGCGGTGTGTCGTGCGTCACGCCGAGCGCCAGCAGCGCGGGGACGCCCACGACGACGAGCGCCCACGACGTGACCGCGAAGGTCTCGCTGCTGCGGAGCGTGTACAGCGCGCCGAGCGACAGCGGCGTCGCGCGCAGGAACGGCGTGTCCTTCGCGCGGTAGAAGATCCAGAGCCCGGAGGCCAGGTAGCTGACCAGCGACACGAGCAGGATCAGCACGAGGATCGACTCGACGAAGTAGAGCGTGAGCGCCGCGCCCGCCAGGCCGAGGTCCGCGATGAGCACGAGGCCGCGCCGGAACGCGAGGTACTCGCCGAGCATCACCGCGGCGAAGATGGCGGCGAAGCCCGCCACGACCGCGCGCTGCGCGCGACTGCCGCCGCGGACCAGCGTGACGGCGCCGGCGAGCCGCCAGGCGAGGAGGCTACGGAGTACCGGCGAACTCGAGATAGAGGTCCTCGAGCGAGGCGCCGCCGTGCTCCGCCTTGCCGCGGAGCGTGGGGAGGTCGCCCTCGACGACGAGCGTGCCGCTGCGCAGCATCCCCACCCGGTGGCACACGGCTTCCGCGAACGCGAGCGTGTGCGTGCAGAGCAGCACCGCGCCCCCGCGCGCCGCGAAGTCGCGCAGCAGCTCGCGGGTGCGGATGGCGCTCTCGGGATCGAGCCCGACGATCGGCTCGTCGATCACGAGCAGGACGGGCGCGTGGAGCATCGCCGCGCACAGCGCGAGCTTCTGCCGGGTGCCGCGCGAGTAGTGCTCCACGTCGCCGTCCAGCAGCTCGCCGATGCGGAAGTGGCCGGCGAGCGCGTCGATGCGGCAGGTCCGCTCGGCGCGCGGCACCCCCCACAGCTCGCCGATCAGGTGAAGGAACTCGCGGCCCGACATCCGGTCGTAGGCGAACGGCTCGTCCGGGACGTAGCCGATGAGGCGCTTGGCGCGTTCGGGCTCAGCGTGCGCATCGATCCCGCGGACCAGGACGCGCCCGCTGGTGGGGCGGTAGAGCCCGGTCGTGAGCTTGACGGTGGTCGTCTTGCCGGAGCCGTTCGGGCCGATGAGCGCGTAGATCTCGCCCGCGTCGACCGCGAGCGACAGGTCGTCGAGAGCGCGGCGCCCGGGGAACTGCTTGGTCAGGCGGTCGAGGCGGAGCGGCGGTCCCGCGGGGCCCGAGGACGGTCCCGCGGGGCCCGAGGACGGACCCGCGGCCGCCGCCCGCCCGTCGACGTCCGGAGCGAACACCTACTTCTTGCCGTTCTCCTGCTCGTACGTCGTCTTCCAGTCCTTGTTCAGGTCCTCGACCCCCGGGATGTACTTGATGGTGCTCCACGCCGCGCGCGCAGCGCCGCGCATCGCGTAGTAGAGGGTCTCGGAGATCTCGTCCTCGGTCGCGCCCGCTTGCTTCGCAGCCGCGAAGCGTCCGGGCACTCAGGAGGTGCAGCCGGCGGCGGCCATCGCGGCCAGCGCCACCAGCTGCATCGTCTTGGGATCGAGGGCCCCCTCGCGATAGTAGAGCCCGGCGAACTCCTTCATCTCGGCCATCGGATGTCCTCCAGACGGTCAGACTTCGCCCTGCTGCGCGCGCATTATACCCGCCGGGCGTGGCTGCCCGGCCGTCACCCGGCGCGGTCGCCATTGGCGGCGCCTCGGAACCAGCCAATTGGCTCTTGACCCGGCCAATTTCGGGCGCAAAATGGCTCGGCAGGGAGACCACGTGAGCCTCGTCCTCGACCGCGACAAGCGCACGCCGCTCGCGCATCAGATCCGCGCGCACTTCGAGGCGCTGATCCGCGACGGGCGCCTCGGCGCCGGCGTGAAGCTGCCGGCCACCCGGGAGCTCGCGCAGCAGCTCGGCGTGAACCGCGCGACCGTCGCCCTCGCGTACGAGGAGCTGGTGGCGTCCGGCCTGGCGCGCGCCCACGTGGGGCAGGGCACGTTCGTGGCGGAGCACGACGGCGCGCCGAACGGTCACCGGCCGGCGACCGGTGAAGCGCCGCGGCCCGCGCTGCGGGCGCCGATCGACTGGAGCGCGCTGCTGTCGCGGAGCGCCAGGGTGAGCGTCGACGCCGACGCGCGGTGGCGCGCTCTCGCAAGTACCAGCAGCGTCTCGCCGAACGTGATCTCCTTCGCCGGCGGCATGCCGGACAGCGGGCTGTTCCCCACGGACGCGTTCCGGCGCGTCCTGAACCATGTCGTGCGCGAGGAGGGCGAGGCGCTGCTCCAGTACGCCGGCGCCGGCGGCTACGCGCCGCTCAGACAGTACCTGACGACGTACCTCCTGCGCGTCGGCGTCGAGGCCCGGCCCGAACAGATCCTCATCGTGAACGGCTCCCAGCAGGGCTTCGACCTGATCGCGCGCACGTTCGTGGATCCCGGCGACGCTGTCGCGATCGAACAGCCCACCTATCCGCGCGCCGCCCACGTGGCCCGCGCGTTCGGCGCCGATCTCCTCGCCGTGCCGTGGGACGGCGAGGGCCCGCGCGCCGAGGTGCTCGAGCGCCTGCTCGCGCGGCACGCGCCGAAGCTCGTCTACTGCCAGCCGACCGGGCACAACCCGACCGGGCTCACGATGAGCGCCGAGCGCGCGCAGCGCCTGCTCGCGATCGCGGCCGAGCACCAGGTGCCGATCGTCGAGGACGGGTTCGACGGCAGCCTCCAGTACGGAGAGCGCCCGGCGCTGCCCCTCAAGGCGCGGGATCGCGACGGGTTCGTGATCTACATCGGCACGTTCTCGAAGATCCTGTTCCCGGGACTCCGGCTCGGGTGGGTCGTGGCCCCCGAGCCCGTGATCGAGCGTCTCGAGGCGGCGAAGCAGCTCGCCGACCTGCACACGAGCGCGCTGATCCAGGCCGCGGTCCACCGGTTCTGCGCGCTGCGACTGCTCGATCGTCACGTCGCCCGTGCCGCCGCCGAGTACAGCCGCCGGCGGAGGACGCTGCTGCACGCGCTCGAGCGCCGGATGCCGCCCGGCGTGACGTGGACGGATCCCGCCGGCGGCTTCTCGCTGCTGGTCACGTTGCCGGCGGGCATCGATGGCGGGACGCTGCTCGCCCGCGCGATCGACCGCGGCGTGTCGTTCACGCCGGGCACCGCGTTCTCGATCGACGACAGCGGCGCCGGCACCGTGCGTCTGGCGTTCTCGTCCGTGCCCGCGGCGCGGATCGAGGAGGGCGTGCGGAGGCTCGGCGAGACCATCCAGGAAGAGCTCAAGCGCCCGCGCCGGCGCGCCGTGGGGCGTCCGGCGATGCTGCTCGTGTAACTCGACGACCACCGAGGAGGAGACGATGACCGAGTCGAACGGACTGCGCATCGCGGATCGCAAGCACATCGCGCTCGCGGAGATGCTCAAGGGCGGCGTGATCATGGACGTGACGAACGCCGAGCAGGCGAAGGTCGCCGAGAAGGCCGGGGCGGCGGCGGTCATGGCGCTCGAGCGCGTGCCATCGGACATCCGCCGCGACGGCGGTGTCGCCCGCATGGCGTCGGTGCGCAAGATCAAGGAAATCCAGGACTGCGTGTCGATCCCGGTGATGGCGAAGGCGCGCATCGGGCACTTCGTCGAGGCGCAGATCCTGGAAGCGCTCGGCGTCGACTACATCGACGAGTCCGAGGTGCTCACGCCGGCCGACGAGCACTATCACATCGACAAGTACGCGTTCTCGGTCCCGTTCGTCTGCGGCGCGCGTGATCTCGGCGAGGCGCTGCGCCGGATCGGCGAGGGCGCCGCGATGATGCGCACCAAGGGCGAGGCGGGGTCGGGCAACATCGTCGAGGCCGTGCGCCACATGCGCGCGGTCGTGTCCGGGATGCGGCGGCTCACCACGCTCGGCGACGAGGAGCTCATGACCGAGGCGAAGAACCTCGGCGCGCCGTACGAGCTCGTGCGCTGGATCGCGAAGCACGGCACGCTGCCGGTGCCGAACTTCTCGGCGGGCGGCATCGCCACGCCGGCCGACGCCGCCCTGATGATGCAGCTCGGCGCCGAGGCCGTGTTCGTCGGCTCGGGCATCTTCAAGTCGAAGGACCCCGCGGCGCGGGCCGAGGCCATCGTGCGCGCGACGACGCACTTCCGCGATCCGAAGGTGCTCGCGGAGGTCAGCCAGGAGCTCGACGACGCGATGCCGGGCCTCGACGTGCGCAAGCTGGCGGAGAGCGACCTGCTCCAGACCCGTGGGTGGTAGTGCGAGCCGAGCGGCGGCCGACGAGCCGGAGGCGAGGAGCGCCGCGAGGCGAGCCGGACACAGGTGGTAGTGCGAGCCGAGCGGCGGCCCGCAGTGCGAGCCGCAGGAGGGCCGGCGAGCCGGAGGCGAGCCGCCTCCGAGGCGAGCGTGACACAGACGAGCCTGAGGCGAGGAGCGCCGCGAGGCGAGCGTGACACAGTGGTAGTGCGAGCCGAGCGGCGGCCCGCAGTGCGAGCCGCAGGAGGGCCGGCGAGCCGGAGGCGAGCCGCCTCCGAGGCGAGCGTGACACAGGAGTCCTGAGACCGTGAAGATCGGCGTGCTGGCGCTCCAGGGCGACTTCGATCAGCACCGGAAGGCGCTGGCGCGCGTGCGGCTCGCCGGCGAGCCGGTCGAGTCCGTCGAGATCCGCAAGACCGAGCAGCTCGACGAGATCGACGGGCTGATCATCCCGGGCGGGGAGTCGACGACGCTGCTCAAGCTGATGGGCGACTGGGGATTCGTGCCGGCGCTGGAGAAGTTCCACGCCGCGGGCAAGCCGATCTTCGGCACGTGCGCGGGCTTGATCCTGCTCGCGAAGGAGGTCGACCGCCCGAAACAGTTCGCGTTCGGGTTCATCGACGTCGACGTCGAGCGCAACGCCTACGGGCGCCAGCGCGAGTCCTTCGCGACGCCGGGCGTCGTCGAGCTCGACGCGCCCCGGCCGCTCGAGATGGTCTTCATCCGGGCCCCGCGCATCCGCCGCGCGGGACCCGGCGTGACCGTGATGGCGCGACACCGCGACGAGCCGGTCATGGCTCGCGAGGGCACGATCCTCGTCGCGGCGTTCCATCCGGAGCTGACGCACGACCCGGGCGTCCACGAGTACTTCTGCCGGATGGTGGCGCGCAGGCGCACCGCGCTCCCACCTGCGTGAGGTCGGGTGGTCGAGGAGCGCCACGGCTGTGTCGGGTGCGTCCGCGCACCACGGGTGCGTCCGCGCACCCCCCCGGGGCGCTCCGAGCGTGGGGGGCGTCGGTAGTCCCCCCGGAGTCCCCCCATGACCTCGTGCCCGCGCACCGTCCGATCAAGCGGTCGACGCTCGCGCACATCCTCGAGCAGGCGCGGCTGACGGTCGCGGAGTTCACGGAACTGCTGTAGACTCGCGCGCCGTCGGCTCCTTCCGACGGAGCGTGCTGAGGGAGACCCAGAACATGAAGACCACGGTCAACGGGATCGGCGTCAATTACGATCTCCAGGGGCCGCCGGACGCGCCGGTGGTGACGCTCAGCCACTCGCTCGCCACCGACTCCGCGATGTGGGACCCGCAGGTGCCGGCGCTCACGAGGCGGTACCGCGTGCTCCGCTACGACACCCGCGGTCACGGGGGCACGGACGTGCCGCCGGGCCCGTACACGCTGGACCGGCTCGCCGAAGACGCGCGCGCGCTGCTCGCCGCGCTCGGCATCGCGAAGACCCACTGGGTCGGGCTCTCGATGGGCGGCATGATCGGACAGATGCTCGCGCTGAAGGCGCCCGAGCTCTTCCTGAGCCTCTCGCTGTGCGACACGTCGAGCCGCGTGCCGGCCGACGCGAAGCCGCAATGGGAGGAGCGCATCCGGATCGCCGAGAGCCAGGGCATGGAGCCGCTCGTCGAGCCGACGCTCGGTCGCTGGTTCACCGCGCCGTTCCGTCAGGCGCATCCGGAGCGCGTCGAACCGGTCGCCGCGATGATCCGGCGCACGCCGCCCGGCGGCTATGCCGGGTGCTGCGCCGCGATCTCCGCGCTCGATCTGACCGAACGGATCAGCGCGATCACGGTGCCCACCCTCGTCGTCGTGGGCGAGGACGACCCGGGCACGCCGGTCGCCGCGTCCGAGGTGATCCGCGCCAAGATCCGGGGCGCCCGGCTGGTCGTGCTCGAGGCCGCCGCGCACCTGTCGAACATCGAGCAGCCCGAGGCGTTCACGCGCGCGCTCCTCGAGTTCCTCGACGGTGTGGAGGCCGCGTAGAAACGGCGAGTTGCTCGGGGCAGCCGCAAACCGCTTGACACGGAGTCATCGCGGCTAGATGCTGCGGTCCGACCAGCTGACCACTGGGCCCGAAGGGCCCTGGCCTCGGGCTCACGATGCGGGACGCCGAACGGGAGGAATCATGGCATCGCTGATCGCTGAGATCGTCTACCGCGGCATCTTCCAGAAGAACCTGGCGGCGCGCGTGGCCCGCGGGATCGTGCTGTCCGCGCGGAAGTCGGGCCGGTGGGGCATCGCGTTCGGGCGCTACGGCGACAGCCCCCAGCGCAACGGCATCCCGGCGAAGGACTTCGCGATCGTCGCGGACACGAAGGAAGAGCTCGAGCAGAACATGGCGCGCTACGAGCCCAAGCACACCGACGTGACGATCGTGCTCGACGACACGCTCGCGAAGGGCGTCGAGTCGTGGGCGTGGTACGGGCTCCAGCCGATCAACAAGCTGACGGTCCCGAACGGGACCGTGCTCATGACGTCGCTCCAGTCCTTCGACTCGCTGATCGAGGACGTCCACAAGCGGGAGGAGCCGTACACGCTGGCGCTCATCCGCGCCAAGGCCTCGTTCTCCGGCCTGTGGGTCTACCGCGAGGACCACACCGAGGTGCGCGTCCTCGGCGCGCTCGCGAAGATCGCCCCGCAATTCCTGCCGCTCGACGGGGTCTGCCAGGCGATCCAGGAGATCGACTGGGGCTCGGACCTCAAGGTCGCGTCGGCGAAGAAGGCGCACGACCGGCTCGAGTCGCGGGTCGTGAAGATCACCGAGGGCAACGCCGAGGCGCCGTTTGCCTTCGAGAAGCCGAAGTGGTGGGAGATGCGCGAGGGCGTCACGATCCCCGCGATCCCCATCGGCAAGCCGAAGGAGGGCGGCGAGGGCTACGTGCCCGACCGCAACCCGTACTTCAAGAAGTACACGACCCGGACGATGCGTCCGGTGATCGACTTCGACACCTGCGTGAAGTGCAACCTGTGCTGGATCTCGTGCCCGGACTCGTGCTTCGACGTCATGCCGGACGGCACGTTCGACGCCAACATGGAGGCGTGCTGCGGCTGCGGCGTGTGCGAGGCCGTCTGCCCCGTCGAGCAGTGCGTCACGATGGTGAACGAGTCGCTCTTCGAGGACAACGCGAGCCAGTGGGAGATGTGGCGCAAGGACCAGGCCGCGTACAAGACGTGGCTCGTCACCAAGATCGGCGACAAGCAGGGGACCCTCCGCTCGCACGGCTTCCGCTTCCGCGGCCAGTACGAGCAGGAGCTGGCGGCCGGCGACCTCGACAGCGGCGGCGGCGTGATCACCGCGGGCATCCCCGGTGAGAACGCGGCCCACAAGACCCAGTAGGCGGGAGGCGAGAGACATGGCAGTCGTGACCCAGGCGGCAACGGCCGCATCGGACGAGAAAGAGCTCCTGATCTCCGGCAGCGAGGCCGTCGCCGAGGCCCTGACGCTGGCCGACATCGACGTCGTCACCGCGTACCCGATCCGGCCGTACGACACCGTCATGCAGGCGATCGCGAAGAAGATCGCCAACGGGCAGCTCGTCGCCGAGTACATCGTGGCGGAGGGCGAGCACAGCCAGTTCGAGATCGTCAAGCACGCCTCCACCGTCGGCGCGCGCGTGTTCGCGGGCTCGTCGGGCGTCGGCTGGGCGTACGCGATGGAGTGCCTGGTGGTGACGCCGCCGCTCCGCGTGCCGATGCTGGCGCTCGTCGGCAACCGCGCGCTGGACGATCCCGGCGCGTTCGGCGTCGAGCACAACGACGCGCTGTTCGTGCGCGACCTCGGCTGGATGCTCTGCTGGATCGACACGTCCCAGGAGGCGCTCGACACGACGCTGATCGGCTACCGCATCGCCGAGGACCGGCGCGTGTTCCTGCCGCTGGCGATCTCCGCGGACGGCGCGTTCCTGACGCACTCGCAGGCGCTGACGCTGGTGCCGTCGAAGCAGAAGGTCGACCGGTTCCTGCCGGCCTACAACCGCGGAGACCTGCAGCTCCACCCGGACAACCCGATCACCGTCGCGCCCCAGGCGAACGAGGACTGGGTCATCGAGATCCGGCGCCAGAACGACGAGGCGATGAAGCGCGCGTACACGGTCATCGAGGAGGCGTACGCGGACTTCCGCCGGGTGTTCGGCCGCGGTCCCGAGAACCCGTGGTTCGAGGAGTACATGACCGACGACGCGGAGGTGGTCCTCATCGGGATGGGCACCATCTCGCTGCCGATCAAGGTCGCGATCCGCGAGATGCGGGCGCAGGGCAAGAAGGTCGGCCTCCTCCGCCTGCGCTGGTTCCGGCCGTTCCCGTACGAGCGGCTCGTCACGGCCCTGTCGAAGGCCCAGGCCATCGGCGTCATTGACCGCAACTACTCGTTCGGCTCGCCGTTCGCCTCCGGCGTCGTCGCCAACGAGGTTCGCGCGGCGATGTACAACGCGGAGCGACGCCCGCCGCTCATCTCGTTCATCTCCGGCCTCGGCGGCCGCGAGGTGATGCTGGACGACGTCAAGAAGGCGACGGACATCTGCTACGCAGCCGCGCGCTCCGGCCAGTCCGACGCGAAGACTCACTGGCTCGGCGTCCGGGATTGAGGAACAGACCAATGGCTGAGACGACGACCACGTTCACCAACGCGACGCAGGTGCTCGAGCCCTTCCGGGGCATCAAGAAGGTCACCATCGAGGAGTACTTCACGTCCGGCCACCGGACGTGCCAGGGCTGTGAATCGGCGCTCGTGATGAAGCTGATGGTGAAGGCCGCCGGGCCCCGCACCATCGTGCTCGGCTCCACGGGCTGCATGTACGTCGCGAACACGACGTACTACACGACGCCGTGGGTGGTGCCGTGGATGCACACGCAGCTCGGCTCCTCGGGCTCGGCCGCGCTCGGCACCGCGGCCGGCCTGAAGGCCCTCATGGCGAAGGGGAAGATCAAGGCCGAGCCGATCAACGTCATCGCGTTCTGCGGCGACGGCGGCGGCGCCGACATGGGCATCGGCGCGATCTCGGCGACGCTGACGCACAAGGAGTACAACTCCCTGATCCTGCTCTACGACAACGAGTCGTACGCGAACACCGACATCCAGATCTCCGGGATGTCACCTTACGGCGCCCACACCACGTTCAGCCCGCCAGGCAAGGTGCACCGCATCATCCACAAGCGCTGGAAGAAGAACATGGCCGGGATGATGGCCGCCGGCCACCCGGAGTGCCGGTACGTCGCCACGGTGTGCGCGTCGTTCGCCGTCGACATGATGAACAGGGTGCGCCGCGCGCTCACGATCGGCGGCCCCACGTTCATCCACTCGCTCGACCCGTGCCCGAAAGGCTGGGACTACGACCCGATGCTCTCGCACGAGCTCGGCGAGCTCGCGATCGAAACCGGCGTGTTCCCGCTCTACGAGGTGGAGGACGGGCAGCTGAAGTACTACGGCAAGACGAGGGCGATCGTCGATGGCCGCAAGCGCAAGCCGGTCCGCGAGTACCTCCTGAAGCAGGGCCGCTTCGCCCACTTCATCGAGGAGGATCTCGCCTACTTCCAGGCGAAGGTCGACGAGATGTGGGAGAAGTGGGAGATCCCCGCGGTGGTGCCGTTCCGGCGGCTGGACGCGACCAAGTCGGTGCTCGACGTCAAGTAGCGCCCAGACAGTGACCCCGGCTGCGATCGACCAGCGAGGCCGGGCGGGAACGGAGTCTGGCCTCGTCTTGTTCATGGGGTATCCGGGGTCCTCGTGTAGGATGCCCGCAAACTACTCACCAGGGAGGACCTCACAATGAGGGGTAAACGCCTGCGGGTCGTCTCGGCAGTGCTGGTGGCTCTGGTCTTGGCCGTTGGGCTGCTCGCGCTTGGCGCGGACCGACCCGCCCAGGCGGCCTGGCAGCCCTCGAAGCCGGTCGAGTTCATCATCATGGCAGGGCAGGGCGGAGGCGCCGACGTTTACGCCCGCTTCATCTCGGGCCTGATCGAGAAGCACAAGCTCGCTCCGGTGCCGTTCGTGCCGCTGAACAAGGCGGGCGGGGCGGGGGCGGTGGCCATGGAGCACGTGCGGGGCAAGTCGGGCGATCCCCACACCATCATGATCACGCTGTCGAGCTTCGTGATGACGCCGATCATCCAGAAGCTGCCCTTCAGCTACAAGGACTTCACACCGATCTCGCTCGTCGCCCTCGACAACTTCTTTCTGTGGGTCCAGAAGGACAGCCCCTGGAAGAGCGTCAAGGAGTTCGTGGCGGCGGCGCAGAAGGAGTCGCTGACCGTCGCCGGCACCGGCTCGAAGCAGGAGGACGAGCTGATCTTCACGTTCTTCGAGCAGAAGGCCGACCTCAAGCCGTTCAAGTATGTGCCGTTCAAGGGCGGCGGGACGGTGGCGGCAAACCTGGTCGGCGGGCAGGTCAAGGCGACGGTCAACAACCCGAGCGAGGGGCTGCCGCACTATCCGGGCAAGCTGCGCCCGCTGGCCACGTTCGCGACCGAGCGCCACAAGGGGCAGTTCGCCGACCTGCCGACCATGAAGGAGCTCGGCTACGACATCTCCTACCAGATGATGCGCGGCATCTTCGGGCCCCCAAAGATGCCTGTCGAAGCCCGTGAGTACTACGCCGGCCTCATGAAGAAGGTGTTCGACCTCGAGGACTTCCAGGCCTTCCTGGACAAGAACGTGCTGGACGCCAGGTATCTGGCCGGCGACGAGTTCGGCCGCTGGGTGGGTGGCTACAACGACGTCCACGTGCAGGTGATCCAGAAGGCGGGCTGGTCGAAGTAGCGACGCCTGCTCGGCCGTCGAGTCGGTTCTGAGGAACGCGGGCGGGGCTGCCTTCGGGCAGCCCGCTGCCGCGAAGGGAGGGCGCGACCGGGGGAGATGAAACGGGCTGAGATCATCACGGCGCTCGCATTGCTGGTCATCGCCGGCTTCGTCATGCGGGAGGCGATCCGCCTCGGACCCGGCTGGGGCGAGGCCGGACCGCGTGGCGGCTTCTTCCCGTTCTGGCTCTCCGTCGTGCTCGGGCTGTCGAGTCTCTGGATCCTGTTCCAGGCGCTCCGGCACGGGTCGCAGCTGGCCCGGAACGCCTTCTTCCCGCCGGGGGCCATCCGGCAGGTCCTCACGGTATTCCTGCCGATGGCCGGGGCCTTCGCGCTCTTCGAGGTGGTCGGGTTCTACGTGACGGCACTCGTCTACCTCGTCTTCTACATCCGCCTCACCGGCCGGCAGTCGTGGGCGTTGACGGTGGCGGTGGGTATCCTCTTCCCGACGGTCACGTTCCTGATCTTCGAGCGATGGTTCCTGATCCCGCTCCCGAAGGGTCGCTTCGGCGAGCAGCTGCTTCCTTTCTAGGCCGTGGACGCCTTCCTGAACCTCCTCGGCGGCTTCGAGGTCGCCATCAGCCCCTACAACCTCGTCATCGCCGGCGTCGGGGTATTCCTCGGCGTGATCATCGGGGTGCTCCCGGGGCTGGGCGGCACGAGCGGCGTGGCCATCCTCCTCCCCCTGACGTTCACCATGCCGCCGACCTCGGCAATCGTCTTCCTTTCGTGCATCTACTGGGGGGCACTCTTCGGCGGGGCCATCACGTCCATCCTCTTCAACATCCCCGGCGAGCCGTGGTCGGTCGCGGTGATGTTCGACGGCTACCCGATGGCGCGCGACGGCCGGGCGGGTCAGGCGCTCGCGCTCGCCTTCATTCCGGGGTTCTTCGCGGCCTTCATCGCGGTGGTCCTGTTCACCTTCTTCGCGCCCCCGCTGGCGGAGCTGGCCCTGCGCTTCGGGCCGCCGGAGACGTTCGCCATCCTCCTGCTCGCCTTCAGCACCTTCACGGGCCTCGGTCGCGGCTCGCCCATGAAGTCGGTTGCCTCGGCGACCCTCGGATTCATCCTGGCGTCAGTCGGCCTCGACGTCGTCACCGGCAGGCCCCGGTTGACCTTCGACAGCATCATCCTGCTCTCTGGCTTCAGCTTCATCACGGCCTCCATCGGCGCGTTCGGGGTCGGCGAGATCCTCCAGTCCGCGGAGGAGCGGCTCGAGTTTCGGGGCACCCAGGGGAAAGTCGGCCTGGGCGACCTCTGGCTGACGATCCGGGAGACCGGCCGGAGTATCGGGACCTTCGTGACGAGCACCGTCCTCGGCTTCTGGATCGGCGTCCTGCCGGGCACCGGCGCCACCCCGGCCTCGTTCATGGCCTACGGCTTGGCGAAGCAGTACTCGAAGCACCCCGAGAAGTTCGGCACCGGCGCTCCGGAAGGCATCATCTCCACCCAGAGCGCCGCCCAGTCGGCGGGCATCGGGGCGTTGTTGCCGATGGTGACGCTCGGCATCCCGGGCTCGCCCACGGCGGCGGTCATCCTCGGCGGACTCTACATCTGGGGCCTCACGCCAGGGCCGATGCTCTTCATCGAGCAGAAGGACTTCGTGTGGGGGCTGATCGCCAGCATGTACATCGGCAACGTCATCGGCGTCCTGATGTGCGTGCTTCTGGTGCCGGTGTTCGCGGCGATCTTGCGAGTGCCGGCTCCCATCCTGACGCCGTCGATCATTCTGCTCAGCTCGATCGGCGCCTACGCGGTGAACAATACGACGTTCGACATCTGGCTGCTCCTGGCCTTCGGGGTCGCCGGCTACGTCTTCAAGAAGCTCAACTACCCGCTGGCGCCGTTCGTGGTGGCGCTGGTGCTCGGGGACATGACCGAGGAAGCGCTGCGCCAGAGCCTCATCATGTCGAGCGGCTCGCTGTGGATCTTTTTCACCCGGCCGATCGCCGCCGTCGGCGTGGTGGTCGCGCTGGCGCTCTTCATGATGCCGCTCCTGCGCCCGGGCATCGCGCGACTGCGGAACGGACTCGGCGCGGTGCCGCCGGCGCAGGCCTGAGGTCCCGGACGGCCGCGCCATGAGCATCGTCGCCGTCACGCGCGAGATGGGCAGCCTCGGCACCTCCGTCGGGATGGCGGTGGCCCAGCGGCTCGGTTACGTGTGCGTCCGCGAGGACATCACCCGCGAGGCGGCCGAAGAGTACCAGGTCCCCGAGCCGCGATTGGTCGAGGTCATCGAGGAATACCCCGGCCTCTTCGAACGGCTGACGCGCTCCGCGCGGCGGTACCACGCGTTCGTCGCCGCCGAGGTCCTGGACGCCGCGGTCAAAGAGCGCGTGGTGATCATTGGTCGCTGGTCGACCTTCCTCCTCGCGGGGATTGCCCATGCCGTGCGGGTTCGGGTCACCGCGCCGCTGGACATCCGGGTGGACCGCATCGCGGAGCGTCTCCGCGTCGACCGCGACGAGGCGCTCGGCCGCGTCCAGGCGTACGACCGCGGTGTCCGGGCCCGCATCCGCCAGCTCTTCCACGTCGAGTGGAGCGACCCGCTCAACTACGACCTCACCATCACGACCGACCGCATCGGCATCGATACCGGGACGGCTCAGATCCTGGCGCTCGCGGCCGCGCCCGAGTTCCAGCCGACCGACGACTCCCGCCGGCAGCTTCGCGACCGGGCGCTCGCCGCCCGGGTCCGCGCGGCACTCAAGGCGAAGCGGGCGACGGCCCGCGTGGATGTGGAGGTGCGCGTCGATGGCGCCCGCGTCACGCTGGCGGGCACGGTGGAGACGGACGCCGAACGCGACGCGGCCATGCAGGTCGTCCGGGGCGTGGACGGCGTCGAGACGGTGACGAGCGGGCTGCGCGTCACGGAGCCGCCGCCGCGCTGAGCGCGCGGAAGGCGCCGCACGCCGATGGATGCCCCGTCATGCCCCCGGGAGCCCGCTTCGCCGCCCGTCCCATGGCCGCGTCATCACGGCGGTTGCGCTATTCTTCTTCGTGCTGCCCGTGCTCGCGCCATGGTGGCGGCGAGTGCGGCGCCCCCGCGCCGAGCCCGGCGCCGCGCGAGACCTGACCGCGCCGGACGCCTGCGCCGAAAGGAGACCCGACGCCCGCATGGACCCGACAGCCTGGCTCGCCCTCGGCATCTTCGCCGTCACGATCGTCGTCATCATCACGGGCTGGATCGACCGCGCCCTCACCGCGCTCCTCGGCGTGGCGGCGATGGTGTGGGCCGGTGTCATGACCGAGGAGCAGGCCTTCACGCTCGTCGACTGGAACGTCATGGCGATCCTGATCAGCGTCTGGCTCATCGCGGGATACTTCGGCAAGTCGGGCGTGCCGGAGTGGCTCGCCATCCAGGCGCTGCGACTCTCGCGCGGACACGGCGGCTTGCTCGTCGTGATCCTGTCCGTGCTGTCCGGCTTCGTGTCGATGGTGGTCGACAACGTCGTCGTCATCCTGATGTTCGCGCCGGTCGCCCTGCCGCTGGTGCGCCACCTCGGCCTGCCGCTCACGCCCGTGATCCTGATGATCGGCTTCAGCGCCAATTTCATGGGCACCGCGCTCCTCCTCGGCGACCTGCCGCCCCAGATGCTCCACAGCGTCTCCGGCGCCGAGTTCGTGGACTTCATCTGGTTCCAGGGGCTGCCGTCGTCGTTCCCGATCCTCGTCGTCGCGTTCTTCATCACGCTGGGCGGCATGTACCTCTACGGGTTCCGCGCGCCGGCGACCGCGCCGGCTCCCCGCCCGGTGCCCACCTCGCCCAACCCCGGGCACGGGATGATCGTCGACGCGCGGATCCCCGACAAGCGCTTCGCCACGATCGTGCTCGTCATGTTCTTCCTCACGATCGTGGGCATGGCGTTCCGCGAGGTTTTCGACGTCAAGCTCGGTTTCATCGCCCTCAGCGGGGCTGTGCTGCTCGTGCTGATCCTCGAGGTCGTCTATCGCGAGGGCGGCAAGCCGGACTTCGAGGCGGTGCTGTCCGAGCTCGACTGGCGGGCCATCTTCTTCTACATCGGGCTCTTCGCCCTCGTCGGTGGGCTCGAGAAGACGGGCCTCCTCGAGCGGATGGCCCACGCGATGGCCCCCGTGTTCGCCGGCAACCTGGCGCTCGGCGCCTCGCTCCTCTACTGGATCACGGTGCCGATCGTCGGCATCGTCGAGCACGACGCCTACATCCTGACGTTCCTCTACACCGTGCGCGACCTCGGGCAGCAGGGGCTGGATCCATGGCCGCTCTACTGGATGCTGGTGTGGGCGGGCACGCTCGGAAGCAACCTCACGGTGGCCGGAGCCCCCGCGCTCTACGTGGCGCTCAACATCTGCGAGCGCGAGGAACAGCACAAGATCTCGGTCGGCACGTTCCTGCGATGGAGCGTGCCGTTCACGCTGGTCTCGAGCGTCGCGTGCTACGTGCTGGGCATGGCCATCTGGGTCCTGCCGCGGTCATGAGCTGAGGAGGAGACCATGAACGTCCTCGTCGCCACCGACGGCTCGCGTGGCGCGCGCGCGGCGATGGACTGGCTCGCCAGCTCCCTTCCCGCGGCAGGGGCGTCGGTGACGGTGGTCAGCGCCGCGCGGATGCCGCACCCGGCGGCGGCGATCGAGGCCGCAGGGCGGATCCACGCAGCGGTCACGAGCGAGGCCGGCCGGGTCGCCGAGGAGGGCCGGAAGACGCTCGCCGGGCGCTGGCCCGACGCGCGAGCCCGGGTCGTCGAGGGCGATCCTCGAGAGGAGATCGTGCACCTCGCGGAAACCGAGCAGGCGGACCTGCTCGTCATGGGAGCACGCGGACTCGGCGCCGTGCGCCGGGCGTTCCTCGGCACCGTCTCGGTCGCGGTGGCGCGTCACGCGCCCTGCGCCGTGCTCGTGGTCAAGGATCGCCAGGCCGGGCCCGGGACGGTCGTGGCGGCAGTGGACGGCTCCGCGCATGCCATGCGGGCGGTCCGCTTCCTCGCCTCGCTCGGCCTCGAACACGTCGACCGCGCGTGCGTCGTCGGGGTCGTGGAACCCGTGCGGTGGCCGCCCCGGAGCCCCGTCGCGCTGAACGTGCAGATCCGGGAGGCCGAGCGCGAGTTCCGGGAGCGGCGGCACGCCGAGATGCAGGCGGCGCTCGAGCAGGCCGCCGCCGAACTGCGAGCGAGCATTCGGGAGGTCGAGACCATCGTGGAGGATGGGCGACCTGCCGGAAGGATCGTCGAGATCGCCCGGGCCCGCGGCGCCGGGCTCGTCGTCGTCGGGGCTCGCGGCCTCGGCGCGGTCAAGCGTCTCGTGCTCGGGACCGTGTCCGAGGCGGTGCTGAACGACGCTCGGTGCCCGGTGCTGGTGGTGAAGGAGGAGCGCGGATGAAGGTGAACGCGCGCCGCCGGGTCTCCGGACGAACCGGGCCGGGCGGGTCG
Source organism: Candidatus Rokuibacteriota bacterium (assembly GCA_016184125.1). Classification (GTDB taxonomy): domain Bacteria; phylum Methylomirabilota; class Methylomirabilia; order Rokubacteriales; family CSP1-6; genus AR8. The sequence continues at coordinate 7,008 of JACPDG010000063.1, read as the reverse complement.
CGATCGGGGCGATGCCGATGAGCACGGCGGAGCGACGCCCGGAAGGTCGCCGCGGGGGCCAGGTCGAGCTCGAGCCGATCAAGTCGACGCGGATCTACGAGGAGATCGTCCGGCAGATCAAGGGGATGATCGCCGAGGGACGGCTCAAGTCCGGGGACCAGCTGCCGCCCGAGCGCGACCTCGCGGAGAAGTTCCTCGTGAGCCGCACGTCCGTGCGGGAGGCGCTGCGCGCGCTCGAGAGCCTCGGGCTCGTGGAGATCCGGCCCGGCGAGGGCACGTTCATCCGCGAGGTGTCCGTCGAGAGCCTCGTCCAGCCCCTGGCCCTGGTCATGGCGTCGCAACGCGAGGCGATCGCAGAGCTGTTCGAGGCGCGCCGGCTGATCGAGCCGCTGATCGCCGGTCTCGCCGCCACGCGCGCGACCACGGACGAGATCGCCGACATGGAGCGCATCCTGAAGGACCAGGCGAAGGAGGTCGCGGCCGGGCGGACGGGATTCGCGCAGGACGTGCAGTTCCACACGGCGCTCGCCGCGGCCTCGCGAAACCGGGCGATCACGCGCATCGTGAACGCGCTCATCGACCTCCTCGCGCAGAGCCGCGAGGAGTCGCTCGCGGCCCCGGGACGGCCGGAACGGTCGCACCAGGACCATCGCCGCGTGCTCGACGCGATCGTCCGGCACGACGAGGCGATGGCCCGGAGCGCGATGCTCGATCACATCGTCGCCGTGGAGGCGCTCGTGCTGGGCGCGGCGGAGGCGCGCGGCTGAGAGCCCGCGGACGAATCCGGTCGTCGAGGAGCGCCACGGCTTCGCCGGGGCGCTCCGAGCGGGGGGTATGGGGGGCCTCGATAGTCCCCCCATGATCACTTGACGCGCGCATCACGGGCCCGTAGAGTGTCGGGAACATGACTCCCCGGACGTCGCTGGGACTGCTGCTCGGACTGATTCGCCTCGCGCTGCGAGGCCTGCCCGGAGCATCCCCGGCGTAACCGACTGAGGGTGCCACGGGCAGGCGAAGCCGGCCCGTGGCGTGCGAGAGGCGAGGGCCACGGGTCGCATGATCCGTGGCTTTTTGTGTTTTTGGCTCGTGGACGACGAACGGGAATGGAGCGGGGAATGGACGGCGATGACAGGGATGCCACCAGGCGTTCGTTTGACACCCGTCTCGGGCGTTCGATAGGCTGTAAAGACTTTCCCTAGCCTGACGACGGAGATCCCTGCCATGGCGAAATACGTCTACTTTTTCGGGGCCGGCAAGGCGGAAGGCTCATCCCTGATGCGCAACCTGCTCGGGGGCAAGGGCTGCGAGATCGCCGAGATGACCAACCTCGGCATCCCGGTGCCGCCTGGCTTCACGATCACCACGCAGGCGTGGGCGCACTATAACCGGAGCGGCCACCAGTGGCCCGAGGGCATGTCCGAGCAGATCACGGAGAGCCTTGCGCGGCTGGAGTCCGTCGCCGACGCCCGCTTCGGTGATCCGACCCGGCCGCTGCTCGTCTCCGTGCGATCGGGCGCCAGGACGTCGATGCCGGGGATGATGGAGACGGTCCTCAACCTCGGGCTGAACGACGAGACGGTCGAGGGGCTCGCCGCCCGCACCCAGAACGAGCGGTTCGCGTGGGACTGCTATCGCCGGTTCATCACCATGTTCTCGAGCGTGGTCCTGCGTATCAAGCGCGAGCACTTCGACGCCGAGCTGCACGCCCTCAAGCAGCGCCTCGGCGTGAAGACCGACCCCGAGGTGCCCGCCACGGAGCTCAAGCAGCTCGTCCAGGTCTTCAAGGACCTCGTGGCCGAGCGCACAGGCTCCCCGTTCCCGCAGGACCCGCACGAGCAGCTCCGGCTCGCCATCAACGCCGTCTTCGACTCCTGGTACGCGAACAAGGCGGTGGAGTACCGCCGCATCCACGGCATCCCGGCGGAGTGGGGCACCGCCGTGAGCGTCATGGCGATGGTCTTCGGGAACCTCGGCGAGACGTCGGGGACGGGCGTCGGCTTCACCCGCGATCCGCGGACCGGCGAGGCGCGCTTCTACGCCGAGTTCCTGCCGAATGCCCAGGGCGAGGATGTCGTCGCGGGGATCAGGACGCCGCTGCCCATCGAGGCGCTCCACGAGCGCATGCCGGCGATCTACGACGAGCTCCTCGACATCGCCCGCCGGCTCGAGCGCCACTACAAGGACATGCAGGACATCGAGTTCACCATCCAGGACGGCACGCTCTACCTCCTGCAGACGCGTGCCGGCAAGCGGTCGGCGCTCGCCGCCATCCGCGTGGCGGTGGACCTCGTCCACGAGCACATGATCGACCAGCACACCGCGCTCCTGCGCGTGAACCCCGGCGACCTCGGACAGGTTCTGCGCCCGCGGTTCGACGCGAAGTCCAAGGACGAGGCCATCGCCGCCGGCCGCCTGCTCGCGAAGGGCCTGGCCGCGGCGCCCGGCGCAGCGGTGGGGCAGGTGGTCTTCGACGCGGACCGCGCGGTGCAGTGGGGGAAGGCCGGCCAGCACGTCATCCTCGTGCGGTCGGAGACGTCGCCCGAGGACGTCGCGGGGATGTACGCGTCGGAGGGGATCCTCACGTCGCGCGGGGGCCGCACGTCGCACGCGGCCGTCGTCGCGGTCGGCATGGGCAAGGCGTGCGTCGTCGGCGCCTCGGACATCACGGTCGGCGAGGAGCGGCGGGTCTTCGAGGTCGCCGGTCGCACCGTGCGCGAGGGCGACTGGATCTCGGTGGACGGCGGCACGGGGGAGGTCATCCTCGAGCGCGTGACCACGATCGAGCCCGAGGTCGGCGGCGAGTTCAAGGACTTCCTCGTGTGGGCCGACCGCGTGCGCACGCTCGGCGTGCGCGCCAACGCGGACACGCCGGAGGACGCGACGCGCGCCCGCGAGTTCGGGGCGGAAGGGATCGGCCTCGTCCGCACCGAGCACATGTTCTTCGCCGCCGACCGCATCCCGATCATGCGCGAGATGATCATGGCGTCGAACCCGGTCGTGCAGCAGGCCGCGCTCGACAAGCTGCAGGTGTTCCAGCGCGAGGACTTCATCGGCATCTTCCGCGCGATGGACGGCCTGCCCGTCACCATCCGCCTGCTCGACCCGCCGCTCCACGAGTTCCTCGCGACGCCGAAGGAATACAAGGAGATGGTCGAGGAGCGCGCCCGGCTGGAGGCGCTCGGGATCAACGCCGGGCGGCAGCGGTGGCTCGAGGAGCGGATCGGGATGATCGAGCGCCTGCGCGAGGCGAACCCGATGCTCGGGCACCGCGGCTGCCGGCTCGGCATCACGTCGCCGCGGATCTACGGCATGCAGGTGACCGCGATCATGGAGGCGGCGTGCGCCGTGGCCGAGCAGGGCGGGCACGTCGAGCCGGAGATCATGATCCCGCTCACGGGGACGGTCGGCGAGATGCGCGAGACGTACGAGCAGACCAGGAAGGTCGCCGACGGCGTCATCGCGCGCACCGGCGTGCCCGTCCGCTACATGGTCGGCACGATGATCGAGGTGCCGCGGGCGGCGATCATCGCGGACAAGATCGCCGAGCACGCCGAGTTCTTTTCGTTCGGCACGAACGACCTGACGCAGATGACCTTCGGCTACAGCCGCGACGACGTCGCCAAGTTCCTGCCGGCGTACCTGCAGAAGGGGCTCCTGCCGAACGACCCGTTCTCCCAGCTCGACCAGGAAGGCGTCGGTGAGCTCGTGAAGATCGGGATCGAGCGCGGCCGCCGCGTGCGCCTGGACCTCAAGATCGGCATCTGCGGGGAGCACGGCGGCGACGCCTCGTCGGTCGAGTTCTGTCACCGCGCCGGGATGAACTACGTGTCGTGCTCGCCGTACCTCATCCCGGGCTCCCGGCTGGCGGCGGCTCAGGCGCGTATCCGGGAGCGGCAAGCGTCCGGAGGCGACTACCATGGCAGTTGAGGAACATCGAGGAGCGCCGCGGGTTCCGCGGGTGCGTCCGCGCACCCCCCGCGGCGCTTCCGAGCGCGGGGGGTGTGGGGGCCATGTCGGGGCCCCCCACTTCCCATGGAGGAGAGAGGCCGTGAAGATGCCTGGCGCGCGCATGCTGCTCGAGTGCCTCAAGCGTGAAGGGGTGGAGGTGATCTTCGGGCTCCCCGGAGGCGCGGTCCTGCCCATTTACGACGCGCTGTACGACTTCGAGGGCCTCCAGCACATCCTCGTGCGCCAGGAGGCGGCCGCCGGGCACGCGGCCGAAGGCTACGCGCGCACGACCGGCAAGGTCGGCGTGTGTCTCGTCACGTCGGGTCCGGCCGCGACGAACCTCGTCACGGCGCTCCAGGACGCGCTGATGGACTCGATCCCGATCGTCGCGTTCACGGGCCAGGTGCCGACGCACCTCATTGGCAACGACGCCTTCCAGGAGGCGGACAACGTCGGCATCACCCGGCCGTGCACCAAGCACAACTTCCTCGTGAAGGACGGCAAGGACATCGGGCCGGTGGTCCGCGAGGCGTTCTACCTGGCGTCGACCGGCCGGCCGGGGCCCGTGCACATCGACCTGCCGAAGGACATCCTCGTGAAGGAGGCCGAGCTGATCTGGCCCGAGCGCGTGCAGATGCGCTCGTACAACCCGACGTACGACGGGCACCCCGGGCAGATCAAGAAGGCGGCGCGGCTGATGATGCGCGCGCGCCGGCCCGTGCTCTACGTCGGCGGCGGCGTCATCATCGCGGACGCTCACCAGGAGCTGCGCGAGCTGGCCGACCTGACGCAGATCCCCGTGACGACGACGCTCATGGGGCTCGGCGCGTTCCCGTCCGATCATCCGCTCGCGCTCGACATGCTCGGCATGCACGGGACGTACTACGCGAACATGGCCGTGCACCACGCGGACGTCCTGATCGCGGTCGGCGCGCGCTTCGACGACCGGGTCACCGGCAACGTGTCGCAGTTCGCCCCGGACGCCGAGATCATCCACGTCGACATCGATCCGTCGTCGATCTCGAAGAACATCAAGGTCGACGTGCCGATCGTCGGCGACTGCCGGCGCGTGCTGCGCGCGCTCGCCGACGCCGTGCGCGGCGAGATCGACGAGGACGTGCCGTCCGTCGCGCGCGAGGCGCGCAAGCAGTGGCTCGGCCAGATCGCCGACTGGCGCCGGAAGTACCCGCTCACGTACGACTGGGACCCCGAGACCATCAAGCCGCAGCACGTCATCCAGGAGATCTCCCGGTTGACGGCCGGCGAGGCGATCATCGTGACCGGCGTCGGCCAGCACCAGATGTGGGCGGCGCAGTACTACCAGTTCAAGCACCCGCGTCACTGGTGCACGTCGGGCGGCCTCGGCACGATGGGCTACGGGCTGCCGACGGCGATGGGCGCGGCGGCCGCGAACCCCGGGAAGCTCGTCGTGAACATCGACGGCGACGGGTCGTTCGCGATGAACGCGCAGGAGCTCGCCACCTGCTACGACCACCAGCTGCCGGTCAAGACCGTCATCCTCAACAACGGCGGGCACGGCATGGTCCGGCAGTGGCAGACCATCATCTACAAGGAGCGCTACTGCGCGATCGATTTCAAGGGCAGCCCGGACTTCGTGAAGCTCGCGGAGGCTTACGGCTGCGCGGGCATCCGCGCGACGAAGCCCGCGGAGGTCACGCCGGCGCTGGAGAAGGCGTTCGCCACGCCGGGGCCGGTGGTCGTCGACGTGTGGGTCGACAAGTGGGAGCTCGTGTTCCCCATGGTGCCGGCGGGCGGCGCGAACAAGGACATGATCCTCGAGAATCCGTCCAAGGCGGCCCGCGAGAAGGCCGCCAAGGCGCAGACGGGGTTCTGATGAGCAACACGAACGGCAGCGAGCCCAGGAAGCACACGATCTCCATCCTCGTCGAGAACCGCTTCGGCGTCCTCTCGCGGGTCGCCGGGCTCTTCTCCGCGCGCGGCTACAACATCGAGAGCCTGTCCGTCGGCGAGACGCTGGACCCGACGGTCTCGCGCATGACGATCGTCGTCCGCGGCGACGAGTTCGTCATCGAGCAGGTGATGAAGCAGCTCCACAAGCTCATCGACGTCATCAAGGTCTCCGACCTGACCGACGACGACCACGTCGAGCGCGAACTGGTCCTGGTCCGCGTCAACGCGGAGGCCCAGCACCGGGCGGAGATCCTGAGGATCGCGGACATCTTCCGCGCGAAGGTCGTCGACGTGACGCCGATCGGCTACACGCTCGAATCCACGGGCGACGAGGGCAAGATCGCGGCGCTCCTCGAGCTGCTGCGCCCCGTGGGAATCCAGGAAGTGGTCCGCACCGGCAAGGTCGCGATCGCCCGCGGGCCGAAGACGAAGAGCCGCAAGGTCACCGAATCGCCGAGGCGCGCGCGGGTCACCGAGGATCCGCGCGTGGTCGGCTTCGCCGATTAACCGTCAACCGTTCCGAGCCGCGGCCCGGGTCCCCCGGGCCGCGTGCGAGCACGGGGGGTTGGGGGGGCCTCGATAATCCCCCATGATGAAAGGACGCGCGATGCCCGCCAAGATCTACTACGACCAGGACGCCGACCTCGGGTTGCTCAAGGGGAAGACGATCGCGATCATCGGGTACGGCAGCCAGGGCCACGCCCACGCGCTGAACCTGCACGACTCCGGCCAGGACGTGGTGGTCGGGCTCTACGCGGGCTCGAAGAGCCGGGCCAGGGCCGAGAAGGACGGACTCCGGGTCGCGACCGTCGCCGAGGCGGCGAAGGCGGCCGACGTCGTCATGATCCTCCTGCCGGACCAGACGCAGCGCGAGGTCTTCGAGCAGGAGATCCGCGCGGGGCTCGGCAAGGGCAACATGCTGATGTTCGCCCACGGCTTCAACATCCACTTCCACCAGGTCGTGCCGCCGCCGGACGTCGACGTCACGATGATCGCGCCGAAGGCGCCGGGCCACGTGATGCGCGACCTCTTCACGCAGGGGCCGGGCGTCCCCGCGCTCCTCGCCGTCTCCCAGGACGTGAGCGGCAAGGCCAAGGACATGGCGCTGGCCTACGGACGCGGGGTCGG
>JACPDG010000097.1 GCA_016184125.1 Candidatus Rokuibacteriota bacterium | reverse complement strand
CCCCCTCCGGCACCAGAGCCGTGCACGATGCCGACGGTCCCCGCGACGTCGTGCCTGTCGCCAAGGCCGATAGTGCGATCGACGGGGTGGAGACCGCGACGGTCGTCCTCTGCGGTCGACCGGGAGCTCTCGTCCTGCTCGGGGCCACGACGCTGAAAACACCGGACCTGGGCGTCGACACTACAGCGCCGGGTTCGGTCGGTTCAGTCCGCAGTGACCCGGTAAGCCTGCTCCGGTGCTCGAGCAGGCGGCCCGGAGCGCCATCGCTCGCGGACGTCGTGCGCCCGCGACCCGACCGGCGTGAGGTTCCCGCGCTGAAAACAGCGAGCGAGCCCAGACGCCTGCTGCCTCCACGTCCTGCGCGGCCTCCGGGCTCACGCGCCGGCCGGCGACCGCGGCGAGCACGGGCTCCCCCGTGGCGCGTTGCAGCGGTTGCTGGCGGGAATCCCAGGGGATGACCGGCACGTCCCACGCGTCCCGGTCGTGGCGTTAAGTCGCAGCCGGAACCCCGCGCACACCGGCGCCGGACACCGTGCTGATCGACCGGCTCACGCGGCCGAGTACGGGCGGCCAGGGGTGGTGGCCGAGTTCGGCGTGGTGAGCCACTTCATCGCGACCTCGCGGCTGACGGTGGACGAGCCGGGATCGGTGTGACCCAGCGCGATGCCGGCCAGCAGACGGTCGGCGCGGTGGGCCGCGCGCTTCGACGTGATCAGGACCAGCGCGCCGTCCACCGGCACGCCGTACCACAGCGTGCCCTCGACGACGTCCTGCGCGGGGTGCAGCGTGCGCACCGTGGCTCGGCCGCGCGAGCAGGTCGAGCGCCCTGGCGGTTCTACGCGCGCAATCCCAAAGCCGCGACGCGCCAACATCTGACCCGGCTGGCGCTGGCCGCGCGCCTGCACGAAGACTTCGCGCGGTTCGGGCGGGCCAGCGTGTGGCCGACGGCCGCGGCCCCTGGCTGACGCCGTCGGAGGCGCCGCGCCTTCCCCGCCCCGCTGCTCCTCGGAGCTATCGCCGCCCTCTCTCCTCACTGCCCGCAGCCGTCGGCTCCCGTGACCCCTGGATGATGCCCTCGTCCGGCGCCGTGCGGCGCCGCGCGAAAGTCCCGGACCTATTCCTGCCCGATTTCTGTGCTTGTCCCGGCGAGATGCGGAACTCCTGACCGCGCGAGCGCTCGCGTTGACGCATGATGCACGTGCGCGCGAACGCGATGCTCGCCTCTCCGACCCGGGCGCGAGAGCGTGTCTGGGCGATGCTCGAGCGGCTGGATCGCCGGGGATCCGCTCCTGCTTGTCAGCCAAGTCCGAGTGCGCCACGCATCGCCTGACGCACGCGGTTGTATCGCGCAGTCCGCAGGTCGAGAGGCGCGAACTCTGTGGCTTGGTAGCGCGCCTCCTTGGCATCCTTGTAGAGCTGGAGCATCGTCGCCTGGATGCTCCGCGTCTCTGCTTCGTTGGCCATCTTCGCCCAGCGGTCGCTATGCCCTTCGATCTGCGGGTGCCCCTTGGTCGCAAGGAACGCGTCCACGTAGTGGAGAGCGATATGAAACCAGACGATCACCACCCACTCGCGGTACGGCTGTTGCGGGTGATTGATTTGTCCCAGGAAGCCTTCGAAGCGCTGCGCAGACCGAAGATGTTCGTCACGCGCTGGCATTCAAGCGCGTGCGGAGGGCTTCGTGAAAGTGGCTCCTGAGATCGTCACGGCGCGCGATGACGACGTCCGCGGACTGCGGGATGAACTGTAACGGGTCGCGGCCCATGAGATGCACAGACGTGAAGTCGAATTTCACCTCGGGGAAGGACGCCATCAACTTCAGCTCCGCCTCGGCGAGGCGGTCCTCGGTCGCCTCGTCGCGCGCGTCCAGCAACGTCCAGACGTGAACCTTGGCTGGAGCCATCTGGAGCGTCGTATACGCAGCGACAACGTGAGGGAGCTGCCGAAGATCGTAGGCCACCTGACCCCGGATGTCGTTGTAAGTCACGCCCACGGCCGGCATATTAGACGCCTCCCCGGTGGTCACCGTCAAGTTCCAAGCATAGCGATAGCGTCCCACAGTCGCTTGGCGGAGACTCTTCTCGCATCCTCGATGCCAGGGGAGAGCGCAAGAAAAACCGAGCACTTGCGCGTCGCTCGGCAAGCGGCTGGTGCAATTCTTGCCGAGTAAGGGTGCCCAGTTGCCTGCCATGCCATTCGTCCTCGTCCCCTTCGAGCTCGGGCGCGCGCGCGAGTACCTGGGCAACCCCCTCGTCGTCGCGCGCGAGCTGGCCGATGGCAGCGACTACTACATCTCGCACGCCTCGGCGATGGACATCCACCAGATGGTGACCCAGCCGCAGCTCGTGGTGTACGCCACGTCCCCGAAGGCGATCCGCCCGCGGACCCTGCTCGGCACCGAGTTCCGCTTCGTGCGTTGCCAGCCAGAGCACCTCTTCGGGATCACCGACCACTGGGCCACGAAGACCGAGCAGGTCCGGGTCAGCG
>JACPDG010000096.1 GCA_016184125.1 Candidatus Rokuibacteriota bacterium | reverse complement strand
GCTGAAGCTCCGGTACTGAAGGGAGAATGCCCGTGCTGACGATCAGGACGGCCGCCCACATTCGCGGGGCGCGAAGCCTGAAGGGCTTCAGGTCGTGCGGGGTCTCCACCGGCGTGTGCGATCAGCGCGCGGACGTGTCCCGGGTCTTTCGGGCGGAGGCCGGCCTCGAGGCGAGCGAGCTGCGCCGCCGGTGGCTCGCGTCGCGGTGGGAAGCACACGAGGCGCGCGCGGCACGGTCCCGGCGGCACCGTGGCAGGGAGATCACGCGGTGAAGATCATCTGTCTCTCGTGCGGCCACAAGGTCGATCTCGGTGACGCGTATGACGACTATGCGGGCCCGGTGAAGTGCGTCGCGTGTCGCGCGGTGCTCGAGATCGTGACGGGAACGGGGAATCTGCGATCGCTGGCGCTGCCACGGGAGGTCGCGCGCGGCGCACCCAGTGCGGCTGCCGACGCCCCCGATGCGTGACTCGAGCGGACTGCGGCCCGGGCGAAGCAGGAGCAGGAGATGACCACGCGCGCATCCACGAAGGCGAAACTGTACCTCTACGCGATCGTGTCGGGACCGAACGGCCAGAGCTTCGGCCCGATCGGTCTCGACGGCGGCCGGGTCCATGCGGTCGCCCACGGCCGCCTCGCCGCCGTCGTGAGCGAGGTGCCGCCGAGGCTTCGTCCGGAACGCCGCCAGCTCGCGGCTCATCAGGAGGTCCTCAGGCGCCTGATGCGCGACGAAACCGCGGTCCTGCCTGTTTCATTCGGCGTCGTCGCCGACGGTCCCGCCGCGATCACGAAGATCCTGTCGCGGAACCAGCAGGCGTTTCTCGAGCAGATCCGCCACGTCGCCGGCCGCGTGGAGATGGGCCTGCGCGTCGCCTGGGACGTGCCCAACATCTTCGAGTACTTCGTCCAGACGCACCCGGAGCTGCGCGCGGTGCGCGATCGCTTCTTCGGCGGTCACCGTGAGCTGACGCAGGACGACAGGATCGAGGTGGGCCGGGTGTTCGAGCGCCTCCTCATGGAGGATCGCGAGGCGCACACCCGGGAGATCGAAGCGATCCTCACCCCGCACTGCGCGGCGATCAAGCGGAACAACGCACGCCACGAGCACGAGGTCGCCAATCTCGCCTGCCTCGTCGGCCGCGACGCGCAGGAGCGGTTCGAGGCCGCGGTGTTCGAGGCCGCCAAGCTCTTCGACAACAGCTACGCCTTCGACTACAACGGCCCCTGGGCGCCGCACAACTTCGTCGAGCTGACGCTGGAGCTGTGAGCGAATGCTCCTCGTCGACGACCTCCTGCTCGCACCGGTCTGGGGCCTCGCGTGGATCTTCCGGAAGATTCGCGACGCCGCCGAAGAGGAGGTTGCGGCAGAGGCGGACACCATCACGGCCGAGTTGAGCGAGCTCTACATGCGGCTGGAGACGGGTCGGATCACCGAGGCGGAGTTCGAGGCCCGGGAGCAGGTGCTCCTGGACCGGCTGGAGGTGATCCGCGAGGCGACACACGGCGCCGGCGAGGACGACGGTCGCGGGACACGTGACTGAGCATGGACCCCGTGGAGCCCGTTTTCCTCTCGAGCCCGGCGTTGCGCGTGATTCTCTTCGGCGGCAAGGGGGGAGTGGGGAAGACCACGTGTGCGGCCGCGACCGCTCTGACGTATGCCCGGGAGGATCCGGAGTCGTCCCAGTTGCTCGTTTCAACCGACCCCGCACACTCGCTGATCGACAGCCTCGACGGCGCCGCGCTCCCGCCGAACCTGAGGGTCGTCGAGCTGGATGCGGAGGAGCGCCTGGCCGCGTTCAAGTCGGCGCACGGCGCACGACTCAGGGAGATCGCCGCGCGCGGTACGTTCCTGGACGACGACGACATCAACGGCTTCCTCGAGCTCTCGCTGCCGGGGCTCGACGAGCTGATTGCGTTCCTGGAGATCTCCCGGTGGATCGACGAGGACCGCTATGCGCGCGTCGTCGTGGACACCGCCCCCTGGGGCCACACGCTGCGCCTGCTCGAGATGCCGGAGCTGATCGGGAGATGGCTCGGCACGCTCGACGCGCTGCTCGCCAAGCACCGCTACATGAAGAAGCTCTACCGCGGCAGCTACCGGCGAGACGAGCTGGACCACTTCCTCCTCGAGCTGGCGGCGGCCGTGGACAGGGTGAAGAAGATCCTGCGCGATCCCGATCGGTGCCGGTTCGTGCCGGTGACCCTCGCCGAGCGGCTCTGCGTCTGCGAGACGGTGGGCCTGGTCGCCGACCTCGGGCGGCTGAAGATCCCGGTGGCGGACGTCGTGATCAACCGGCTCTATCCCGATCTCTCCTGTCCGGCATGCGCGGAAGGGCGCTCGCGGCAGTTGCGCGAGGTTGCGCGGATCCACGAGGAGCTTCCGGGCCACTCGAGGCGTTCTGGAGTCGTGTGACGGCGATGCCCGCCGGGGTCGGCGTCCTCTCGCGGCCGGCGCCGCTGGCGCCACGCGTCGAGGGCGCGCCGCCGCTTCCGTCTCCGGAGATGCAGCTCCTCATCTTCGGCGGCAAGGGCGGAGTGGGGAAAACGACGCTGGCCTGCGCCACGGCGTTGCGCCTGGCGGCGGAGCGGCCGGATCGGGAGGTCCTGCTCGTCTCCACGGACCCCGCGCCCTCGGTCTCGGTCTGCCTGGATCAGACGGTGGGGCCGGAACCGACGCGGGTCTGCACCGGGCTCGCCGCCATGGAGATCGACGCCCAGACGGAGTTCGAGACCCTGAAGCGGCAGTACGCAGCCGAGCTGGAACGCGTGCTCGCTTCCGTGCTGCCCAACCTCGACCTGACGTTCGACCGGCACGTGATGGAGCGCATCCTCGATCTCTCGCCCCCGGGCCTCGACGAGGTGATGGCCCTCTCCCGCGCGGCGGAGCTCCTCGCCGCTGGCACCTATGACTTGCTCGTCCTCGACGCCGCCCCGACCGGCCATCTGGTGCGCCTGCTCGAGATGCCGGAGCTGATCGACCGGTGGCTCAAGGTCCTGTTCGAAGTGCTCCTCAAGTACCGGAACGTGCTCCGCCTGCCCGATGTCTCCGAGAGGCTGGTGAGACTGTCCAGGAACCTCAAGCGGGTCCGAGCGTTGCTCGCTGATCCCCGGCGGGCTGCCCTGTACACGGTCACGATTCCCACCGAGATGGCGTACGAGGAGACACGGGACCTCCTTGCCGCCTGCGAGCGGTTGGTCAGCGCGCCCGTCGTGTTCATCAACCTCACCACGCCAGGGAGCGACTGTCCCCTGTGCTGCGCGCTGCGGTGCCGGGAGTCGCGGGTGGAGGACAAGCTCGCCAGCCTCGTCCCTCGCGTGCACCGTGCCCTGGTCTACCGGTGCCGGGAGCCGCAGGGGCAGGAACGCCTTCGCGAGCTGGGCCGCGCCATGTACCTGCCGCGATGATCGAAGCCGCGCGATATCCCGCGGACGCCACTCGCGCCCTTCACGTCAGCGCCGACGAGCGGATCACACTGTGCGAAGCGCTGGATCGGGTGCTCAACAAAGGGGCCGTCCTCGTCGGGGAGGCCACCATCTCCGTCGCGGACATCGACTTGATCTACCTGGGCCTGCAGGTCGTCCTGACGTCCATCGAAACCGCTCGACGGTCCGTAGCGGGCACTCGCGGTTTCACCGGGGAGGCGGCCGATGATCTCCGTTGAGGGACCGGCAGCCGTGGAGTCCCGGGCGCTGGGCGAGTTCGAGGCCGTGATGGGGAGGAGCGCGGCGCGAATGAGCCGACCCGGCCGGGTGAACCTCGAGCAGGACGACGTGAAGAACGGGCTCGGGCAGCTCGTGCTCACCCTGGTGAAGCTCCTCCACGAGCTGATGGAGCGGCAGGCGATCCGACGCATGGAGAGCGGGTCGCTGACGGAGACCGAAGTCGAGCGGCTCGGCGTCACCCTCATGAGACAG
>JACPDG010000091.1 GCA_016184125.1 Candidatus Rokuibacteriota bacterium | reverse complement strand
GCTGCCCTGTGCGCCTGGCAGCTGCCTGGCGCGGACACGTCGGCGCCGTTCCTGAAAGTGCCGACAATGCTCACCATGGCGGCGTGCGCTCGGAGCGGCACCGCGGTCGCTTCTCGCTCTTGCCGGGATGCGACCGACGGCGGCCAGCTCACCGGTGCTGGACTCCTGCCAGGCCTGGTCATCCCGGCTCGCGGACTTCTCCCGCGACGATCGGGACCAGCTGGCGCTCGAGTGCGTGTCGATCGCACCGTCCCCTGACGAGCCTCACTTCGAGGCGTGCGCAATCACCCTCGGGCGCGCGGCACACGGCTTCGGGCTCGATTTCTTCTCCCTGGCGAGCGCGCTCGACGAGGCGACACGCCGGGCGATCGGCCACCTCGCGTGGGCGGGCGGCGCGCGACCTGCCGGCCGACTGCACGTGGGCAGCGCCGCCAGCGTCAACGGCGCGGCGATCGACCTCGACGCCATCGCGGGCTACTCGCCGGGGTTGCGAGCGCGGCACGGCGCCGCGCTGAGATGGACGTCGGCGACCGAGTTCGTGTGGATCGAGGGTCGTTCGCTGCTGGAGGGCGCGCCGCGGTGGGTTCCGGCGCAGCTCGTCGTCGGAACGAGCCCGGGCGCGCTCGCACGGTCGCTCAGGTCGGAGCCCGAGCTGCGCCCGCGGGTTCCGACGGGGATCGGCATCCACCGGGATCCCGAGCGTGCGCTGGTCGCGGCGCTCCTCGACCTGCTGGAGCGTGATGCGTTCATGGTCACGTGGCTGGCGCGGCTCCCGGCGCGCGCGATGGACGTCGACGCGCTCGGGACGCCAGCGCTGATCGAGATCCGGGACCGGCTCGCGCGCGCGGACATCGACATGACGGCGTCGCGGCTTTCCACGGACGCGCCTGTCCCGGTCGTCCTCGCGTGCCTCGGCAGCACGCGGCCGGACGGTCCGCCGCTGGCGCTCGGCGTCGCCGCGTGGCCCGTCGTGGCCGACGCGGTGATCACGGCGCTCACACGCGCCTTCGTCTCGTACCGGCGCCTGTCCGCGAGGCTCGCGGACGGACGCCCGTGGCTGTCGGACGCGGACGCTTCACGGCTCGACGCCGACACGCGCTCGCTCTGGTGGGCGGCGGCCGCTGCCCGCGAGGGGATCCGATGGCTCGTTGCCGGCGAGCGCGGTCCGCTGCCTGTCGAGGATCAAGAAACGGGGGACGACGTGCTCGGTGCCCTGAGGCGCTGGCTCGCTCGAGCGGGCGAGGACGTCGTCGTGGTCGATCTCGCGGACGGCACGCTCACCGATCGCCTTCACCATCACGCGGTGGCGGTCGTCGCACCCGCCCTGCACCCGCTCCACGTCGACGAGAGGCGGCCCGCCCGGTGGAGCCCGCGACTCAGACGCGTGCCCGAAGCGCTCGGGCTCCCGCTGCCGGCCGTGCTGAATACGCTGCCGCACCCGCTCGGCTGACGGGCATAATCGCCTCAGGCTTCGATAGTCCCCCCATGATGGAGAGTCCCATGACGGAGACGTACGACTGGAACGCGATCGTCGATGCGCTGAACCGCCACCTGCATCTGCGGTCGATCCCGATCGGCATGAAGCTCTTCGAGACCGTCGAGGCGATGGAGGCGATCCCGAAGATCCGGCGGCCTCGCAGCAAGCACACGACCGACCAGATCGTCGCGCAGGCCCGTCAGCTCGGCTGGACGGTCGGCATCACCGTCGACGATCTCGTGGGAGCGCAGTGCGGCGCCGTGATCGGTCTGCACCCCCAGGACGATGAATGGCGCTCGGGCAAGCGGATGGCGGGCGTCTGGTTCAAGACGCAAGAGGACGCGGCGCTCCACCAGGCGGCCATGGACGTCGTCCCGTACGGCCGGTATCGCGCCATGGCGGTGTCGCCGCTCACGTCGGGCCGCCTCGATCCACCCGACATCGGCCTGATCTACGGCACCCCGGGGCAGATGATCTTCGTGATCAATGCGCTCCAGTGGAGCGGATACCGCAAGATGTCCTTCACGTCGGTCGGCGAGTCCGCGTGCGCCGACTCGTGGGGCAAGGCGCTCGCGACCGGCGAGCCCGCGCTGACGATTCCCTGCTATGCCGAGCGCCGCTACGGTGGCGTCGCGGACGACGAGCTCCTGATGGCGCTCCCGCCACGGTACCTGCCGAAGATCCTCGACGGTCTCGCGGCGCTCGCGAAGAACGGCTTCCGCCATCCGGTGCCGCCGTACGGCATCCAGGTGGACGCAGAGGCTGGCCTGGCCGTGAGTTACGCAGATAAATCCAAGTAACGGCAGGGACTTGTACCCGATCGCCTGATAGACACCTCGAGCGACCGCGCGGCGTGGCGAGCCGCGGCGAGAACCCGAGAATCGAGAAGTGCCGCGGGCCGCGGGTTCCGGGGCCTTGGAGCCGGCGGGTCTCGAGCGTGTCGGGTTTTCCCACCTTGCGAGCGCACGCGAATCCTGGTAGCGTCGCCACGACGTTCACGCCCGGGAGCCGAAGAGCCCCAGGGAAGGCGGTGCGAATCCGCCGCGACCCCGTCACTGTGATCGGGGACGAAACCTGCGAAATGCCACTGGCCATGGCCGGGAAGGCGCAGGGAGTAGGACGATCCGAGAGCCAGGAGACCTGCCCGGGCGTGCATCACCACACCGGTCTTCGAGGGAGGATCCGGACGGTTGGCCACGCGCTTCGTCCTCGGCGGCGCCCGCAGCGGCAAGAGCCGCTTCGCGATCGCCGCCGCATCCGGCGCCGCCGCGCGCCCCTCCGATGCGACCGGCGTCGTCTTCATCGCGACGGCGCGACCGTGCGATCCCGACATGGCGGCGCGCATCGCGCGTCACCGGGCCGAGCGTCCGCGTGACTGGATCACGATCGAGGAGCCGTTCGATCTCGTCGAGCGGCTCGATGCGCTCCCGCCCGGGACGCATGCCGTCATCGTCGACTGCCTGACGCTCTGGGTCGCCAACCTCCAGCTGCGCGGTGATCCGGAGGACGCGATCGTCGAGCGCGCGAGGGCTCTCGCCCGGCGGATCCGCGCGTGCCCCGCGGACCTCACGGTGGTCTCGAACGAGGTGGGTGAAGGCGTCCATCCCGAGACCCGCGCCGGGCTGACGTTTCGCGACCTGCTCGGGCAGGTCAACCAGGAGGTCGCGGCAGCGTCCGAAACGGTCGTCCTGATGGTGGCCGGCCTCCCCCTCACCGTGAAATCGCCGGTGCTCGATGCTCGCCCGGCTCCTTGACGCGATCGCGCCGCCAGACGCCGCGGCGGGGGCGCGCGCCCGGGGGCGCCTCGACGAGCTCACGAAGCCACCCGGAAGCCTCGGGCGCCTCGAGGAGATCGTCGTGCGACTCGCGTCGGTGCGCGGGCAGGCGCCGACGGTGAACGACCCCGTCATCTTCACGTTCGCCGCCGACCACGGCGTCGCGGCGGAAGGCGTGAGCGCCTACCCGCAGAGCGTGACGGCGCAGATGGTGGAGAACTTCCTGCGCGGGGGCGCGGCCATCAACGTGCTGGCGCGCGAGGTGGAGGCGCGGCTCGTGGTCGCCGACTTCGGCGTGGCGACGGCGCTCGGGGCTCGCGCGGGCCTCGTGGACCGGCGACAGGGGCCGGGCACAAGGAACATGACCGCCGGGTCGGCCATGACGCGGGAGGAGGCGGTCGCCGCGATCGAGGCGGGCGCCGGCCTGGCGCTCGACGCGATCGACCGCGGCGCGGACCTCGTCGGCACGGGCGAGATGGGGATCGCGAACACGACGAGCGCGAGCGCGATCGCGAGCGTGCTGCTGTCGGTCCGCCCGGAGGCCGTGACGGGCCGGGGCACCGGCGTGGACGATGAGGCGCTCGCGCGCAAGACCGCGGTCATCCAGCGCGCGATCGGCGTGAACCGACCCGACGCCACCGATGCGCTGGACGTGCTCGCGAAGGTCGGCGGCTTCGAGATCGCCGGGCTCGCCGGCGTCGTCCTCGCCGCCGCGTCCCGCCGCGTGCCGGTCGTGCTCGATGGCTTCATCGCGACGGCGGCGGCGCTCGTGGCCGCGCGCCTGGCGCCCGCGGCCCGTCACGCGATGCTCGCGTCGCACCGATCCACGGAGCCGGGACACGCGCTGATGCTGGAGGACCTCGGGCTCGTCCCGTATCTCGATCTCGGCATGCGGCTCGGCGAGGGCACCGGCGCCGCGCTGTTCGTGCACCTCGCGCGCGCGGCCGTGTCCGTGTATCGCGACATGGCGACGTTCAAGTCCGCTGGCATCGACGGGCCGGCGGGCGGAGCAGCGACGTGACGCCAGGCACGCTCATGAGCTACGTGCACCTCCACTTCGGCTCGAACCCGGCGCTCGCGCGCGCGTTCGTGGACGAGTGCGCCCGGCGATGACGGCGATGCGACCCGTCCTGGCCGCGATGGTCCTCGGCGTCGCCGTCGCGCTCGGCGTCGGCTCACCGGCGGCCGCGCTCACGACCCTGGACATGACCGGCCGCGAGGTGAGACTGGCAGCGCCTCCCGAGCGGATCGTGTCCCTCGTGCCGAGCGTGACCGAGATCCTCTTCGCGCTCGGCGCCGCCGAGCGGCTGGTCGGCGTCACCGACTACTGCGACTTCCCGCCCGCGGCTCGCGCCAAGCCGAGTGTCGGCGGCATGGTCAGTCCGAGCCTCGAGGCGATCGTCGCCCTGCGTCCCGATCTCGTCATCGGCACGACGGAAGGCAGCCGCGAGGAGACGTTCACCCAGCTCAGGCGCCTCGGCGTCCCCGTCTACCTGGTGGCCGCGCATCGGCTCGCCGACGTCGACGCGCTCATCCGGCGGCTGGCCGACCTCGCGGGCGGCGCGGGCACGGCGAAGCGGGTGCTCGCGGACCTTGGCCGCCGGATCGACGCGGTGCGGAAGGCCGTGGCATCGCGCGCGCGACGCCGCGTGCTGTACGTCGTGTGGCCCGAGCCGCTCGTCGTCCCGGGGCGCGACGCGCTCGTCAGCGAGCTCATCGAGCTCGCCGGCGGCAGCAGCGTCACGGCGGTGTCCGGCGACGCCTACCCGCGGGTCAGCCTCGAGGCGGTCGCGGCGGGCAACCCGGAGGTGATCATTCTCGCCCGGCACGGGACCGCGGCGGGCGCCGTCGATCGCGAGAAGTGGGAGCGGTTCGCCAACGTGGCGGCCGTTCGCTCGGGCCGGATCCACGCGGTCGACGGCAACCTCACGCACCGCTACGGGCCGCGCATCGTCGACGGCCTCGAGACGCTCGCGCGCTTGATCCATCCCGAGGCATTCCGGTGAGCCCCGTGCGGCGCCTCCTCGTCGCGCTCACGACGCTGCTCGCGGTCCTCGCTGCGGTCGCGGTCGTCTCGCTCCTCGTCGGGAGCGCGGCGGTGGAGCCCGCCGCGGTGCTGTGGGCGGTCCTCGGCCGTGCGGAGCCCGAGTCGCTCGAGTCGGTCGTGACCGTGGGGCTGCGGCTGCCGCGCATCGCCGCCGCGATCCTCGCCGGCGGCGCGCTGGCGGTGGCCGGGGTGGGGTTCCAGGCGCTGACGCGCAACCCGCTCGCGGAGCCGGCGGTGCTGGGCGTGTCGAGCGGCGCGGCGTTCGGCGTCGTCATCGCACAGGTCCTCGGTCTCAGCGCGACCGTGCTCGAGACGCTCGGTCTCGCCGTCTTCGCGTTCGCCGGCGCGGTCCTCGCCGCCACCGCGGTCTGGATCGTCGCCTCGGCGCAACGGGGGCTCGTGATCCAGACGCTGCTCCTGGCGGGCGTCATCGTCGGCATCTTCTTCTCGTCGGCGATCGCGGTGGTCGTCTCGCTCGTGGACGTCAACCGCCTCGGCGGCGTCATCCACTGGCTCCTGGGGAACCTGGCGCCCGTGCCCCGGCCCAGCCTGGCGCTGTTCGCCGCGCTCGCCGCGCTCGGCGTCTGGCTCATCGCGCGCGACGCGCGCGAGCTCAACCTCCTGGCGCTCGGGGAGGAGACCGCCACCCAGCTCGGCGTGGCGACCGAGCGCCTGAAGCTCAGGATCTTCCTGGGCGCGGCGCTGCTGACGGGCGCGGTGGTCGCCTTCGCCGGCCCGATCGGCTTCGTCGGGCTCGTCGTCCCGCACGTGCTGCGTCGGATCGTCGGCGAGGACAACCGCGTCCTGGTGCCGACCGCGCTCGTCGCGGGCGCCGCGTTCCTGCTCGGCGCCGACACCATCGCGCGGACCGTCATCGCGCCGGCCGAGCTGTCCGTCGGCGTGATCACCTCGTTCTGCGGGGCTCCCGTGTTCGTGTACGTGCTCCGTTCCCAGCGACGGCCAGCGCCATGACGCGGGCCCCTGTCGCGGACTTTCGCCGCGTCACGTTCGGGTACTCCCGCGTCGAGGGACGGCGTCGTGCGTTCGCGATCACGGACGTCTCCTTCGACGTTCGGCCGGGGGAGATCCTGGGCGTCATCGGCCCCAACAGCGCAGGCAAGACGACGATCCTGCGGCTCCTCACCGGGGTCCTCGAGCCCGCGGCCGGCGAGGTTCGCATCGAGGACGTGCCGCTCGCGCGGCTCGGCTCGGTCGAGATCGCGCGCCGGGTCGCCGTCGTGCCGCAAACGTTGCCGGAGGCGTTCCCGTTCACGGTCGGCGAGCTCGTGCTGATGGGACGCTATCCGCACGGTCCCGGGCGCCTCTTCGAGAGCGAGGAGGATCGCGAGGTCGCGCGCCGCGTGATGGAGGAGACCGGTCTGCTCGAGCTTGCCGGCGTCGCGTTCGCGAGGCTGTCCGGCGGCGAGCGGCAGCGGGCGGTGATCGCACGCGCGCTGGCGCAGCGCCCGCGCCTGCTGGCCCTCGATGAGCCGACGACGCACCTCGACCTCCGGTACCAGGCGCAGTGCGCGGAGCTTGTCCAGCGACTGAGCCGCGAGGATGGCGTCGGCGTCCTCCTCATCTCGCACGACATGAACCTCGCCGCCGAGCTGTGCGACCGGCTGCTGCTCCTTGCCGAGGGGCAGCTGCTGGCGCTCGGCCCTCCCGAGGAGGTGCTCGATCCTGGTCTGCTGGGCACCGCGTTCGGGTGTGCCGTCGTCGTCGAGCGCAGCAGGACCACGGGGTGTCCCGTCGTCCGCGCCGCCTGGTCGAACACGGTCGTCGAGAGGGGGTGAGAGCGCGAGCGTGCGCGGGGGGCTTCGAGAGTCCCCGGTGAACTGAAACCTCCGGATCAAGGGAAGCCGGTAGGCCTCGAGAGCCGAAGCCGGCACGGTCGCGCCACTGTGAGTGGGGAGCGGCGTCTCGGTCCGCGACGCGGAGCCACTGTCGGAGCGATGCCGACGGGAAGGCGGGGCGCCAGCGATGAGCCACGAGTCAGGAGACCTGTCCGGAGCATGAGAGCTCGCGCGACGATCGACCGCCGCGGCGGTCGATCGTCGCGCGAACTGACTTCCAACCCTTTCGCTCGAAAAGGAGTGAAGCTCGTGAAGCACGTCCAGTTGGTCTCCGTCGTGTGGTTCCTCGTGCTCGTGCTGCCCGTTCCGCGATCGACATCGGCCGAGGAGGCGAAACGTCTCGAGCCCGTCGTCGTGACCGCGACGAAAGTGGAGACGCGGCAGGCGGAGCTCGGCGCTTCGGTGACCGTCATCACCGGAGAGGAGCTCCGGCTCTACGACTACCCGACCGCCGACGAGGCGCTCCGCACCGTGCCGGGCGTCCAGGTCGAGCGCTCGGGGGGCTTCGGCAAGGCGTCGATCCTCCGGATCCGCGGAGCGAACCCGAACCAGGTGCAGGTCCTCGTGGACGGGATGCGGGTGAAAAGCCCGACGAGCGGCCAGTTCGACCTCTCGGAGGTCACGCTCGATGCCGTGGAGCGCATCGAGATCGTGCGGGGGCCACAGTCGACGCTCCACGGCGCCGACGCGATCGGCGGCGTGGTGAACATCATCACCAAGAAGGGGAGCGGGCCGCCCCAGGCGACGCTCGAGGTCGAGGGCGGCAGCTGGAACACATTCCGGGAGCGGGCCTCCGCGAGCGGCGGTCTGGGCGGCTTCAACGCCGCGCTCTCGGCGTCGCGCCTCGACACGCGCGGGCAGCAGCGCACGTTCGACAACGACGACGCCGAGCAGACGGCCTTCGGGGGGCGGGTCGGCTACGACTTCCCCTGGAAGGGGAGCGTGAGCCTGACCGGCCGCTACTCGAAGCTCGAGGTCGACGTGCCGATCGAGGGCTTCCCGCCGTTCCGTCGCGACCCCGACAGCCAGCAGCAGACGGAGTTCGCCCTGCTCACGGCCCGCTACGACCAGGAGGTGCTGCCGTGGTGGAGCGTCGGGCTGAGGGCCGGGCACATGTGGGACAACCTCGGCTTCCAGGATGGGCCGCTGCCGCCGGGCGACTTCGCGTTCACGTCGCAGATCGATACCCGGCGGCGGGAAGTCGAGCTCCTCAACCGGTTCCGCACGGGCCCCAACGACCTGGTCGTCGGTCTCGAGCACCGGCAGGAGACCGGCGAGATCCGGGACACCTTCCGCGAGTCGATCGACACCCAGGCGGCCTTTCTCCAGAACCAGCTCGCTCTCTTCGAGCGCGTCTTCCTGGGCGCCGGCATTCGCGTCGAGGACAACGAGGTCTTCGGCACCGAGTGGACACCCCGCGTGTCGCTCGCGGTGCACGTGAAGGAGACCGATACGCGGCTGCGGGGCGCCTGGGCTCAGGGCTTCCGTGCCCCCACGATCAATGACCTCTTCTTTCCCGATCTCACCGGCGGGTTCTGCCCGCCGTTCGGCAATCCCGGCTTGAAGCCCGAGGCGAGCGAGAGCTGGGAGGCCGGCGTCGAGCAGAACCTGTGGCAGAACCGCGTGCGGCTGGGTGCCACGTGGTTTCGCACGACGTTCCGTGACCTGATCACCGTCGTGTCGCTGCCGCCCTTTTGCTCGCAGGCGGGGAACGTCGGCCGGGCGGAGACGTCCGGCGTCGAGCTCGTCTCGGACCTCGAGCCGCTCGACTGGCTCCACGTCAACGTGAACTACACCTTCACGGAGGCGGAGGACGTGACCAACGACCGGGAGCTGCCACGGATCCCGCGCCACCAGTGGAACGCCGGCGTCACCATCACCCCGCTGCCCACACTGTCGCTCTTCGCCCAGAGCTTCGTGGTGTCGCGGCGGTTCGATCCGGTGGCGAACGCCGATACGCCGGGGTACCACCGGATCGACGTCGGCGGGACGTACCGCCTGCTCGCGCGGGTCGGCCGGCTGGACGCCCTGGACCTCACCGCGCGGATCCAGAACGTGACCGACAACACGTACGCCGAGGTGATCGGCTTCCCGGCACTCGGCCTCACGGCGCTGGTCGGGCTGCGGGCCTCGTTCCGGTAGCCGGAGCGCGGGCGTGCGGCTGATGCAGTCTGCGGCGACAATCGCGGTCATGGGTGCGATCACCGCCGCGCTGGTCCTCGATACGGCGAGCACCGGAGCGCGCCGATGAGCCGGACGCTGGTCGTCGCCGTGACGGTGTCGCTCGGCGTGCACGTCGCCGTGGTGCTCCTGCTCTTCGTCCTCGTCGGCGAAGGGACGCCTGGCCCGTTCCTCTTCGTCGATCTCACGCGCGAGGAGCCCGTCCCGCCGCCACTCGTGACCGCTCCCGGTCGGCCGCCGGACCGCGAAGCGACGCGCGGCAGCGTGCGAGGTGCTCACGAGGGGGCGCGGGAGCGCCTCACACGCTCGCCTCCTCCAGCGCCGCCCGGGCGCGTGGCCGTACCTCGCCCGCGGCCGGATGATCCGTCGCCCACGCCGGCGTCCGACGGGGAGAAGGAGGAGACGGCCTCCGTGCGACAGGACGAGCCGCCGGTCCCGCTGCGTGTCGCCGCGCCGCAGCACGCACCGGTGTCGGTTGCTCCCGGCCCGAGCACGCAGCCGCCCGCGCAAGTCGCGCCGCCGGGAAGTTCAGGCCCGGAGCGTGCCTCGCTGAGCATGGACGGCGAGCACACCCGGCAAGCCGCGCGGGCTGCGGTCGACGGACATGTGAGCGGAGGCGACCGTCCGGCGCCGCGTCCAGTCACGCCGAACGATGCCGGTGCGGTGCGACCAGCGCCGGATGCGGCGGCGAACCGGACGGATGCGACGCCGGGCGCCGACGAGCGGTCGGCGGCTCGGAGAGGAGCGGGTATGTCTGCCGGCGGTGATGTCGGCCGTGACGACCCGCTCGCAGGGCGCGGGCTGACGGGGCCGGCGCGGCCCGGCCCGGAGGGCGAGCGAGGCTTCGGGGGAGAGGGCGCCGTTCCGCCTGCGACAGGGTCGGGAGCAGGTCAGGCACAGGAAGGCGGTGGAGCGGTCTCGCGGGGCATGGCGAGCATCGGCTCGGGCGGGGGTCCGGGACACGATGAAGCGTACGGGCCG
>JACPDG010000090.1 GCA_016184125.1 Candidatus Rokuibacteriota bacterium | reverse complement strand
CCAGGGTGCGGCGCAGCGCCGGAGACATCCTGGTCGTGAGGCTAGCACGTCGTTTCCGCGATGAAGGCGGCTCGTCGGGATATACTACCGTGCTCGTGGACGACAGCACGAGACAGGCGCTTCTGAGGAGCCTTCCGTCCATCGACGAGGTCCTGCGGTCCGGCGTCGCGGAGGAGCTCTCACGGACGGCCCCCCGCTGGGCAGTCGCCGAGGCCGCCCGGCGCGCCGTCGAGACCGCGAGACAGCAGATCCTCAGGGGCGAGTCGGACGGCCGCTCGGGCCTCGAGCGCGCCGTGGCCGACCTGCCCCACGAGGTCGAATCGCTCCTGGCGCCGGCCATCCGGAGGGTCATCAACGCGACCGGCGTCATCCTTCACACGAACCTCGGCCGCGCCCCCATGCCGAGAAAGGCGCTCGAGGTCGTCAATCCCGACACGGCAAACCCGATTGATCTATCGGGCCTGATCGTCTCCGACGACCAGGGGTACCGGGACCTCCACATACAGGTCTGGCCCCTTCCGTTCGAAGAGGGGATGGGGGTGGACGGTGACAAGCAGGTAAAGGTCGCCGTTGGGTCCGCCAAGCATCCCCGGCGTGCCCTCCCCGCGCGATGTAGCGGAGACCCCGGACACGCCGGGGCGAGGGGGGATCTCCTCGAGGGATCGGTTGATCGTGATCTGGGCGATCGTCGCATAGTACTTCGCGACGTGTCCGATGGGCATGGACGTCCGCGACGGGCTGCAGATGGAGTGCATTCACTGCGCGCAGTGCATCGACGCCTGCGAGACCGTCATGACGAAGCTCGGCCGGCCGCGCGGCCTCATCCGCCACAGCTCGCGTGCCGAGCTCCAGGGCGAGCCGCGCCGGTGGCTCCGACCCCGCCTGGTCTTCTACCCGGTGCTGCTCGTCCTCGTCCTCGGCGCGCTCACCGTCGCGCTCGCGCGGCGCGCGCCGGCCGACGTCACCGTGCTCAGAGGGTCCGGCAGCCCGTTCGTGGTGCTGCCGTCCGGCGAGGTGTCGAACCAGGTCCGGATCAAGATCGCCAACCGGAGCCGCGAGCACCGGCGCTACCTGATCGACCTGGCGGGCGCGGACAGCATACGGCTCATCGCGCCCGAAAATCCGCTGGGCGTCGCCGCCGGCAAGACGGCCACCGCGACGGTCTTCGTCGCCGCGCCGCGCGCCGCCTTCGCCGGCGGGCAGCGCGACATCGGCGTTCGCGTGAGCGACGGTGCGGGCTTCAGCTCGCTCTCGACGTTTCGCCTGCTGGGCCCGTCCGATGGAGGGCGGTCGTGACCCGCCCGCGCTCGTACTGGCCGATCGCGCTCGCGGGCCTGCTCGCCGTGTCGGCCGCGGTCAACCTCGTCGTGGTCGCAGTCGCGACGCGCGACCCGTCGTTCGCCGTCGAGCGCGACTACTACCGGAAGGCGCTCGCGTGGGACGAGACGATGGCACAGGAGCAGCGCAACGCGGACCTGGGCTGGCGCGTCGACGCGACGCTCGTGCCGGTGGGACACCCGGGGCGCGCCGCGAGGCTCGACGTCCGTGTGGCCGACGCCGACGCACACCCGATCGACGGTGCGCGCGTGACCGTCGAAGCGCTCCACAACGCACGCGCCAACGACGTGTTCGGCCCGTCGCTCACGGCACAGGACACCGGCCGCTACACCGGCTCGCTCCCGAATGCACGCCGCGGCCTGTGGGAGCTGCGCATTCGCGTCGAGCGGGGGACGGCCGTCTTCACCACCGTGCTCACCCGGGAGCTGGTCCCGCAGCCGTGACCGCGCTTGCGCTCTCGGTCTTCACCGCGAGCCTCCTCGGCAGCGTGCACTGCGCCGGGATGTGTGGCGGCCTGGCGGCGGTCGCGTCCGGCAGTACCCGTGACCGTCGCACCGTCCACTCAGTTCGAGCAACAATCGACCGTCCCGGCGGTCGATTGTTGCTCGAACTCTCGGCGCACGGCTATTTCAGTCTCGGGCGACTCGTCGCGTACGTCGTGCTCGGCGCCGTCGCCGGCAGCGTCGGTGCGCTCGTGGACCTCGCCGGTCACCTCGCCGGCATCGCACGCGCGGCAGCCGTGCTCGCCGGGATCGCGGTCATCGGGTCGGGCGTCGCCATGTTCCTCGACGCGCGCGGCGTGCGGCGCCCGCGTTTCGCCGTCCCCCGCAGCACCACGCGCCTCTTTGCGCATGCCGTGCGCACGTTCGCAGCGGCTGCGCCCTCGACGACGATGCGGCGCGCGCATGCGCTTCGCGGACTGGCGCTCGGCGTCCTCGCCGCGTGCCTGCCGTGCGGCTGGCTCTACGCGTTCGTGCTCACCGCCGCCGCGACCGCCACGCCGCTCGGCGGCGCGCTCGTGATGTGCTCCTTCTGGCTTGGCACGCTGCCGGCGCTGGTGCTCGTCGGCGCCGGCGCGCGCGCGCTCACCGGCTCGCTCCGCCGTCACGTCCCGGTCGCGTGCGCCGTCGCGCTGACCGTCGTCGGACTGCTCACGGTCGCCGGCCGGACAGTGATCATGGAGGGACTATCGAAGCCCCCCAAGCCCCCCGCGCTCGGAGCGCCCCGGGGGGCGCGCGGACGCACCCGCCACAGCCGTGGCGCTCCTCGACCACCGGATTCGCTCACGGGCTCTGCGCTCACGGCCGTTCCGCACGGCGCGGCGCACGCCGTGCCGCCGATCGCGGAGTCGGAGGTCGTCGATGCATCGCGGCGGTCGAGACGGGCCCGGGTTCACCCCGGGCCCGGCGAGCGTCGGGGGGTTTGGGGGGCCATTTCGGGGCCCCCCCAGGCCGAACGCGAGCCCGAGACACGGCCCGGGGTCCTCCGGGCCGTGTCCGAGCGTCGGGGGGTTTGGGGGGCCATTTCGGGGTCCCCCCAGGCCGAACGCGAGCCCGAGGCACGGCCCGGGTCCCCCGGGCCGTGTCCGAGCGTCGGGGGGTTTGGGGGGCCATTTCGGGGCCCCCCATGAAGTCGGTCCGCCATGCCAGCCACTGACGAGCTGCGGTCCGAGAGCGTGCCGGCCGCGGCCGCGCGCACGTGCGACCACTGCGGAGCGGCGGTGCCCCCGTCGCTGATCGGCGAGAACGACGCCGCGCAGTTCTGCTGCGCGGGCTGCCGCGCCGTCTGGACCGTCCTGCACGAGTCGGGGCTCGACGGCTACTACGCGGTCCAGCGCGAGGCGGCGGCCCCGGGCCGGGCGGCGACGCCGAGCGGCCGCTCGTACGCGGAGCTCGACGACCCCGGCTTCCAGGGTCGGATCTGCAGCGCCACGGCGGACGGTCTGCTCACCACCGAGCTGTACCTGGAAGGCGTGCACTGCAGCGCGTGCGTCTGGCTCGTCGAACGCCTGCCGCGTCTGCTGCCGGGGCTCGCCGACATCCGGCTCGACCTGCCGCGATCGCGCGCGTCGCTCGCGTGGGACCCGCGCGTCACGACGCTCTCGGCCGTCGCCCGGTTGCTCGACAGCGTCGGCTATCCGCCGCACCCGCTGCGCGGTCTCCGCGCGCTCGAGGTGCGGCGGCGCGAAGACCGCGCGATGCTGGCGCGCATCGGCCTCGCCGGCGCCGTCGCCGCCAACGTCATGGGGATCGCCTTCGCGCTCTACGGCGGCATGCTGAGCGGCATCGAGCCGGAGTTCGAGACGCTGTTCCGCTGGGCCAGCCTCGCGATCACCGTCCCGTCCGTCATCTGGGGCGGCGGCGTCTTCTTCCGTGGCGCGTGGGCGGCGCTGCGCGTGCGGACGCTCCACATGGACCTGCCGATCAGCCTCGGGCTGATCGCGGGGTTCCTGCACGGCGCGACCAGCACGATCGTGGGCGCCGGGGAGGTCTACTTCGACTCGGTCGCCACGCTGATCTTCCTGCTGCTCGTCGGCCGGTACCTGCAACGCCGCCAGCAGCGGGCTGCCGCGGACGCGGCCGAGCTGCTCGCGTCACTGGCACCGGCCTCGGCGCGGCTCATCGACGGCGACGCGGTCCGCGACGTGCCCATCGAGACGCTCGTGGCCGGCGCCCGCGTGGAAGTGCGCGCAGGCGACACGCTCCCTGCCGACGGCGTCGTCGCCTCCGGACGATCCACGCTCGACGTCTCGCTGCTCTCCGGCGAGTCCCGGCCGGTCGACGTCGGCCCCGGCGATCGTGTGCACGCGGGCACGCTCAACGTCTCGGGCCGCCTCGAGGTGCTCGTGGACAGCACCGGCGAGGACACGCGCGTCGGCCGCCTGATGAAGCTGGTCGAGGAACACGCACGGCGGCGCGCGCCGGTCGTCCAGCTCGCCGACCGCATCTCCGGCCACTTCGTCGCCGCCGTCCTGCTGCTCGCCGGCCTCACCGTGGCCCTCTGGCTCCCCGTCGATCCGTCGCGGGCCGTCGAGCACGCCGTCGCCCTGCTGATCGTGACGTGCCCGTGCGCGCTCGGCCTCGCGACGCCGCTCGCGGTGAGCGCGGCGATCGGCCAGGCCGCGCGAGCCGGCCTCCTCGTCAAGGGCGCCGACGTCATCGAGAAGCTCACGCACCCGGGCCGGCTCTGGCTCGACAAGACCGGCACCCTGACGTCCGGGCGGTTCACGCTCGTTCACTGGGCCGGAGACGACGATGTCAAGCCGCTCGTCGCCGCCGTCGAGGCGGCGTCGTCGCATCCCGTGGCCCGCGCGCTCGTGGCTGCGCTCGGCACGCCGGCGACCGGCGTGGTCGACGCCATCGAGACGACGGGGCGCGGCATGACGGGACACGTCGCCGGCCGGACCGTCATCGTCGGGTCGCCCGCGTTCGTCGCCGGCGTGGTCGGCCCGATCCCGCCCGCGATATCAGAGGCGGTCGGCGGCGCGACGCGGGACGGGCTCACGCCCCTCGTCGTCGCGGTCGATGGCGTCGCGCGTGCCGTCGCCGCCCTCGGTGATCCGCTGCGGCCGGACGCCGCCGGTGCGCTCGCCCGGCTGCGGCAGCGCGGCTGGCGTCTCGGCATCCTGTCCGGCGACGATCGCCGGGTCGTCGCCGGCGCCGGACGTCGCCTCGGGCTGGACGGCGGCGACGTCCACGGCGGCGTGACGCCCGAGGAGAAGCTGGGCGCGGTGCGCCGCGCGCTCGCCGAGGGCCCGGTGGTGATGGTCGGCGACGGCGTGAACGATTCCGCGGCGCTCGCGGCCGCGTCCGTCGGCATCGCGGTGCACGGCGGCGCGGAGGCCGCGCTCGCAGCGGCCGACGTCTTCGTCACCCGCCCGGGCGTGACGCCGATCGCCGAGCTCTTCGACGGCGCGCACCGCGCGATGCGCGTCGTCCGGCGCAATCTGGTCTTCTCACTGCTCTACAACGTCGCCGGCGTCGCGCTCGCGATGACGGGCGTCCTCAACCCGCTCGTCGCCGCCATCCTCATGCCGCTCAGCTCGCTCACCGTGATCGTGAGCTCGTACCGCGCGCGGACGTTCCGCGCGCCCGTCGCGGAGGCATGATGGAAGTGCTCTTCTTCCTGCTGCCGGTCGCGCTCCTGTTCGCGGCGGTCGCCACCGGCGTCTTCGTCTGGGCCGCGCGCTCCGGTCAGTTCGACGACCTCGACACGCCGGCCCTGAGGATCCTCCACGACGACCTGCCGCGGCCGACGTCGCCCCGACCCGAACATCCGCCCGCGCGCTGAACGGGGCGTCCGTGCCGGGGCACGGTATGAACCAGTCATACTCCGCGTATACTGGAAGGCACGCTGACGTCGAGGAGTAGTCACCATGCCAAAGGGCGCCACCAAGATCGCCATCAGCATGCCTGCAGACCTGGCGCGAGCCGTGGAGCGGATCCGGAAGAGGAGCGGAAAGAGTCGGAGCGCAATCGTCCAGGACGCCCTCCGACACTGGCTCACGGAACAGGACCGGACCGAGCTGGTCCGCGAGTACGAGGCGGGCTATCGACGGAGCCCTGAGACGCGACGAGAGATCGAGGCCGCCGAAGCCGCCGCGGTCCGCTTGCTCTCGATGGACGAGTGGTGATGCGGCGCGGCGAGGTCTGGTGGGCCGAGCTGCCTCACCCTGCCGGCCGCCGGCCCGTGGTGTTGCTCTCGCGCAACGAAGCCTACGCCGTCCGCCAGCTCCTGATCGTCTCACCCGTCACGACACGTGTCCGCAGTATTCCGACCGAGGTGGCGCTCGGCCCGGACGACGGCCTCCCGAAGGCGTGTGTCGTGAACCTCGACACGATCACCACCATCCCGAAGGCTGCCCTCGTTCAACCCGTCGGGGCGCTCGCCGCCGGTAAGCTGGGCGCTGTCGACCGCGCGTTGCGCTTCGCTCTCGGGCTCGACTGAGGGAAGTGGGGGCCCCGAAATGGCCCCCACGCCCCCCGCGCTCGGAAGCGCCCCGGGGAACCCAGGGCGCTCCTCGACCACCCAACTTCGTCCGCGGATGCTGAGGGAAGTGGGAACCTACGCGCTCGGCTCGGAGCCGACGACCGCCGCGAACGAGACGCACTCGCCCGGCGCGCCGCCGAGGTTGTGCGTGAGCGCGAGCGTCCGCCCGCGCGCGACCGACGGGATCTGCCGCTTGCCCGCTTCACTGCGCAGCTGCAGCCACGCCTCGAACAGCATGCGCAGGCCCGACGCGCCGATCGGGTGCCCGAACGACTTCAGCCCGCCGTCCGGATTCACCGGGAGCTCGCCCTCGAGATCGAAGGCCCCGGCGAGGACTTCCTTCCACGCCGTGCCCCGCGCCGCGAACCCGAGGTCCTCCATCAGGACGAGCTCGGTCGGCGTGAAGCAGTCGTGCACCTCGGCCATCGCCAGCTCGGCGCGCGGGTCCTTGATGCCGGCCTGCGCGTACGCGTCCTGGGCCGACGCGACGACCTCCGGGAACGTCGTGTAGTCGTAGTCGGGGTCCATCGGGCCGGCGCCAGGACCGGCGATGAAGGAGAGCGCCTTCACGTAGAGCGGCTTCTTCTGGAACTTCGGGGCGTCCTCGGCACGCACGACGATCGCGGCCGCGGAGCCGTCGGACACGCCGGAGCAGTCGAAGATCCCGAGCGAACCTGCGATCAGCGGCGAGCACGCGATCGTCTCCTTCGGGACTTCCTTCCGGAACTGCGCGCGCGGGTTGAGCGCGCCGTTCTTGTGGTTCTTCCAGGCGATCCGCGTCATGACCTCCTTCATCGTCTGCTCGTCGACCCCGTACTTCTTCGCGTAGGCGGGCGCCAGCAGGCTGAACATCGCGGGGGCCGTCATGCCGGCCTGGGTGCCATCGCTCGGCGCGGACAGATTCGGGAGGCCGGAGTACCCGGAGTCCTTGAGCTTCTCGACCCCGATCGCCATCGCGATGTCGTACGCGCCGCACGCGACCGCGTAGCACGCATTGCGAAACGCCTCGGAGCCCGTGGCGCAGAAGTTCTCGACGCGGGTGACCGGCTTGTACCCGATCTTGAGCGGTCGCGACGCCGTGAGCCCGCTCTGCCCGGAGAAGAGCGTGCCGAGCCAGAACGCGTCGACCATGTCGAGGCTGACGCCGGCGGAATTGATCGCGCCGGTGGCCGCCTCCACGAGCATGTCCTCGACGCTCTTGTCCCAGTGCTCGCCGAACGGCGTGCAGCCCATGCCGATGATCGCCACGCGGTCGCGGATGCCCTTGCTCGCCATCAGCGCTGTCCTCCTGCGGTACCCCTCGAGGGTCGAGCGTTCCAGAAGAAGTTAGCCCTACGCGATGCTTGGAATGACAGCATCTTACATGGCACGCAGCCGGAAAACCCACCCGGGCTGCTACGAGAGCGCCGGTGAGTCTGCGGCGCCGGCCGGTGTCGCCGGCTCGAGGAAGCCAACGACCTGCTCGACCGCCTGTACGTACGCCAAGCCCTTTCCAGGCTCGTGGAGCCTCGCGGCCTTCACGACGGTGTCGAAGATCGTCTGCGTCTCGTGCTTCCGCGTGACGATCAGGATGACTTCCTTCTCGGGATCGATGAAGCGGCCGACGAACTTGAGGCGTTCGCGCACGCCCTTGCCGCGCGCCTGGTAGATCGTCACGCCATGCGCGCCCGCCCTGAGCGCCTCATCGGCGATGCCCTCCGCCTTGCCCCGCTCGACGATGCAGGTGATGCAGTGGTACTCCATGAGCGGCCTCCTTCCGGTCCGGAACCGGTACCGCCGTCATGCGCCGCGGCGCCCTCGCATCCCGAGCGGCGGTCGTTCACAGCTTTGTCCCACCCTCTGTGCGCCCCTCGTCCGGCTGATAGGCCTCCGCCAGCGCGTAGCTCGTGCTCCGGCCGCCTTCCGGACCGCGGACGAGGATGCCGCGCTCAACGAGAGGCAGAATGTCGCGCAGGGCCGTGTCCTGTGAGCACTTCGCGAGCGTGGCGTACTTCGAGGTGGTCAGTTTGCCCTCGAACCCGTCGAGCAGGCGGTTCAGAACAAGTCTCTGGCGGTCGTTGAGCGGCATGCCGCGGACGCTCTCCCAGAAACGTGCCTTGGCGAGGACGGCGCCGAGAATCTCATGCGCGCCGTCGATCGCGCGGCCGAGGCAGCCGAGGAACCACTCCATCCACGGCGTGACGTCCATCGTCCCTTTCTGCGTGTGCTCGAGGATGTCGTAGTACGCCGTGCGCTCCTGGCGGATCTGCGTCGACATGCTGTAGAAGCGCTGCGAAGTTTTTTCGGAGCGGGCCAGCGTCATGTCGGCGATCGCGCGCGCGATGCGTCCGTTGCCGTCATCAAACGGATGGATCGTCACAAACCACAGATGGCCCAGCCCCGCCTTCAGCACTTCATCGATATCGGCAGGCCTGTTGAACCAGTCCAGAAAGGCGGTCATCTCCTGCCCGAGGCGCGCCGCCAGGGATGCCGTGAAATGCACCCGCTCCCTGCCGATCGGCCCGGAGACAACTTCCATCGGCCCGGTGCCGTCGTCGCGCCAGGCCCCTACCCTGATCTTCGTCATGCCGCTGCGCCCCGTCGGAAACAGCGCGGCGTGCCAAGCGAAGAGGCGTTCGGCCGTGAGCGCCTGGTCGTAATGGCCGGTGGCGTCGAGCATCATCTCGACGATTCCCTCGACGTGGCGGTCGGCGAGTTTGAGTGCGCCGACATCCATGCCGAGCCGGCGGGCGATCGACGACCTGACCTGCTCGGCTTCGAGCTTCTCGCCCTCGATCTCGCTGCTCTTGACGACGTCGGATGTCAGGGTCCGCAGGACGGCTTCCTGGCGGAGGTCGAACCCGAGCGCTTCCATGCAGCCGATCAGGCGGCCCTGCCAGTGGCGGACGGTCGCCAGCGGCTCCACCAGGCGGTCCGTGTCCCAGCGAAACTTCGGCCAGTTCTCCAGTTCGTGAATGTACGTTCTCCGCTCCATCTGCGGAGATCGTAAGCCAGATTCGCCGCTCTGGCAAGGTACACCGCACGTTATGCGGAGAATACCATTCTGAATCGCCGCACGCTGAGCCTTGGCGAGGTCTCGGTGGAACGTCTACTTAAGGCGCGCTGGTCGCGCTTTCCAGAAGTAATTGTGCACGCCGCCGGCGGTGAAGAGCCGCCGGAACGTCATCTCCACGCGGTCGCCGATCTTGATGGCGGCCGGATCGACGTCGGTCATCTCGCACTGGAACCGGCCGCCGCCGTCGAAGTCGATGACCGCGACGACGACCGGCGGCGAGAGCGAGTACGCGAGGCGATCGACCGTGAACGTCGCGATCGTCGCGGGCACGTCGGCCACGCGCTCGGGCGTCATCCGGTCCACGGCGTGGCACTTCACGCAGACGCGCTGCGGCGGGACGTGCCGCGCCCCGCACGCCTGGCACCGGCTGCCGATGAACGCGAACTTCCACGCCTCGGCGCGGAACGACGGGGGCGCGGCCGGCCGCTCGGGGTCCGGACGTCGCGGAGGCTCGCGAGGCAGGAACCCGCGCCACGTGAGGAACGTGGGGTACGTGATGGCCCGGCCACCCGTCACCTGCTCGGCGACCGTGGTCGCCGCGCGCCGCGACGTGACCGCCCCGGTCGTCCGCCACAGCATGACGTCCGCACCGTCGGCGAGCGAGACGACCGCGATCAGCTGATCGGGTGCGGCGCCGTCGAGCGCGTCGGCAAGGAGCAGACCCGCGTGCGCGGCGCCGGTGTTCCCGATGGCGCCGGTGAGGTCATCGGCGAGCGCGCTCTTCTTGACGCCGACCGCACCGGCGAGCCGCTTCACCGCGCGCGCATGCGGGCCTGCGACGATGAGGCGATCGATCGCGTCCACGGTCACGCCCGCGTGCTTGAGCGCGTCCTTCATCGCCGCGTCGCCGAGCTGGACGTAGACCGACTCGCCGAAGCGCTCCTCCCACTGCCGTGAGCTCGACTCACCGGGCAGGCGCCACCGGTCGAGGAACTCGCCCGTGGCCGACGCGAACGCGAGGAGCTCCGCGACCACCGGCGCGTCCCCATCACCGCGCGCGCAGAGAAACGCGACGGCCGCGTCGCCGCCCTCCCTCTCGTCGGTCCCCGCCGGCGTGCCGGCGCGAACGTCGGACAGCA
>JACPDG010000089.1:12707-23198 GCA_016184125.1 Candidatus Rokuibacteriota bacterium | reverse complement strand
TTGCCTCCGAGGATCGCGTCGGCGGCCCGGTCGTCGCCGGCAACCGCTTCGCGGACGACGCGCAGGGGCTGGGGATCCTGGATCGGAAAGGGGTAGTCGGACCCCAGCATGACGTGATCCGCACCGGCGAGGGCGAGCAGGTAGCCGAGCGCCGCGGGTTCGAACACGACGGTGTCGAAGTAGAGCCGCTGGAAGCCGGTGGCGGGATCGGCCAGGCTTTCCGGGGCGAGCGCGTGGTTGCGCTTCAACCGTCCCAGCGCATACGGCACGCCGCCGCCGCCGTGCGCGACGACGAGGGCCAGGTCGGCGCGGCGGACCGGGACGCCGGCGAAGAGCAGGCGCGACACCGCGATCGTCGTGTCGTTCAGCCTGCCGACGGCGTTGGCCAGCCCGTAGTTCTCCAGGCGCCGCTCACCGTACAGGTAGAGCGGATGGATGAACACCGGCATCCGCAGCGCCCCGGCGGCCTCCCAGAAGACCTCCAGGTCCTTGTCGTCCAGCTCTCTCCCCGGCGCCCCCGTCCCGACCGTCACGCCGCAGTATCCGAGCTCCTTCGCCGCCTGGAGCTCCTGGACCGCGTGGCGCCCGCTCTGGATCGGGACGGTCGCCATCGCGGCGATGCGGTCGAGTCCGCTGATCGCGCGCATCATCTCCTCGTTCACCAGGCGGCACCAGGCCGCTCCCTCCTCCCCGGACAGCGAGTACCCGAACAGATCGGACCACACGCTGGCGATGTGGCGGTCGATTCCCGCCTGGTCGAGCCACGCCATCGCCCGCTTCGTGTCGGTGAGGGCGTCGGGCATCGGCCGCGTCGGCGGCATGCCGGGAAACGTGAACGCGACCCGACCGTCGGCCAGCCGGCGGGCGCCCACGTTCGGACACGGCCGCGATCGTCCCTCGAGGTGGGCGGCGAGACCGCCGGGGACGAAGTGCGCGTGAACGTCGATGATCTCCATCGATCACCGGTCCGGCGCAGGCGCAGCCCCCCGGGCGTTTCGCACCACCTCCACGGCGGTGCCGAGCGGCTTCACGTTGCCGCGCACCTTCAGCTCGATCAGCACGTTCTCGGACTCCGACCCGTCCGGCGGGATGGCCCGGTGCGCCACGCCCCGCGGCAGCACGACCATGTCACCGGGCCGGATCGTGACGGTGCCGAGCTCGGTCTCCCAGGTCATCCCACCCTGGACGCAGATGATGATCTCGTCGTAGTCCATGTTCCGGTGCCAGAACCCCATCGGCTGCTTCGTTCGCCGGGACAGGTCGAGCCGGAAGCCGTCGCTGCCGAGCAGCGGCAGCGGGGTGCCTTCCGCGTCGGCGTAGTTCGTCGGCAGGAGCTTCGGATCGTGCACGCTGAGCCGGACCAGGTCGACGTCGGTCCCCTCGACCCTGACGACGTCGACGGGAACCGTCTGCCGCGTGATGACGACTTCCTTGCCCCCGTCCCACGTGAGCTTCTCGCGATACGCCATGAACGTGCCCTCGCTAGACTGACGGCGTGGGGGGCCCCGAAATGGCCCCGACCGCTCGGATCGCGCGCGAGACGTAGACTCGAGCCAGGTGCGTGCGGTACTCGCTGGACGCGTGGATGTCGCCGGACACGTCGACGCCGTCCATCGACCGCGAGGCCGTCTCCTCGATCAGTGCCGTCTCGAGCTCACGGCCGTTCAGCGCTTCCTCGACCGATCGCGCGCGGAACACCCGGTCGCTCACCCCCGTGATCGCCATCGCGAGGTCGGCGCAGGCGCGGCCGTCGATCCGGCACCGCACGGCCACGCCGACCAGCGCGAAGTCGGACGGCCGGCGCGCCGCCTTCAGGTACGCGCACCGCCAGCCGGCGATCGCCGGGACACGGATCTCCGCCAGCACCTCGTCGGGCTCGAGCACGGACGCATACATGCCGAGGAAGAACTCCCCGGCCCAGACCCACCGCTCGCCCCGCGTGCTGACGAGCTTGAGCCGTGCGTCCAGCGCGAGCACGGCCGCGCACAGGTCCCCCGCCGGGTCGGCGTGGGCGAGCGCGCCGCCGATGGTCCCGCGGTTGCGGACCTGCACGTCACCGACGACGGACGCCGCCCGGGGCAGCAGCGCGCACCTCTCGCGCAGCAGGGCCGAGGCCTTGAGCTCGGCATAGGTCACCAGCGCGCCGATCGCGATCGCGTCGCCCTCGTCACGGATGTAGTTCAGGGCCGGGACGCGGCCGAGGTCGACGACGTACCGCGGGCTGGCGAGGCGGAGCTTCATGAGGCTCAGCAGGCTCTGGCCCCCCGCCATGACCTTCGCCTCGTCGCCGAGATCCCTCAGCGTCGAGGTCGCCTCGTCCAGGGATGCCGGGGCCACGTACTCGAACCGCTCGGGCGTCATGCGCGCTTCCCCCTCGATGTCTCCGCCATGCCCACAGAGCCCGTGAACCGATCGCGTTCCCGAGCCGCGCCCCGGGTGCCCCGGGGCGCGTGCGAGCGCGGGGGGCTTGGGGGGCTTCGATAGTCCCCCCATGATGTCAGATCACCCTCGCGCCCCGGATGGCGCGCAGCGTCTTCTCCGGGGTGATCGGCAACGACGTCACCGTGACGCCGAACGGCCTCAGCGCGTCCTCGACGGCGTTCGCGATCGCGGGCAGCGACGTGATCGCGCCCCCCTCGCCGACCGCCTTCGTGCCCAGCGGGCTGGTCGGACACGGCGACTCCATCTCGCCCAGGTCGAACCGCGGCACCGTGAGCGCGACCGGCTTGAGGTAGTCCATGAACGTTCCCGTGAGCAGCTGGCCGTCCGGCGAGTAGAGGAACTCCTCGTAGAGCGCGGCGCCGATCCCGTGGACCGTGGAGCCGATGACCATCCCCTTGACGATCCCGGGGTTCAGCTGGCGCCCCCAGTCGTGCACGATGACGTATTTCGGGAGGGTCACGAAGCCCGTCGCCACGTCGACCTCGGCCACGACGACGTGCACCGCGTTCGCGTGCGTCAGCTGGATGTTGAACTCCTCCCGCCGCGGCACCTTCGCCGCCCGGTTCTGGTAGTACGCGATCTCCCGCAGCCCTGGCTCGATCTCCTCGGGCAGCAGCAGCGCCTTCTTGTACGCGTAGGCCGCGATCTCCTGGAAGGACACCGCCTTCGTCGGGTCGCCCTCGACGTGGATGGTCCCGGCGCGGAGCGCGAGCGAGCGCTCGTGGACGCCCAGCACGAACGCAGCGATCCGGAGCATCTTCGCCCTGAGCTTCCTCGTCGCCGCGACGACGGCGCCGAGCTCGACGTCGTTGAACCGGTTCGCGTAGGTGCCGGAGTGCGGGGCGAACGGCGAGGTGGCGGAGTCGAAGTGGGTGCTCATCGACACCTGCTCGGGGCGGATCGCCAGCATGTCGGCGACGACCTGCGCGACCGTCGTCGCGTGTCCCTGACCGGCGTCGACCGAGCCGGTGACGACGGTGATCCCGCCGTCGAAGTCCGCGCCGACCATCGCGCCCTCGACGCTGCCGAGGAAATCGGGCCGGCCGCGGGAGATGTAGTAGTACCCGAGGTTCGACGTGCCGGGCTCGATGCCGGCGGCGATGCCGACGCCGAGGTACCGGCCTTCCTCGCGGAGCGCATCCCGCTTCCGGCACCACTCGTCGTAGCCGGCCAGCTCGAGCGCCCGCCGCAGGCACTCGGGGTAGTCGCCGCTCTCGTAGACCTCGCCAGTGGGCGTCGTGTACGGCATCTGCTCGGGGCGGACGAAGTTCCGCCGCCGGATCTCGGCGGGGTCGAGGTCGAGCGCGCGGGCGGCCAGGTCGACGAGCCGCTCGAGCACGAACGTCATGCCCGGCTTGCCGACGCCGCGGTTCTGCACGGTCGGCGCCTTGTTCGTGACGACGGTGGAGAACTCGAACGCGGTGGCCCGGATGCCGTAGCACCCGACGATGACCGCGAACTTGATCAGGGGATAGATCCCGGCCGTGTGGACGAACGACCCGTCGTTCTCCTTGCTGTTCACCCGGATCGCGAGGAACCGGCCGTCGCGCGCGAGCGCCAGCTCCGCCTCGATCAGCGCTTCCGGCGTGTGGGTGCCGGCGAGCAGGTGCTCCGAGCGCGTCTGGATCCACCGCACGGCCTTGCCCGCCCGCCGCGCCAGCAGGCAGAGGATCACGATGTAGGGCCACACGGCGAGCTTGATGCCGAAGCCGCCGCCGCTGTCGGGAATGATGTAGCGGACCTTGTCGATCGGCACGCGGAGGGTCCGCGAGACGTTGATGGCGGTCCGCCCCGGCTGCTGGTCGTTCGACCAGACGACGAAGGCGCCGGTGCCCGGGTCCCACTGGGCGATGATCGCCCAGGGCTCGAGCGGGGTGGAGCTGAACCGCGGCATCCGGAACGTCTCCTTCACGACCAGGTCCGCGCCCCGGAACGCGCCCGCCACGTCGCCGTGCTCGAACGCGTCGTGCAGCAGCACGTTCGTCCCCGCTTCCTCGAACACCAGCGGCGCGCCCTCGGCGAGGGCCTCCTCGATCTCGACCACCGGCGGGAGCGGCTCGTAGTCGACGTGGACGCGCGCGGCGGCGTCCTCGGCGAGGTACTGCGTCCCGGCCACCACGGCGACCACCGGCTCGCCGGCGTACCGGACCTTGTCCACGGCCATGACGTACTGGGTCACGGAGGCCGTGATGCCGCGGGGAGCCACGGGGTTCGTCGCCGCCGCGACGTCCCGCCCGGTCATCACGGCGAGCACCCCGGGCGACGCCTCGGCGTCGCGGGTGTCGATCGCCGTGATCCGCGCGTGCGCGTGCGGGCTCCGGACGAACGCGACGTGCGCGGTGTCCATGTCGATGTCGTCGACGTAGCGCGCCTGGCCCTGGACGGTGCGGGCGTCCTCGCGCCGCGGCACCGCCGCGCCGACCCACTGGGACGTCACGAACACGCCGTCGGACTCGAGCGGCCGGGTGCTATCGCCCATGTCCCGCCTCCGTCGTGCCCGAGGCGCGGCCCGGGTCCCCCGGGCCGTGTCCGAGCCGCCCGTGGGGGGCTTGGGGGGCCCGTCGCGGCCCCCCATGACCTCGGTCGAGCGTGGAGGCGTGGAGGATCGCGTCCACGATCTGCTCGTACCCGGTGCACATGCAGAGGTTGCCCTCGAGCGCCTCGCGGACCTCGAACTCGCTCGGCGAGGGGATGGAGGCGAGCAGCGCACAGGCGCTCATGATCATGCCCGGCGTGCAGTACCCGCACTGCACGCCGAACTTCTCGATGAACGCGCGCTGCACGGGGTGCAGGCCGCCCCCGTTCGCCAGCCCCTCGATCGTCACGATGTCCTTGCCGTCGGCCTGCACCGCCAGCATCAGGCAGGACTTGACGGCCTTGCCCTCGACGAGGACCGTGCACGCGCCGCAGTTGCCGGTGTCGCACCCGACGTGCGTGCCGGTGAGACGCGCCACCTGGCGGATGAAGTGCACCAGCAAGAGCCTCGGCTCGACGTCGTGCTCGACCGTCCTGCCGTTGAGCCGCACGCGAATTCGCATCAGCGACACCTCGTCTCGAAGTGTATGAACCACCCGCGTCCCCGAGGAGCGGCCCGGGTTCCCCGGGCCGCTCCCGAGCCGACACGGGGGCTTGGGGGGCCCTTCGAGGCCCCCCATGACGTCGGCCGGGCGAGCCCGGGAGCGCGGGCCCTAGAGGATCGGCCACCGGGGCCGGACCTTCTCGGCGAGGCCGGTCTTGCTCAGGATCCCCGGCATCAACCGGCTCACTTCCGCGTACACGCGGTCCTCGTCCATCGAGAGCACGCGCCCCTGGTCGACCAGGACCACGCCCCCCACGATGACGACGTCCGTGCTCGCGCCGTTGGCGCTGTACACCAGGTTCGCCACGGGGTTGTAGAGCGGCTGCCACTGCGCGCGCCGCGTGTCGAACAGCACGAGGTCGGCGCGCCTGCCGGTCGTCAGGCTCCCGATCTCGTCGTCCCACAGCGCGCACCGGGCGCCGTTCACGGTCGCCATCTCCAGCGCCCGCTCGGGCGGCATCACGGTGCTCGAGAGCCGCGTCTCCTTGTACCCGGCGCTGGCGAGGAACATCTCCTGCAAGAGATCCACGATGCCCGACGAGGCGTGGTCGGAGCCGAGCCCGACCGTCACGCCGAGCTCGAGCAGCTCGGGGATCTTGCCGAGCGCCAGCGTGCCGTAGCCGTTGTGCATGCTCGAGCTCGGCGAGCAGACGACGCGGGCGTCCGCGTCGACGACGAGCTTCACCTCGCGCGGCGTGAACCAGCCGCCGTGCACGAGGAGCACGTTCCGGTCCAGCACGCCGAGCCGCGCCAGCCGCTCGACCTCGGGCACCCCGTGACCGCTCAGCGACGCCTCCATCGTCTCCTTCGCGAAGCACGCGTGCGTCTGCACCCCGACGCCGTAACGGTCCGCCAGGTCCTTCAACCCCGTGATCAGCGCGTCGGTGGCGTTGTTCACGCCACGGAACTGGAACCAGGCCCGGACGCGCCCGTCGAACGCGCCGTGCCACTCCTGGACGAACCGCTCGCTCCGCTCCAGGCACTGCTCCGTCGTCTCCATGAACGCGTCCGGAAGCTTCCCGAAGGCGGACCGCGCGACGTCGAGCGTGCTCCGCGACATGACGCATCGCACCCCGGCCTCGCCCGCGACCCGCACGCTCACGTGCGGCAGGTAGTTGCCGGGGTCGACGAAGGTGGTGACGCCGTTGCGCAGCAGCTCGAGCACGCACAGCGCCGCGCTCCAGTACGACTCGTCCTCGCCGAGCAGCCCCTCGTACGGGTACATCCGCTCGAACAGGAACTTCTGACTGCTCACCTCGTCGGCCAGGCCGCGGCTCAGGTGAAACGCCGTGTGGATGTGGCTGTCGACGAGCCCGGGCGTGACGACGTGATGCGCGGCGTCGATGGTGCGCCGGGCGTCGTACCGCGGTACCAGGTCGGCGGACTTTCCGACGTCGACGATGCGACCGTCACGGATCGCCACCGCGCCGTCGCGGTAGATCCGGCGACCGTCGTCCATGGTGATGAGCCAGTCCGCGTGGGCGACGAGGAGATCGATCGCGTGGATCGCAGACATGAGCTGACTCCGGCCCGACGCTATCCGACTGTTCCCGGCGATGTCAACGAGGCCGGCGCACCACCTTCCTGGGCCGGAGTCTTCGATGGTGGAATCCAGCCTTGACGGCGGCCTTCGGCATCGTCATGCTGCACGCCGGGTCCACGAGGACGGAAAGGAGGCACACCATGCGGAGGATTGCGGCGGCGTTTTTCGTGGCCATGGTGGGCGCGATGCTGGGAGCCCCGGCGGCGCTGGGCGCGGAGCCGGCGGAGGTGACCATCGCCTCCCTGAGCCCGGGGACGGCCTGGTACGTTTACGGGGCCGCGATCGCGGAGGTCCTGAAAAAGCACCTCCCTCCCGGGTCGAAGGTCGAGGTGCTCCCCCAGGCGGGCGGCGTAGGGAACGCGAAACTCATCGGGCAGGGAAAGGCGAACTTCGGCTTCAGTTTCGCGCTGACGAACCAGTGGGCCTTCCAGGGCAAGCACGCCTACGACCGGAAGCTGGACATGCTCCGCGGGGTGGCGGGGGGGATGGATACCTATTACCTGGCGGTCCTGGTGCGGGCCGACGCTGGCATCCCCTCGCTGGCGGACCTCAAAGAGAAGCGCGGGAAGATAGCCCTGGGGACTCTTCCCGTGGGCACGGCGGGCGAGTACGGCACCCGCAACCTCTTGGAGGTGCTCGGCATCACGTACGACGAGATCCGGAAGGCCGGGGGCAGCGTGGCCCACACCGGCTACCCGACCATGGTCACGGCCATGAAGGATGGCCGCATGAACACCATCATGGCCGTGATCACCCCCGCCCACCCCTCCATCACCGAGATCGCGCTCCAGAACGAGGTGCGGTTCCTTCCCCTGCCGCCGGATATCGTGGCCAAGATGCGCGAGAAGCTCAACTATGAGCCCCAGACCATGCCCGCCGGCATGTTCCGTGGGATGGATCGGGACGTCGCGACCGTGGGCTACCCCACCGTCTTCATCACCCGCCGGGACGTCCCGGAGACGCTGGTCTATACGGTGACCAAGGCCATCGCCGATAACAAGGAGGCGCTGGTGGCGGCGCACAAAGGGCTCGCCAAGTTCGACCCGGCGGCGGCCTGGAAGCCGGAGCTGGTCGGGCTCCCCCTCCACCCGGGGGCCGAGAGATACTACCGCGAGAAAGGGTGGATGAAGTAGGCCGCCGCTCATGAGCGTCCCCCCGTCCCTGCGGCGGTGACGGAGGAGAAAACCGCGCCGGGCCGCGGGTCCGCCGTCCTGCGGGTCGCGGCCTGGCTGGCCGGGCTCACCGCCGTCAGCTGGTCCCTCTACCAGATCTATGTGGGGGTGCTGGCCCTGGAGGATCCCTTCAAGGTCCGCGTCCTCCACGTGGCGTTCGCCCTGGCCCTGGCATCCCTCCACGTGCGCGCAGGGCACGAGGAGACGCGCCCGGGCCGCTTCACCCTCTTCTCCGGGGTCGCCGTGGCGGTGTGCGTCGGAGTCGTCCTCTACGTGTTTCTCGACTACCACCGGATCGTCACCCGCACGCCCTTCGTGGACGAGGTGCGGGCGGCGGACATCCTGCTGGGCGTATCCCTGGTCCTCCTGGTGCTGGAGGTAACCCGCCGGATCCTGGGGGCGGCCCTCGCCCTCGTCACGGTGGCCTTCATCGTCTACGGGTTCGTCGGCCCCTGGCTCCCCGGAGCCTTGGGGCACCGGGGGATCCCGCTGACCACCTTCGTGGAGGTGAACTTCCTGACCATGGAGGGGCTCCTGGGCGTGCCCACGGGGGTCTCGGCCGACATCATCTTCTACTTCATCCTGTTCTCGGCTGCCCTGGAGGCCTCGGGGGGCGCAAAGCTCTTCGTGGACCTGGCCACCTCGCTGAGCGGCCGGGTGCGGGGGGGGCCGGCCAAGATCTCGGTGGTCTCCAGCAGCCTCTTCGGCACCATCAGCGGCAGCGCCGTGGCCAACGTGATGGTGGACGGGACGTTCACCATCCCCCTCATGAAGCGGGCGGGCTATCACTCCCGCGTGGCCGGGGCCATCGAGGCGGTGTCCTCCACCGGGGGCCAGATCATGCCGCCGGTGATGGGCGCCGCCGCCTTCGTCATGGCCGACATGATGCGCGTTCCCTACCTGGCCGTCGTCAAGGCGGCCATCATCCCTGCCCTCCTCTACTACCTGGCGGTGTTCTCCGTGGTGCACCTCGTGGCGGTCCGCGACGGGCTCATCGGGATGACCAAGGCAGAGGTGCGGCAGTTTCGCCAGGAGATGTGGCAGCGCGTTCACCTGCTGATCCCCCTGGGCGTGCTGGTCTGGCAGATCCTTGCCGGGTACTCGCCCACCACCGCCGCGGTCCGGGCCGCGGCCGCGGCAGTGGTGGTCAGTTGGGTACGCCGGGCCACCCGGATGGGCTGGCGCGAGATCCTCCTGGCCCTGCGGGGCGGCGCCGAGAAGACCATCCCGGTGGCCGTCCCCTGCGCGGCGGCAGGCATCATCGTCGGGACCATCGTGCAGAGCGGGCTCGGCCTGAAGTTCACCAGCCTCCTGCTAGCCCTCGGGGGCGGCTACCTCTTCACCACCCTTGCCCTCACCATGGCCATCTGTCTGGTCCTCGGCATGGGGATGCCCACCACCTCGGCCTACATCCTCACGGCCGTGTTGATGGCCCCAGCCCTGGTCAAGCTGGGCGTCCCCGAGATGGCCGCGCACATGTTCGTCTTCTACTTCGCCTGCCTCTCCATGGTCACGCCGCCGGTGGCCCTGGCGGCCTACGCGGCGGCCGGCATCGCGGAGGCCTCGGTGTGGGAGACCGGCTGGGTGGCCTTCGGGATCACGCTGCCGTCCTTCCTCGTGGCCTACGGCTTCGTGTACAACCAGGGGCTGCTCATGCACGGCCCCGTCCTCCAGATCCTGACGGTGGCGGCCACGGCCGCCCTGGGCACCGTGGCCATGGCCGCGGCCCTCTTCGGGTTCCTCGTGGCGCGGGCGACATGGCTGGAGCGGGCCCTGCTGCTGCTGGGCTCGTTCGGCCTCATCACCCCCGAGCTCTACACGGACCTGGCCGGCTTGGCGGCGGTCCTGTCCGTCCTGGTGCTGCAGGTCATGCGGGTCCGCGTGGCGCAGGAGGCGGGCGGCGCGCTCAAGGGATCGTAAGGATCGCGGAGGATAGTCGTGGGAAAGGCCCTGTCGTCCGGACCGAGCCCGCCCCGGAGGACCCGGAGGTGGGACGGGTGGGGGGCAAGTCCGGTCTGGAGGGTGGATCGTGACCGTCTGAAGGCTCAGGGGGCGG
This sequence comes from Candidatus Rokuibacteriota bacterium, assembly GCA_016184125.1. Lineage (GTDB taxonomy): Bacteria > Methylomirabilota > Methylomirabilia > Rokubacteriales > CSP1-6 > AR8. Next base: position 12,906 of record JACPDG010000089.1, on the reverse strand, counting down.
AGCGCCGGAGACCGAGCTGCTCGAGGCGCGCGAGGGCCAACTCCTGGAGGTCCGGGTCCCGTGGCTCGACGAGAGATGGTCGACGCTCAGCCGCGCGGGATCGAGCACGATGGCCACCCCGTTGCCCGAGTCAGCGGCGATCAGCGTCCGCTGGAGCGGTGACGGCGCCTCGCCGGGCAGCAGGGGCATACGCGTGCGA